>JBAYRM010000008.1:0-30388 GCA_041676665.1 Trueperaceae bacterium
AGAGACGTATATTGCGACGCTGCCCGGGCGCGTTACTCTCCCGGGCACAGCGAGCAGCGCCCGTGGCTGGCTGGCGGCGGGGGCGCTCGGCGCCGCCCCGGCGGCCGGAGGAGAGAGGTGGACCGCCGCACGTTCCTCAAACTCGCAGTGGGAACCGCCCCGGTCCTCTTGGGCCTGGGGGCCACAGCTGCGGCGTACTCGTTCGAGCAGCCCCGCTACAGGCGCACCGTCCGCGGGCTCGAGGAGCCGGTGCGGCTGGCTTTCCTCACGGACCTGCACCTGGGCCCCTTCATGGGCCGTCAGCAGCTCGAGGAGTGGGTCGAGGCCACGCGGCAGCTCGAACCCGACGTGGTGGTGTTCGGCGGTGATCTGGTAGACCAGGCGTACGCGGGCGACCTTAGGGAAGTGGTCGAGCTCCTGCCGCGGTTGCAGGCGCCGCTCGGCGTTTACACCGTGCTCGGAAACCATGACCGCACCAAGTACCGCAAGTTAGGCCCCCTAGAGGAGGCGTTGCAAGCGGCCGGGGTGCGGCTCCTGCGCAACGAGGGCGTAAGCCTGAGGCCGGACCTTTACCTGGCTGGCATGGACGACTGGCGCACGGGCTTCCCGGACGCAGCCAAGGCGTTGTCGGGGGCGCACAGCGGCGCGCGGGTGTTCGTGAGCCACAATCCCGACGCCATCCCGCACATGCCTGAGGGGATAGACCTGCTGCTGGCAGGGCATACGCATGGCGGGCAGGTCCGGTTGCCGCTCATCGGGCCGCTGGTCACCAGCTCCGAGTACGGGCGCCGCTTCGCGGAGGGCTGGGTCGACGCTCCTATGCCCGCGTTCGTGTCGCGCGGTCTGGGCGTGAGCATGCTGCCGTTCCGCCTCTTCTGCCCGCCCGAGCTGGTTCTGCTGGAGTTGCAGCCCGGCTGACGCCCTGCCGCGGGTATCATCGTGCCCAATGACCGAGGCCGAAGCGCGCGCCCCGGGGTCTCGGCTCGAAGGGCCGGCTGCCCCAGAAGCCGGCCGCAGGATAGATCGCCGCTACGTGCTGGCGTTCCTGATGATCACCGCGGCCCTGGCGGCTGTTGAGGGAACCATCGTGGCCACCGCCATGCCGAGCATCGTGGCGAGCCTGGGCGGCTTCGAGTACTACTCCTGGGTGTTCGCCGCTTACCTTCTCTCGCAGGCGGTGTCCACACCGATCTTCGGGCGCCTGGCCGACATCCATGGCCGCAAGCCCGTGCTCCTGATAGGCATAACCGCGTTCCTGGCGGCGTCGGTCGCGTGCGGGTTCGCCACCTCGATGCCGATGCTGGTCTTCTTCAGGCTGCTGCAGGGCCTCGGTGCTGGCAGCACCATGACCATCGTCTCCACCCTGGCTGGCGACCTGTACGAGGTGCATGAGCGGGGGCGGGTGCAGGCCTACCTGTCGAGCGTCTGGGGCGTGTCTGCCGTGCTGGGACCGCTGCTGGGCGGAGCGCTGGTCGAGCACGCCAACTGGTCGTGGATCTTCTGGTTCAACGTGCCCATAGGCGTAATCGCCATCGCCGGCCTGCGGGCGTTCCTCCACGAGGAGCCGGTCAGGCGGACCGCTCAGCTAGACCTGGTGAGCGCGGGCCTGCTGTTCGTGGCCATCGGCGCCATGATGCTCTTGTTCACGCAGGGTCCTGTCTGGGGCTGGCCCTCGAGCCTGGCGCTTGCCAGCCTGTCGGCAGTGGCCGGCTGGCGCTTCTTCACGCGGCAGCTGCGGGTGTCCGAGCCGCTCATCAGTTCCGAAACGTGGAACGACCGCCTGTTGCTACTCGCTAACGTGGTCACGCTCGGCGCTGGCATGCTCATGATCGGGCTGGTCACTTACTCACCCACCTACGTGCAGGGCGTCATGGGCTACTCGCCGACCATCGCGGGGCTCACGCTAACCGCCATGTCGTTCGGCTGGACATTGGCCTCGGCCGCCGCGGGGCGCCTGGTGGTGCCCCTGGGCCCGGCCCTTACCGGTCGGCTGGGCGGGGTGTTCGCGTTCGTTGGCGGCCTGATGTACCTGCTGCTCACGCCGGAACGGGGGCCGTTGTGGGTGGCGGCCTCTTCGGCTGTGGTGGGGCTCGGGCTCGGCTTCCTGATGACCACCACGGTGGTCACCATTCAGACGCTGGTGTCGTGGCAGCGGCGCGGCACCGCGACCGCCACCAATTTGCTCATGCGCATCCTGGGCAACTCCGTCGGTGCGGCGCTACTGGGCGGAGTGCTGAACGTTGCGCTTAAGCGGCAGGTGGCCAGCATGCCCGGCGTCGGCGACTCGGCCGCCGAGCGCGCCACTGCGCTAGCGCAAATAGAGCGTCTGCTCACCCCCGGTTACGAGGGGACGGTCGATCCTGGCCTGAACGCCCTCCTGGCAAGCGGCCTTCACGTGGCCTACATAGGCGTGTTCTCTATTGGAGTGGTGGTGCTGGTGTTGTCGTTCATGCTGCCCCGCAGCCGGAGGCTCGTATGACCGAAGAAGTCAACGTACCGGTCTGGCATGAAGATGGTTGGAGCGGGCTCGCGCCGCTGCGCGGCGCGGTCAGCGCCGACGTGTGCGTGGTGGGCCTCGGGGGGTCCGGGCTCAGCGCTGTGCACGAACTGCTGGCGCTCGGTGTCAGCGTGGTGGGTGTCGACGCGGGGCAGGTGGCTGGCGGGGCGGCGGGGCGTAACGGCGGCCTCATGTTGGCGGGCGTGGCGGCCTTCCATCACGACGCGGTGACCGAACTGGGGAGCGAGCGCGCCACCGCGCTCTACCGGCTCACCGAGCAGGCGCGCGAGCGCGAGCTGGCCGCCAGAGAACTGGGCGTCAAGCGGACCGGGTCGCTGCGCATCGCGACTGACGACGCGGAGCTGGCGGACTGCGAGGTGCAGTACCGGCAGATGACGGCCGACGGCCTGGCGGTGGAGCGGTACTCAGGGCCCGAGGGGCAGGGGCTGCTGTTCCCGCTCGACGCCACCTTCAACCCACTCAAGCGCTGCAGGGTCCTGGCGACCACCGCGGTGGCCGCTGGCGCGAGGCTGTTCGAGTATTCGCCTGTGACCGCTCTGGAACCGGGTCGAGTGGTTACCGCTGGCGGTGCCGTCAGTTGCGCCGCCGTGATCGTGGCGGTGGACGGCCGCCTCGAGCTGCTGCTACCCGAGCTGGCGGACTCCGTGAGAACCGCCCGGTTGCAGATGCTCGCAACGGAACCAACGGGCGAGCTGACCCTGCCGCTGCCGGTGTACCGGCGCTACGGTTACGAGTACTACCAGCGCACGTCTGGAGGGCGGATAGCACTTGGCGGGTTCCGCGACCGAGCTGGCGAGTCGGAATGGACCACAGAGGCTTTACCCGAGGTGGCCGTGCAGTTCAGGCTCGAGCGCTTTCTGCGCGAGGTGCTGCAGGTGCGCGCCCGGATCACGCACAGGTGGGCCGCGTCTGTGGGTTACACGCGCGGCGTGTTGCCGGTGGTTCGGCGCGTACGCGAGGGACTGTTCGCCGTGGGCGGCTACAACGGCACCGGTAACCTGGTCGGCGCCGTGGCTGGTCGGGCCGCAGCCCACACGGCCGTTGGCCGGGAGTCTGAGGCGTGGGCGTTGCTTGGGGGTAACTAGGCGCGCTCAGTAGCGCGGCCGAGGCTCGGTTCAGGCGCCTGGTGCGGGCGCCCAGATGGGCCACCTGTCCAGCTCCGCATCGAGCGCTCGCCAACCGGGCAGGTGGCGAGTCATGAGCGCTTGAAAGGCGGGGCTGTGGTTGGCGACCTCCAGGTGCGCCAGCTCGTGAACCACCACGTACTCCAGCAGCTCGGGTCGCCGCTTGGCCAGTGCCAGGTTCAGCCAGATGCGGCGGGCCCTAGGGTTGCAGCTGCCCCAGCGGCTGGTCATGCGCTTAACGTGGTAGCTGGGTGGCCTGAGGCCCATGCGCGTGGACCAGGTCTCCACCAGGGGTGGGAGTGCAGCCCGCAGCTGCTGGCGGTACCACGCCTCTAGGCGCGCTTCGCGCGCGTCCCGGTCGCAGGCGGGTGTGGCCAACAGAAGCAGTTCACCGCCGCTCAGTTTCACGCCCTTGGTGCCCCCTAGCTGAAGCTTGAGGGTGTGGGCCGCACCGCTCACGTAGTGGGTCTCGCCCGTAACGTACAGGTGGCGCTGCGGTTGCGGCAGCGCCCTGAAGCGCTGCTGGTGTGCCCGTATCCAGGCCGAGCGCTCCTCCACGGTTCTACGAACGAGACCGTGGGGGGTGCCGCGGGGCACGGTCATGCGCACCTTGCCGTCGGGCGGGTAAACCCGGAGGCTCAGCCGCTTGACGCGCTTCTCCACCAGCTCGAGTTCGATGCCGGCTATGACTTCGGTGCGCGCCGCGCGTTCGGTGGCTGGGCGCTGGTTGCCTGTCGACACGCCGGCTACTGTTACACGTGCGCGGCAACTTAGCGGGTCGCTATCTGACCACGATGGCAGCAGAGTGCATGCCCCCGGGCGCCACTGCTATCATCATTCCCACCGATGCCGCCCGGCGTCGGGTAAGCCCGAAGGAGTCGATCATTATCGACAACAACGAGAACGGCTCGAGAAACCGGTTGAGTGGTGCGCGTGGCGGCGCGGGAAGCGTGGGCGTTACGTCTCCCGTTCCGGCGTGGCACCTTCCTCAGCCCCGTAAGACGGCTACCACCGAGTTCTTCCGCATCTTCGTCAAGGCGCTTCACAGCGTGGCGGTGCTGGTTTTCGGGGTGGCGGCCTTCTACCTCATGTACTGCGGCGTCACGGGCCACCGCGATGGTTGGATGGTTGCGGCGCTCGTTGCCGTGGCGGTTGAGACGGTGGCTTACCTCAGCTTCGGCGTTAAGTGCCCCCTCACGATGCTGGCGCGCTGGCTCGGCGACGACGGCGGTCACGACTACCTGTTCGAGTGGCTGCTGGGCCGTGAGCGCATCTGGCTGGTGTCGCGTTCGCTGGCGCTGCTGGCGGCGGTGGGTGTGACCCTCATACTCATCGGCAGTTTCACGCCGCTCCTGCCCTCAAGTCGCGGCTGACGTCGCGGCGTTCACCTGTTCACGCCCCGCGGCTCACCCGCGGGGCGTTCGCTTTGGGCTACCTCCCGCAACGCAAAGCAGCTAAGAGAACTTGACATAAACACGCTCAAGTTTTATAACTAACAGCAATGGGGTCGACGGCGGGCTTCAAGGGGAAGCCCCGTCCGCGAACGCTTGTCGACCCGCGAAGGAGAACCTCATGACCCACCCAAGGTACCTGACCGCCCGCAACCGTCCGAGCCGCCGCTGGAGCTTCGAAGACGCCGACATGAACGACATGTTCGGCCAGATGGAGCGCATGCTGCAGCTGCCGCTCATGCACAGCATGTCGCAGCAGCGCGGCGCTGGCGCTGGCCGCCGCAGCTTCCCGATTGACCTCTACGAGACCTCTGACGAGGTCGTGCTGGTGATGGCAGTTCCCGGCATGCGACCGGATCAGCTGGACATCTCACTCGAAGGTCGGCAGCTGAGCATCCGCGGCACCCTGCCCGAAGCCGAGGAAGGCGCCGACGAGACCGAAGAGCGCAGCTACTGGGTGCGCAGCATCCCGCGCGGCGAGTTCCAGCGCATCGTCACCGTGCCTGCCGGGGTGGACGCCGACGCCATCCAGGCCACGGTCGATCAGGGTCTCCTGACCCTCACCCTGCCGAAGGCCACCGAAGCCAAGGCGCGCAAGATCGACGTGCAGCAGCTAGGCCAACCGGCCTGATGCCGCTCAGATGGCGGTGATGAGCCCGCCATCGACCAGCAGACTCTGACCCGTTAGGTAGCTGGCAGCGTCGCTGAGGAGGAACGCGGCCACCCGGCCGAACTCCTCGGCGCGCCCCAGCCGGCCCAAAGGGATAGTCCGCGCCGTGCCGGCGCGCACCGCCTCAACGGTGGTGCCGTCCTGCGCGGCGCGTTTCTCGTCTAGTGCGTCGAGCCGCGGGGTGACGATGCGGCCAGGGGAGAGCATGTTGAAGCGGATTCCTTCCGGGCCGAACGTGGTGGCGAGCTCGCGGAACAGCGCGTTGACTCCCGGACGGACCGAGTTCGATAGGGTGAGGCCCGGCACCGCCTGACGGATGCTCGACGAGCCGATGGCCACTACGGAGCCGCCGCCGGCCGCCCGCAGGTGCGGCAGGGCGAGCCGGACCGTGCGGACCGCGCTCATCAGCGTGAGCTCGAACGCCCCGAGCCAGTCCTCGTCGCTCAACTCCTCGAAACCGCCGGCCTTGGGGCCACCGGCGTTGATGACCACCAGGTCCAGGCCGCCCAGCGCCTCAACAGCCGCCGGCACTAGCCGTTCGAGATCCGCCCGCTGCGTCACGTCGCCACCCAGGCCGCGAACGAACCCTTCCGTAGCGCCCGCCGCCTGTGCGATCTGTGCCGCAACGTCCTCTGCGCGCTCCGCAGAACGGCTGTTGATGATCACCCTGGCGCCGTCGTTGGCCAGCGCCTGGGCTGTGGCCCTGCCCAGCCCGCTGGTGCCAGCGAGTACTAGCGCGCGCTTGTTCCTGAGTCCCAGATCCATGGCTGTCTCCTTCGGGGCTGCCGCCTAGATATTGCCCACACGCTAACAACTCGCGCTGCGCAGCGTGCCGAACCAACCCCACCGTTTCGATGTGTGAAACGATGACGTACATACGGGCGGGTTTCACGCCAAAGCGGTACCTTTCCACTTGTACTATGCGTTTCGAACCTACGAAGTCGCATTCTAGGGTTAGACTGAATACGCAAGCCGCAAGGTTTAGCGCTTCCAGACTCGATTGGAGATTCCCCCATGGCTCTAACTGAAGTACTAGTACTGATACCCGAGGAGCGGGTCGGCGACTTCTACCGCGTCGTCGGGGCGTGGATGACGGGCGGCTCGCTCGTCGAAGAAGGCGGCAGCGGCCGCGGTCGCCGCCGCGCTGCCGGTGGCGCCATGCCCGCCCTTTCGGCCAGCAGCCGCTACGCACCGCTGCACAAGCACCTGGCCGGTTTACCCAAAGACCGCAAAGAGTACGAGATGAGCTTCGACGAGATCAGCACGGTCATGGGGGCCGCTCTGCCTAAGTCGGCTCGCGACCACCGCGCGTGGTGGGCCAACACCGAGTCACACTCGCAGGCGCTAGCGTGGATCTCTGCTGGCTGGAAGGTCGACGGCGTCGACCTGGACAAGGAACTCATCCACTTCACCCGCGCCGAACGCGCCTGACGTAAAACGCGGGGCGCACCCGCGGCTCAGGACACGCGTCCGAGTCCCAGCACCTTACCGGCCTGGCCCAGCACCATCGGGGTCAGGCCGGCCGCTATTATCAGCCACCAGCCCCGCGCGTCCAGCAGTTGGATCGATAGCACCTGCCGTACAGGCTCGATAACAACGGCCAGTACCAGTAGCGCGGTGCAGCCCAGGGTGGCGGCCCAGACCCAACCGTTGCGGGTGACCTGGTTGTTGAACAGCGAACTGCCCGGGTCGCGCATGTTGAACACGTGCCACACCTGACCCAGCGCCAGAGCGAGGAACGCCACCGTCACGGCGCCCGCCTCGCCGTAAGGCTCCAGCGCGTAAACGAACGCCGCCAGCGTGCTTAGCGTCAGGAGGGCACCGTACCCGACTATGCTCCGCCAGTGCCGCCCGGCCAGCAGCGGCTCTGAGCTGGGGCGCGGGCTTCTCTCGAGGATCCGCTTGTCGCCGCGCCCGGCACCTAGCGCCAGGGCGGGGAAGACGTCCGTTATCAGGTTCAGGAACAGGATCTGTAGGGGCAGCAGCGGTAGCGGGTAGCCGATCACCCCAGAGGTGCCGATGACCAGTATCTCGCTCAGGTTGCAGGAGAGCAGGAACAGGACGAAGGCGCGGATATTGTCGAATATCACGCGGCCCTCCTTGACGGCCGCCATGATTGTGGCGAAGGCGTCGTCGAGCAGCACCATGTCCGCGGCTTCACGCGCCACCTCGGTGCCGCGCTTGCCCATCGCCACCCCGATGTCGGCGCGTCGCAGCGCCGGCGCGTCGTTCACGCCGTCGCCGGTCATGGCCACCACGCTGCCTGCCCGCTGGTGCAAGCTCACCAGGTCGAGCTTCTGCTCGGGCGCCACGCGTGCCAGCACGTTGGCGGCCAGCAGCTCGCGCTCACCCTCCGCGCCCGCCTGCAACAGGCGCCCGACGGACTTGCCGTCCAGCACGGCGGCGGCCCCCGGGACCCCGACCTGCTCGGCAACGGCGCGCGCGGTGGTGGCCTGGTCGCCGGTCGCCATGATGACCCTGATGCCAGCGTCGGCGAACTGCGCCAGCACGTCCTTGATTCCTTCCCGCGGGGGGTCAGCGAAACCGACGAGACCAACGAGCGTTAGGTCCTGGTACGGGTCCTGAACCGGCTCGGCGCCCGTGGCCGAGGCCGGGGTCAGCCGCTGCGCCAACGCCAGCACACGCAGGCCACTGGCTGCGAGGTCGCGGTTGCGCTGCAGCCACGCCTCCTTGTCCGCCTGGTCGAGGGGGGTAGCGCCGTCGCGGCCCGCGACGGCGGTGACCGCGTCCATGACCGCGCCAGGCGCCCCTTTCACGGCTATCAGGTCGTTAGCGGCGTCCCACTGGTGCAGGGTCGCCATCAGCCTCGTGTCCGGGTCGAACGCCATCTGGCGCAGTTCGGGGTGCTCGGTCAGGAGCTGCGGGCGTTCGAGCCCGGCCTGGCGCGCGGCGCCCAGGAGCGCTAGCTCCATCGGGTCGCCCACCCGCTCGTCGTCCGTCACTTGATCGTTGCCCTCCGGGGGCAACTCCGCGGTCACGCACAGAGCCGCCACCTTGAGCGCGTGCAGCATGGGCTCGTTCAGTTCGGGGTCCGCCTGCGCCTGCTGGGTGATGCGCCCCTCGGGGAGCCACAGCGTGACCACGTGCATGCGGTTCTCGGTCAGAGTGCCGGTCTTGTCCGTCAGGATGACGCTAGTGGCGCCGAGCGTCTCCACCGCAGCCAGCCGGTTGACGAGGGCGTTGCGCTGAGCCATCCGTGCCACCCCGCGCGCCAGGGTCAGCGTGGCGATGATGGGCAGCCCCTCGGGCACGGTGGCGACCGCGAGGGCGATGGCGGTCTGCAGGAGCACCAGCCAGCCCTTGCCGCTACCGATGCCCGTGAGCGTGATGAGCACGGCGACTATCAGCGTGAGCCACACCAACCGGTGTGCCAGCTCGGTCAGGCGCTTCTCGAGCGGCGTCTCGTCGTGCTCGGCGGCGCCACTGACGAGGCTGCTGATGCGCCCGAGCTCCGTGTTCATGCCGGTGGCCACTACGACCGCCTCAGCCGCCCCGCGTGAGACGGGGGTGCCCTTGAAGACCATGGCCGCCCGCTCGGGCAGCAGAGTGTCGGCTGGTAGCGCGTCCACGCTCTTGGCGACGGGCACCGACTCGCCCGTGAGGCTCGACTCGTCGACCTCCAGCTGGCTCTGCTTCAGCAGGCGTGCGTCGGCGGCCACGAGGTCGCCGCCCTCCAGCAGGAGAACGTCGCCGGGAACGAGGTCGTCGGCGACCACCCGCAGCGCGGCGCCGTCACGCCTCACGTTGGCGTGGGCCGCGCCGAGTCGCCTGAGAGCCTCCACGGACCGCACGGCGCGCAGCTCGGTCACGAAGCCGATGACGGCGTTGAGCAGCAGCACGATCATCACGGCCACCGCTTCGGGCCACTGGCCGAACAGGGCCGAAAGGGCGGCGGCGCCCGCCAGCAGCCCGACCAGCAGACCCCTGAACTGATCCACCAGGATGCTAAGCCAGCCGCGGCTTACGCTGACTTCTATGCTGTTGGGGCCGTGACGCTCGAGCCTCGCTGCCGCCTCGGCTGCGGTTAGGCCGTGCGCCGGGTCGACCGAGTGGGCTGCGGTTACTCGCTCGGGCTCCTGAGCCCATGGGGGGAGGTCGACCATAAAGGTAAGCCTAGTGTTCCTGGCCGCGCGGCGGTAGTGACTACCGACCCGTTGGGTCGCGCCACCCCGCCGCAGCGGTCTAGCGGCTAGCCTTGGGTCAGGTCAGGCGCTGCCGCCCGCTGACTCCTTGAGGCGGTCCAGGTACTGCTTGCGGAACTTCGCCACCTTGGGGGCTATGACCACCGCGCAGTAACCCTGGTTCGGGTTCCGGCGGTAGTAGTCGTCGTGGTAGGCCTCCGCTGGGTACAGCTCGGTCAGCGGCGCAAGCTCGGTGACCAGGGGAGCGGGGTAGAGCGCCTGCTGGCGCACCTCGTCCATGATCTCCAGAGCCGCCTGGCGCTGCTGTTCGTCCGTGTAGAAGATGGCCGAGCGGTACTGCGTGCCGATGTCGTTGCCCTGCCGGTCCTTGGTGGTGGGGTCATGCACTGTGAAGAACACGCGCAGCAGGTCGCGGTAGCTGACTATGGCCGGGTCGTAGGTCAGCGTCACGACCTCAGCGTGGCCGGTCGTGCCAGTGCACACCTCCTCGTAGGTGGGATCGGTCTTGTGACCGCCTGCGTAACCGGACTTCACACTGGAAACGCCGGCCAGCTGGTCGAACACAGCCTCGAGGCACCAGAAGCAGCCACCAGCCAGCGTGGCGCTGGCGCCTTCCTGCACGCCGCTCACGCCCAGTCCCTCAGGAACTCGACGAACAGCCTCACGCCGTAACCGGTGGCGCCGTGCGTCAGGTACTTCCGCTCCTTACCGGAGTCGACCATGGCCATGCCGGCCATATCGACGTGTGCCCAGGGGTAGTCGGTGAACGCCTCGAGGAACACGGCAGAGGTGCCCACGCCGCCCTGAGCTCCGCCCGTGTTCTTGAGGTCGGCGACCTTGGACTCGATGGTCTTACGGTAATCGTCGA
Source organism: Trueperaceae bacterium (assembly GCA_041676665.1). Lineage (GTDB taxonomy): Bacteria > Deinococcota > Deinococci > Deinococcales > Trueperaceae > JAAYYF01. Next base: position 10,795 of record JBAYRM010000008.1, read on the forward strand.
AGAGCGGCATGTGCCAGACCGTTTCGCCGGTCGCGGTGGCCGCCGTTTCGAGTCGGGCACGCAGGGGGGCGTCGTTGCCGAAGAGCGACGCTGCGACCCCGGCGCCGATGGCCACGACGCTAGAACCTGTGAGGGTGGCGATGTCGACCACGGCCGCGGGAGCGAAGCGCTGCACGTACCACAGCGCGTCGGCCAGCGCCAGGCGACCCTCGGCGTCGGTGCTCAGCACCTCGATCGAGAGGCCGTTACCGGCCACCAGCACGTCAGAGGGCCTGAAGGCCGCACCGTCGGGCATGTTCTCTACACAGGTGCAGACGCCCAGCACGCGCACCGGCAGGTCCAGCTCGGCGATGGCCTGCATGGTGCCCAGAACGGCGGCCGCTCCCGCCATGTCGTTCTTCATGGGGATCATGCCGTCGCGCGACTTGAGCGACAGTCCGCCGGTATCGAACGTGACCCCTTTGCCCACCAGGGCTATGAGCGGCAGATCGGTGCGCTCCTTGTTGTGCTCCAGCTGCACGAAGGCGGGTTCGTTGCGGCTGCCCTGTGCGACGGCCAGGAAGGCGCCCATGCCTTGCTCGGCTGCCCAGTCGCGGTCGCCAACGAACAGCTCGAGAGCGCTTTCAGAAGCCAACTTGCGCGCGGTTTCCACCATGTAGTCGGGGTTGACCACGTTGGCGGGCAGGTTCACGAGGTCGCGCGCCAGCGCCACACCGCGCGCTACCGCGCGTGCCGCCCTGGCGCCGGCTTCCACCTCCGCCAGCTTCGCCTCTGTTACCTCTGCCAGCGTTATAGATTCCACCCGCTTGGCTAGAGCGGCGTCCTTGCGCCAGCCGCCGAAGCCGTAGCTGGCCAGCAGCGCGCCCTCCAGGGTGGCCTGGGCCGCTTCCTCAGTGGGGAAGCCGCCGATGCCGGCCCCGTGCACCACGGTGGCCAGCTTCGAGGTGCCGAGCTCACGGGCCCGCGTGGCGGCCGCGGCGGAGGCTCGGCGCGCGGCCTCCATGTCGAACTCGTTGTGCTCTCCCAGGCCGACAACGAGGACCCGCCGCGCGGGCAGCTTGCCGCCGCTATACAGCACGGCCACCTCACCGAGCTTGCCGGTTAGGTCGCCGCCCTCGATCAACTGGGTCACGGCGCCGTCCAGGCGGCTGTCCACCGCGCCAGTGGCCCCGCCGGGCGCGGTTACGCCCAGGAAGAGGTTGACCACTATGGTGTCGGCGTCGACCTCCGTGATGTCCGCGTTTACGACGTCGCTCGTGGCAAGGCTCTGCAGGCCTGTGAACGGTTTGGTGGGGACTTCGCGTGTCTCTGACATAGCTCTCTCCTAGCGGCGCGTGAGCCGCAACCCGAACATGCTACCGCTCGTTACGGACTTCCTGGGTCCGGTGATGAGCGCCCAGTTGCTTAGTGTCGAAAACGGGGCAGAGCGTCTCTCAATCTGATATATTGCCAGTTGCCTATATTGCGTTGCGCGTGCGGCGCGGTCCGAATCACAACACGCAGCGGGCGAAGTGGGGCGCCTGCCAGCTCAGTTCCAGGAGGGCGCAATGTCCACCAACCAGTACGTCATTAAGTCGGCCCAGCGGACCCTCGAGGTGCTCATGCAGTTCGCCGCCTTCCCACACACTTACGGTCTCGCCGAACTGCAGCAGTCGACCGGCCTCGAGAAGAACCAGTTGTACCGCTCGCTCAAGACGCTGGAGGCGGCGGGTTACCTGAAGGCCGATGGCGCGGGGCGTTACAGCGTGACCGAGATGGTCAGGGGCCTCGTACCGGCCCTGCCCGCTGCGCCAGGCAAGGTCACCACCAGGGCGCGGCGCTCACGCCGCCAGCAGGCACAGGTGCATAAGGCCATGGCCACCGACTGACGCCAAGCGCTCAGTCGCGGCGGTCCAGCAGGTCACGCAGCCCATCTGACAGGAACTGGAACGACAGCGAAGCGGCGGCCAGGAACAGGCCCGGTCCGACCGCAGCCCATGGCTGGCGCGTCAGGTAGCTGCGTGCGTCCTGAAGCACGTTGCCCCAGCTAGGGGTGGGCAGAGGCACGCCGAGACCCAGGTACGACAGCGACGCTTCGACCAACAGGAAGGTGGCCGCGGTGCTGGCCCCCTGCACTGCGAGGCTACCTAGGAAGTTCGGCACCGCGTGGCGCCACAGCTGCCTTACGCGGGTCGCGCCCAGGGCGCGCGCGGCGGTCACGTACTCCGACTTGAGCTCAGCACGCGCGAAGGCGCGTGTGAGCCGGAAGTAAATGGGCGAGCCGGCCACCCCCATCGCCAACACCGTCTGCAGCGAGCCGCCCCCCAGGATGGCTACCACGAGCAAGATGAGCAAGAAGCCAGGGAAAGCCAGCAGCGCGTCGAAGAAGCGCGAGAGCACCGTGTCGGTGAGCCCGCCGATGCCTGCCGCCAGCAGGCCCAGCACGCCGCCCAGCGCCATCGTCAGCGCGGTCGCGGCCAGGGCAATGGTCAACGAGACGCGGCCGCCCGCCAGGGAGCGCGAGAGCACGTCACGACCCAGCCCGTCGGTACCCAGCGGGTGCTCGCCGCTGACTCCCGCGTAGAGGTTGCGGTAGTTGGGCGCCAGCGGGTCGTGCGGCGATAACCACATGGCTAGAACGGCAGAGCCCGCCACCAGCACGAAGAGGGCGAGGCCGATCCAGGCGCGGCTCATGTTGGCGCCCGTAGCCGCGGGTCGGCTACCAACTGCAGCATGTCGGCCAGCCAGTTGACTAGCACGTAGACGGTTACGGCCAGGATGGTGACGCCCTGCACCACCGGGTAGTCGCGCGCCGAGATGCCGCCGAGGATGGTTAGGCCCAGTCCCGGCAGGCCGAACACCTGCTCGACCACGATCGTGCCCGTCAGCAGGCCGCCCAGCTCTAGAGCCAGCAGCGGCAGAACGCCGGGTAGCGCGTTGCTGGCGATATGCCGCCCCACAGCGGCGGGCAGGAGGCCCTTGCTGCGGGCGGTCCTAACGTAATCGGAGCGCCGCTCCTCCAGCACGCGCGCCCGAGCGAGGCGCGCCAGTTGCGCCGCCCGCGGGATGGCGAGCGTGACGGCGGGCAGGATGAGGTTCCAGCTCGACGCCAGCGTGAGGCCGCTAGGCGGCAGGCCGAGCACCGGGAACCAGCCCAGGTTCACGGCGAACAGCAATATCAGCAGGAACCCGAACCAGAACTCGGGTATTGCCAAAGCCACCGTGGTGAATAGAAGGGTGGCCCGGTCTGCGGGACCGCCGGGCCGCAACCCGGCCAGAACCCCTAGCCCGAGCCCCAGCACGAGCGAGAGCAGGAACGCCATGCCCGCCAGCGTGAGCGTGACGGGCAGGCGTTCGATAAGCACGTTGGTTACGGGCCGGCGTTCCCTGAGCGAGTCACCCAGATCCGCCTGCAGCAGGCCGCCGAAGTAGGCGGCGTACTGGGCAGGCACCGAGCGTGCCAGTCCGATGCGCTCGCGCAGCGTCTGCACCTGCTCTTCGGTGGCGTCGAGCCCGCCCATGATGGTGGCCGCGTCGCCTGGCAGTGCGCGCACGGCGAAGAACACCAGCGTCAGCACCGCCCAGAGGGTGACGACGAAGGAGACTCCCTGCGTCAGGAGGTAGCGCGGCAAGCGGCCCGCTCCGACCTACTCGAAGCGAGCCTCGCGGAAGTCGTAGCTGTCGAGAAGCGGCGTCATCCAGAAGCCGGCCACGTTGGTCTGGCGGGCGTACACGCGGTCAGGCGTGCCGAAGAAGATGAAGGGCGCGGCCTCGTGAATGCGTTCCAGCGCTTCCGTGTACAGCGCCTGGCGCGCAGCGTGATCGGGTGTGATGTTGGCGGTGGCGATCAGGCCCACGAGCTTGGGGTCGTCGAGGCCGGTGTAGTTAGTGCGCGGATCGCCGAGCCCGGTGAGGCGGCCCGAGGGGTCGAGCTTGCCCGTGTGGCCCACCACCGTGATGTCGAAGTTGCGGGGGCCGCCGTAGGTGTCGGACAGCCACACGCCCCACTCGACGATGCGGATCCGGGCGTCCAGACCCAGGTCGCGCAGGTAATCCTGCACGATCTGACCCGCCTGGATATGCGCTTCGTACGGTTGCGGCAGCACCAGGTCGAGGGTGTAACCCTGCGGGACCCCGGCCTCGCGGAGGAGCGCGCGGGCGGTCTCCAGGTCGTAGGCGAACGGCTGCACCGACTCGGGGTACCAGGGGCTGCCGGCCTCCATGAAGGTGCCGACCTGCGAACCGCCGTTGTACGCCACTTCCATAACGATGGCGGTATCGACCCCCAGGTTGAGCGCCTGGCGCACCCGAGCGTCAGAGAGGTACTCGCGGCGCGTGTTGATGCCGGCCACCAGCACCAGGCCGGACGGTTCACGCACCAGGGTCAGGCTCGGGTTGGCCTCGACCACTGGCTGGTCCGCCGCGGCCACGGTGTCGACCACGTCGAACTCGCCGGTGAGTAGACCCTGCAACTGAACGGCGCTGTCGGTGACGAAGCGGATCACCACCTGCTCGACCTGCGGCGCGCCTTGGTAGTAGTCGGGGTTGGCGGCGAGCGTGATGGCGTTGTCGCGCGTCCAGCCAACGAAGCTGAACGGCCCGGTGCCCACGGGCTGGTTGCCGAAGTCGTGACCCTCAGCGAGCTTCTCGCTGGGCAGAATGGCGCCCCAGCCAGAAGCGAGGCTAGAGAGCAGCGCGGGTTGCGGCTCGGAGAGGGTCACCACCACCGTGCGGTCGCTCTGGGCCGCAACGCTGACGATGCCCTGGAACTCGACCCGCTTGGGCGAAGCGGTCTCTTCCGCGCGTATGCGGTCAAGCGTGGCCACCACGTCTGCCGCGTCCAGCGCCGTGCCGTCGTGGAAGGTCGCCTCGACCAGTTCGAAGGTGTACGTGAGCCCGTCAGGGCTGACAGCGTACGAAGCGGCCAGCGCCGGCACGAGGTTCCCGGCGCGGTCGACTTCGATCAGGGTGTCGTAAATGGACTTGCTGACCTGGAAAGCGGCGGTGGCGGCCGTGACCTGCGGGTCGAGCGTGTCGGGTTGCGCCGCCATGGCCATGGTCAGCGTCTGCGCCAGCGCCGCGCCGCCCGTGAGCGGCAAGAGGAGAACAAGTGTGAGGAGAGCGTGCTTACGGATGATGCGCCAAGGTTGCATGTTTCCTCCTACCGGACGGTAGACCGGGGCTTCCGACGCGCGCCCTTCGGGTGGTGGGCCACGCCGGACGTTTCGTTACAGATGTTACCGGCCTCGGCCCTGCGCTGTGGTCAGTGCACGGTCAGGTCGCTTCAGCGATCCTTCGCCCTCGAGTACGGACGGGTTCGCCGGTTCGCCTGAGGTCAGGCGGTTCGGCCACTGAACTCGCCTCAGTTCGCTTGTAAGTATTGTCACAAGTCCGCGTAAGAGTCCCGTCACGAAACGCGGACTACCATCAGCGCACTATGAGTTCATGGGCGAGGCGTATGACACCTCTTCTGCTCTGGTTCGGTTTCCTGGCCGGCTACGAACACCTTTACGCTTGGGTGGGTGCGTACGCGCCGCTGGTCGGACTGTTCCCTGTAGCAGTAACGGGTTGGGCTTGGGGAGCCTGGGCGGGCCTCATCGGAGGGCTGGTCGGCTACGTACTTATGCAACTGCGCGCGTTCGGCATCGGGGTCGCACCCTGGGGCAGTGAGGGACTGAGCAGCGTGAACCACGCCTTCGCTCTCCTCACGTACGCCGGCGTCGGCAGCGTGGTGGGCTGGCTGCAGTACCTCTCAAAGAACCTGCGGCATGAGCGCTCGATCTCGCAGAGGGCGCAGATCGACCCACTAACGGGCGCACTCACCAGAGCCACGTTCGAAGAGAAGCTGCGCGCGGAACTGGCCAGCGCTGAGGAGAACGGCCACGGCCTGGCGCTCCTCTTCGTGGACCTCGACCGCTTCAAGTTCGTCAACGACACCTTCGGGCACGACATCGGCGACAAGCTCCTGCGTGAAGTCGGCCGAGTGCTGCGCAGCAACGTGCGCGCCAACGACATCGTCGGCCGCGTGGGAGGCGACGAGTTCATGGTCGCCCTGCTAGGCGTGACCGACGAGGACGCTGCTGGCCAGGTGGCCCGCAGCCTCGTGCGCGAACTCAGCGCCCCCATCGCCGTCGACGAACGCGAACTGCAGGTGTCGGCCAGCATCGGCATCAGCCTCTACCCGCGTGACGGCTCCAACGCCGACGAGCTTCTGCATAGCGCCGACGCCGCCATGTACCAGGTCAAGGAGGGCGGCAAGAACGCCTACCACTTCTCCACGCTAGAGGTGCGCACCCGCCTCAGCCGCCGCTTGGAACTCGAGCGCATGCTGCGGCGCGCCCTGGCCGACAACCAGTTCGAGATCGTTTACCAGCCGCAGGTACGCCTGGACGACAGCTCACTCATCGGCTTCGAGGCGCTTCTGCGCTGGCGCAGCCCAGAGCTGGGCATGGTGTCGCCCTCCGAGTTCATCCCTGTAGCCGAGGAGGCCGGCCTCATAGGACCTATCGGCCACTGGACGCTGCGCGAGAGCGCCCTGCAGCTGCAGGCCTGGCAGCGTCAAGGCATGCTGCCCATTCGCATGTCGGTCAACGTGTCAACCCTGCAGTTCCACCAGGCCACCTTCGTAGAGACCGTGCGCGGAGCGCTTAACGACTCGGGGATCGACCCCAGCCTGCTGGAGATCGAGGTCACCGAAAGCGTGTTGGTTCGCGACCACAACCTCGCCGTGCGCACGCTCTTCAGGCTCGAGCGCCTGGGAGTCCGCACCGCGCTTGACGACTTCGGCACCGGCTACAGCTCTCTTGCGTACCTGCAGCGCCTGCCCATCAGCACGCTCAAGATCGACCGCTCGTTCGTGAAGGGCCTCGTGCCGCCTTCAAGCACTCACTCCGCCAGCGGCAGTGGCAGCGCGTCGGGGCAACACACCGCGGGTGGTCGTCGTTACGCCGGAGGCTCGTCGCAGCGCGACGCGATCATCAGCGGCGTCTCCGAGGCAGACTTGAGCGGCACCCTACCGATCGTGGAGGCCATCTGCGCGATGGCGCACAAGCTCAACAAGCAGGTCATAGCCGAGGGCGTGGAAACCGCCTACCAGCGCGACTACCTACGGCGCCTCGGCGTCGACAGCGCGCAGGGTTACTTCTTCTCGCGGCCGCTGCAGCCCCTGCAGGCCGAGGAGCTCCTGCGGCGAGTAACGGTGGAAGCCAAGAGCACCGAGAAACGCGAAGAAGAGGCAGCTGCCAGGAGACAGGTGACCCCGCCCGCGAAAGCCGCGGAGCGTGGCCGCCAGCCCACCTCGCCGGGTCACCGTGCGCGTCCGGAACGGGCAAGCCACTCGCAGCTGCAAGTCAACCTGCCGCCCCCGGCGGAGCCCGCCGAGAAGTCGGCACTGGACGACCTGCTGCTGTGGGAGCGCTGAGCCGCTCGCGGCGCCACCAGCTGACGCGCCAACTACTGACCAGGGCGCTCTAACGTGATAGACTCTCTTTTCGCAGGCTGAGGGGCCAGGGCGCCCGAAGGGGCCCGGCCGCAAACCTAGGCCCGGCGAGTAGGTGACCGACGTTCTATTGTCGTGACCGAACCGGAACAGACGACCGGCGGCCGCTAAGGGGCCGTGTGCCGGTGCGTCTCTCTTTTCGCGTAAACCAGATCGATTCGCTGTCTCCAGCGTACGGGGCGAGCTCAGGAGGTAACGGTGGCCGAGGCCAAGAAACCAGCTAGCAAGAAGACGCCTGCCAAGAAGGCGGGCTCCACGAAAGCCGAGGCCGCGTCGGCGCCGAAGACGGCGAGCAAGGCCGCCGCCAAGCCGGCAACCAAGACCGCTGCTAAGGCGCCCGCCAAAGCCGTAACCAAGGCGGCTACCAAGCCGGCAACCAAGCCAGCTACCAAGGCGGCTACCAAGCCCGCCGCCAAGGCCGCCGCCAAGAAGGCGGCCAAGCCGTCAAGCAACGGCGCGACCAAGGCGGCAGCTAAGACGGCTACCAAGACCGCTACCAAGACGGCCACCAAGACGGCGACTAAGCCGGCTACCAAGGCGGCTACCAAGCCCGCGTCTAAGGCCCCAGCCGCCTCAGCGAGCAAGGCTGCCGCGAAGGCGCCCGCCAAGACCGCGGCCAAGGCTCCAGCTAAGGCGTCGACCAAGACGTCGACCAAGGCTGCAGCTAAGCCCGCCGCGACCAAGACGGCCACGAAGAGCGCCAAGACAACCGAGGCTGCCGCTACGAGCAAGGCCGCCAAGTCCGCGGCCGCCAAGCCGAAGGCCGGCACTGCCTCCGCCGAGCAAGCGCCCGCCGCCAAGAGCAAGGCTGGCGAGAAGGCCGCCCCCAAGAAGGCCGCTGCTAAGAAGGCCGCCACGAAGCAGGCCCAGGACGACGCGCAGGTCGAGGGCCTGGCCGCTCACCCCTGGCTGGGGGCCGACGCCATCACCAAGCTCCTGGCGCGCGGCCATGACGCCGGCGGGCAGCTCGACACGGAAGAGATCTCCGACGCGTTCCGGCGCGCAACTCAGAGCGCCGGACTGGATCCTGAGGAGCAGAACTTCGAGGAGTTGATGGAGCTCCTCGAGAAGAACAGCATCACGGTTGCCGACCTGGCCGACGACGAGATGCTCGAAGAGGACGAGCTCGACGAGGACGAGCTCGCCGACGACGAGGACGGCGAGCTGGACCGCGAGGAGCTCGAGGCGCGCGCAGAGGCCCTAGCCGACGCCCGCGTGAAGACCAACGATCCCGTCAGGCAGTACCTGCAGGAAATCGGCCGCGTGAAGCTCCTCACCCTTGAGGAGGAGATCGACCTCGCCCGCCGCATCGAATCCGGGGAGGAGGCGCGCGCCCGGCTCGACGAGCAGGGCTCCGAGCTCGATGACCGCTCGCGCCGCAGCCTGCAGCGCGTAGTCGAGGACGGCGACCTCGCCCGCCAGCACCTCATCGAGGCCAACCTGCGCCTGGTGGTCAGCATCGCCAAGAAGTACAACGGCCGCGGCATGAGCTTCCTCGACCTCATCCAAGAGGGCAACCAGGGCCTCATCCGCGCGGTCGAGAAGTTCGAGTACCGCCGCCGCTACAAGTTCTCCACCTACGCCACCTGGTGGATCAGGCAGGCCATCAACCGCGCCATCGCCGACCAGTCGCGCACAATTCGCATCCCGGTGCACATGGTGGAGACCATCAACAAGCTCACGCGCGCCAGCCGCCGCCTGCAGCAGGAACTATCGCGCGAACCGACGTTCGCCGAGATCGCCGACGCCATGGGGCCCGACTGGAACGCCGAGAAGGTGGAGGAGGCGTTCAAGCTCACCCGCGAACCGTTCAGCCTCGAGACCCCCATCGGCGACGAGGAAGACTCGTTCTACGGCGACTTCATCCCCGACGAGAACATCGAGTCGCCCGTGGACGAGGCCTCCAAGAACATCCTCTCCGAGGAGCTGGAGGAGGCGCTCGGCAAGCTGAACGAGCGCGAGGCCATGGTGCTCAAGCTCCGCAAGGGCCTGGTCGACGGCCGCGAGCACACGCTCGAGGAAGTTGGCAGCCACTTCGGCGTAACGCGTGAGCGCATCCGGCAGATCGAGAACAAGGCGCTGCGCAAGCTCAAGTACCACGAGAGCCGAACCCGCAAGCTGCGCGATTTCCTGGACTGATTCCTAGTCCGTAAGTTAATGGCGCTGGGACTACCGCCGATCACCGTCAAGGGGTCGGCGGTTTTCCATGGAACTCGCCAACGTGCTGCATGGCGGTCGCCTACGCCGCCGCACACCACTAGTTCATGTTCGGAGTTTTGGCAAGTGCAGGAGAGACACGAACAACGCCGGACACTGACTATCATGGTAGGTAGGCAGGTCCGTGCGTGAGCCGGATCGCTGCAGTAAGGCTTAGTTGGGTACGTCTTTCCGTCGATGCTGCTGACCGTAAGGCGACCCGGTTCCAGTAAGTGATCAGGAGGATCCATATGAGAAACGTATTCCGTGTCGTACTCGCCGCTCTTCTCATCGGTGGCGCAGTGCAAGCACAACAGGCGTGGCCGGATCTATCGGGCCAGTCCGTGCGCGTTGCTGGCGTTTGGTCCGGCGACGAGCAGGCCAACTTCACCGCGGTCCTGAACGAGTTCGCTACCCTCACGGGCGCCACCGTGGAGTTCTTCTCCACCGGTAACGACATCGCGACCGTGGTCGGTACGCAGCTCGAAGGCGGCTCGCCGCCCGACATCGCCCTCCTGCCGCAGCCCGGCCTGCTGGTCGAGTTCGCCAACCGAGGCGCGCTGGTGAACATCGAGGACTCCGTCGGCGACCTCGTCGACGAGTACTACGCCCAGGCGTGGCGCGACTTGGGTAGCGTGAACGGCGACCTGTACGGCGTGTGGTTCAAGGCCGCCAACAAGTCGCTGCTCTGGTACAACGCCGACATCCTGGCCGCCGCTGGCGTCGAGGCGCCCACCACGTGGGACGAGTTCGTCGTGGCCGCCCAGACCGTTTACGACTCCGGTGTGACCCCCATCTCCGTCGCCGGTGGCGACGGTTGGACCCTCACCGACTGGTTCGAAAACGTGCACCTGCGCTCCGCTGGTGCCGACATGTACGACCAGCTCACCAACCACCAGATCTCGTGGACCGACGACAGCGTCAAGGAAGCCCTCGGCTACCTTGCCCAGATCTGGCAGCACGACTGGCTGGCCAACGGCCTGCAGGGCACGCTCGAAGCTGGCTTCCCGGTCGGCACCGTGCAGCCCTTCCTGGATAACCCCACGGCCGCCTTCGCTTACGGCGCCGACTTCTCTGCCGGCGTCATCGCCGCCGACACCAACGCCGAACTCGGCACCACCGCCCGCTTCGTGGCCTTCCCGTCCGTAGCCGGCTCCGGTCCCGCGGTCGTTGGCGGTGGCGACGTAGCCGTGCAGTTCACCGACAACGAAGCCGCCACGCAGCTCATGCGCTTCCTCGCCACCCCGGCCGCCGCCGAGGTCTGGGCCGCGCTGGGTGGGTACACCTCGCCCAACCAGGGTGTCGACGTCTCCGTCTACCCTGACGAGGTACTCCAGCAGTCCGCAACGGCCCTGCAGCAGGCCGAGGTGTTCCGCTTCGACATGTCCGACCTGCAGCCCGCCGCCTTCGGTGGCACCAGTGGTCAGGGCATGTGGGGCCTGCTCGTGGAGTTCCTCCAGAGCCACGACGTCGACGGCATCGCGTTCCAGCTCGAGTCGGAAGCGTCCGCCGCGTTCCAGTAAGGGGTAAACTCGCCTAAGTGGCGACGGCAGTAAAAGACAACCGCGCGCCCCGCGCTAACAAGACGGGGCGCGCGGTTGTGCTTTTTCTGAAGGTCAGCGCCTTCCTGGGGCCGGCCCTGATAATCCTCGGGGCGCTACTCGTGTACCCGATAATCTTCACCGGCGTGCGCAGCACGTTCGACGCGTCCGGCAACAACTTCGTAGGGCTGGCCAACTACGAACAGATCTTCACCCAGCCGCGCACGCTCATCGCGGTGCGCAATAACCTCATCTGGGTGCTGGTTGTGCCGCCCATAATCACCGCGCTCGGCCTTATCTTCGCCGTGCTCTCCAACCGGCTACCGTGGCGCTCCGCCTTCCGCATGGCGATCTTCATGCCGCTGGTGGTAAGCGGACTGGCGGCCGGCGTCACTTTCCGCTTCCTGTTCGCGGCCAGCCCCGAGGTCGGCACCGCCAACGCCATGGTGCGCAGCGTGGCACATATCTTCCAACCGCCCGGCGAGTACCCCACCGCGCGCGCCTCACGCGAGGCGCCGCTAGAGGCGCTCGAAGGGGGCGGCTTCCAATCGACCATCAGCGTCACCGCCGGCGACACCATCTACCTGGGCCTGGTCGGCGTGCAAGCCAACGCGCTGCCTCAAGAAGCCCAGGCCGCCCTGGCGCCAGCGGCCACGCCCGGCAGCGTGGCGGGCGTGGTGTGGCTCGACTTCTCGCCTGGCGGCACGGTCGGAGAGATCGACCCGGCCGAGAGGGGCATGCCTAACGTGCCGGTGCGACTCATGAGCGACGACCAAGTGGTTGCCAGAACGCTCACCGACGAGTCGGGCCGCTTCTCGTTCGACGTGCAGTCGGGCGCCCAGCACAGGGTGCAGCTGGCCGCCTCGGCGTTCAGAGCGCCGCACCCCGGCATAGCCTGGCTCGGGCCCACGTTCATCACGATCGCTATCATGATCGGTTACATCTGGATGCAGACCGGCTTCGCGGTCGTCATCATCGGGGCTGGCCTGTCGAGCCTCGACCGCGAATTGCAGGAGGCCGCGCGAACCGACGGCGCCACCGAACTGCAGGTGTTCCGGCACGTGACCGTGCCGGTGCTCATGCCGATCCTCATGGTGGTGCTGGTGACCACCGTCATCAACGTCCTCAAGATCTTCGACCTGGTCTACATCATCGCGCCCGAGTCCATGCAGCCCTACGCCAACGTGCTGGCGCTCGAGATGTGGCGCGCCTCGTTCGGTGGCGCCAGGGACTTCGGGCTGGGCAGCGCCCTCGCCATGCTGCTGCTGATAATGATCATCCCCGCCATGCTCTTCAACATTCGCAACTTCAGGAGGAGCGGATGACGCGCCTAGCCCGGTTCGTGTCCACAGGCGCCATGCAGATAGTGCTCATGGCCATCGCCCTGTTCTGGCTCCTGCCCGTCTTCGTACTGTTCATACAGTCGCTGCGTTCCTCCGGCGAGATAGCCAACAGCGGCTGGTGGACGGCGCTGGCCAACCCCAGCAGCCTCATGGTCGACAACTACCGCGCCCTGCTCGAGAACCCCGACATCATCAGATCGTTCTGGAACACCGTCTACATCACGGTCCCCACCACGATCCTCGTGGTGGCGATCGCCGCCGGCGCCGCCTACGCGCTGTCGTGGATCAAGTTCCGCGGCCGCGACACGCTGCTCCTTATCGTGGTCGGCCTGCTGGTGGTGCCACTGCAGATCGCGCTCATACCGCTAGCCAGGCTGTTCGGCGACCTGGGTCTCTTCGGCACGATCCCCGGAGTGGTGCTCTTCCACGTCGGGTTCGGCCTGCCGTTCGCCATCTTCCTGCTGCGCAACTTCTTCGTGGGCGTGCCACGCGAACTGTTCGAGTCTGCCCGCGTGGACGGCGCTAACGACCTGATCATCTTTGCCCGCATCCTCATCCCGCTGGCGCTGCCCGCTATAGCATCGCTGACCATCTTCCAGTTTCTGTGGGTGTGGAACGATCTGCTGATCGCCATGGTGTTCGCCGACCCGGCCTCCGCGCCGCTGACCGCCGCCATCCAGCGCCAAACGCGCGCCTTCGGCCAGAACGTCGACGTCATCGCGCCAGGCGCCTTCCTGCAGATGGTCGTGCCACTGTTCGTGTTCTTCGCGTTCCAGCGCTACTTCGTGCAGGGCATCCTCGGCGGCGCCGTCAAGGGCTGAACCGCAGAGGCGCTGACTACAGGCTCACGGACACCGGCTCGGGGCCGGACAGCCGCAGCGGCTTACCCCTGACCTCGAAGCTCGCCTCAGCACCCTCCAGCAGCTCGAAGCGCGCCTCGCTGTGACTGATGTGGGCCCGTACCTTGGCTCCCCGAGTGCGGACCACGAACGCCAGCGAGCGCCAGGCGGCCGGAAGGCGCGGATCGAACCGCAGCACGCCGCCGTCCTCCCGAACGCCCCCGAAGCCCGCGACCACCGCCTGCCAGGTACCCCCGGCCGACGCCACATGCACGCCGTCAGCCGTGTTGGCGTGAAGGTCAGCCAGGTCGGTATAGAGCATCTGCTCGAAGTGCGTTAGCGCCAGTTCGGCGTGGCCCACCTCAGCCGCCACGATGCTCTGCACGGCGGCCGACAGCGATGAATCGCCGGTCGTGAGCGGGTCGTAGTAATCGAAATCCGCCCGCTTCTGCGGCAGCGTGAACAGGCCCGACTGCAGGTACAGCGCCAAGACGAGGTCGGTCTGTTTGAGCACCTGGTGACGGTAGATGACGAGCGGATGGAAGTGAAGCAGCAGCGGGCGCTTGCTGGCTGGGGTTCCCTCGAAGTCCCAGCGCTCACGCTCGAGCCAGCGGGCGTCCTGCATGTGAACACCCAGCTCCTCGTCGTACGGCAGCGCCATGGCCTCAGCGGCGCGGCGCCACTCCGCCGGCTCACCTGCCTGGATGCTCAGCCTGCTGACCAGGCCCTCGTGCGCACTAGGGGAGCCGCGCTCCAACTGGGCAAGGGCGTCCGCTGCGAACCTCAGGTTGAACGCCGCCATGACGTTGGTGTAGAAGTTGTCGTCTACCACCGCGCTGTACTCGTCCGGGCCCGTGACCCCGTTGATGTGGAACTGTCCCGTACGCGCCTTGAAGAACCCCAGCGAAAGCCAGAGCCGCGCCGTTTCGACCAGCATCTCCACGCCGTGCGCCGCCATGAACTCCTCGTCACCCGTGGCGTGCAAGTAGCGCGCGATGGCGTAAGCCACGTCGGCGTTGATGTGGTACTGCGCCGTGCCCGCCGGGTAGTAGGCGGAGGCCTCCTCACCGTTGATGGTGCGCCACGGGAACAGTGCGCCGGCTTCCGACATGGTGGCCGCGCGGCGCCTGGCGGCGGGCAGCATGCCGTAACGCAACAGCAGCGCGTTGCGCGCCATCTCGGGCCGGGAGTGAATGAGGAAGGGCAGGACGTAGATCTCGGTGTCCCAGAAGTAGTGTCCCGAGTAGCCGCTGCCGCTGACCCCCTTGGCCGACACGCCGCGCCCATCGGCGCGCGCCGCGGACTGCAGCAACTGGAACAGGTTCCACCTGAGGGCCTGCTGAACCGCGGGCTGCGCCGCCACCTGCACGTCGGCGTCCGCCCAGAACTCAGCCAGCCAGGTCGCCTGCTCTTCGAACAGGGCGGCCGCACCCCGGCGGAGGGCGGTGTTGAGGGTCTCACCAGCGGCCGCCACCAGCTCCGGCAGTTCGTCGGCGCCGCCGTCGTGGTACGCCACCAGCTTGTGTAGCGTGACGCCCTTACCCTTAGCGGCGCTGAACGAGTAGGCGGTCTCGGCGCGCCGCGCCTCGGCGTGCGTAACCGGCGCGGCGCTGGCGCCCTCGAGCAGATGCGTTGCCATGACCGCCAGACCCAGCTCAGAGCCGCGCGTGACGTGAGCCAGGTAGGTGGCGTCCGCGTCGGTAACGCCGTGCAGCGCCGGTCTCAGCGCTCCGCTCATATCCTCAGACTGGCGCGGGTCGAACCCAGCGCCGCCGTCGGCTTCGTCTGGTCGGGTCGCCTCCGGCTCGGCCTGCCTGTCAAGCAGCAGCGACCGCCACGTCACATCGGCGTCGGCGTCTAGCGGCGTGAGCGTGTAACTGAGGAGCGCCAGGTGCTTGTGCACGAAACTGACCATGCGGCGCGTGCTCAGCGCCACGCGCGCGCCTGACTTCAGGCGCCAGACGAGCCTGCGCTGCAAGGTGCCCTTGCCCATGTCGAGCACGCGCTCGTACTCCACAAGCTCGCTGGTTTCTAGGTCCAGCTGTTCGCCGTCGACCTCTAGGGTGGTCGTTTTGGCGTCCGGCAGGTTGAGGATCGTTTGCCCTACCTCCGCGAAGCCGTAAGCCTTCTCCGGGTAGTGGATGGGCCAGGTCTCGTGGAAGCCGTTGATGAACGTGCCGTGCTCGTAGGCAAGGCCGCCCTCGTCCGGGTTGCCTCTGAGGCCCAGGTAGCCGTTGCCTACCGCGAAGAGCGTCTCGGCGGCGCCGCGTTGGGCATCGGTCGGGGGGCTGCTCTCGACCAGGCGCCACTCGTCGGAGCCGAAACGTGAGGGGCCCGAGAAGCCAGGGGCGCCGGCGTGCACCAGCTCGGCCAGGTCCGCCACTACCAGGTCGGCGCCAGCGCTGGTTAGGGCTGCGGCGCCGGCGCCGCGATCCACGCCCACCACCAGCGCGAACTCGCCCCTGCGGCCGGCCTCCACGCCGGACAGAGCGTCCTCCACCACCACTGCGGCGGCGGCGGGCGTGTCGAGAAGCTGGGCTGCGCGCAGGTACGTGGCCGGGTCGGGCTTGCTAGGCAGACCCTCAGCCGCCGCGGAGGCGCCGTCCACCACGACCGCGAAGCGCTGCGCGAGCCCCGCCGCCGCCAGGACGGTGCGGGCGTTCCGCGAGCTTGAGACGACCGCCATGCGGGTGCCGGCGGCTTCCAGCCGGTCCAAAAGGGCCAGCGAGCCGGGGTACGGCTTCACGCCCTGCTCCTCGAGCACCTGCTGGAATACGAGGTTCTTGCGGTTACCCAGCCCGCACACGGTGCGCGCGTCGGGCGCGTCGCCCGGATCGCCCCAGGGCAGCTCCACGCCTCGCGAGGCCAGCAGTTCGGCGACCCCCTGGTAGCGCTGTTTGCCGTCGATGTGGTCGAAGTAATCCTGCTCTGTGTAGGGGCGCTCGTCGCCCAGCGACGCCAGGAACGGCTCGAACAGCGCGGCCCAGGCCCGCATGTGCACTTCGGCCGTGGGGGTAAGAACGCCGTCCAGGTCGAACAGAACCGCCTGGTAACTGGTCAGATCGGGGAGCGCGCCGGAGCTGGCGCCGGGAGAACGGGACTGCATGCAACAACCATACGCTTAGGCGCCGAACCGCGCCGTCGTGCCCTCCGGGTGTGCGGCTGCTCTGCGAGGCTGACGGTTACACTGCCCAGGAGTTCAGGTTGACCGGAGGCTACATGCGGTTCTTACGAGGGTTGCTCGTGTTCGTGGTCGTTCTGGCAGCGGCCTACGGCGTGCTGGCCCTGCTGGCTAAGCCAGCAGCTGAGCACGCCTACTTCGACCAGTTCAGTGAGAGCCGGCTGGTGCTGGCGCACGGCGGCGGGCAGAGGCTCTGGCCCGATAACACCATGCGGGCGTTCAGTGGTGCGGTCGCGCTTGGCGCCGACGTGCTGGAGGTCGACGTCCACCAGGACGCCGACGGGGTCTTCCGGGTCATCCACGACTCCACCGTTGACCGCACCACCGACGGCGCTGGCGCGGTGGCTGACCTGCGAGCAGCGGAACTGGCCGCGCTGGACGCGGGTTACAGATGGACGGTTAACGGGCCGAGTTCGGCGGCTACCGGGGAGTTCCATTACCGGGGGCAGGGCACGACCATCCCTACGTTGGCGGAGGTCCTGAGCGGCGCACCGACGACGGCCGTGAACATAGAACTGAAACAGGACTCCGAGGCGGCCGGGCGTCTCCTATGCGAGCAGCTGCGGGCGGGCGGCGACGCCCTGCGGGTAATGGTGGCCTCGTTCCACAGTGCGCCCATGCGGGCCTTCCGGCAGGCGTGCCCAGAGGTTGCCACCTCCGCCACGCGCATGGAGGTGACCCTGTTCTACGTCCTGGCGCGTGCCCGGCTGGCGGCGCTGTACAGCCCGCCCTTCCAGGCGCTGCAGGTGCCCGTGGCGCAGGGCAGCCTCACGGTGGTTACGCCGCACTTCGTGGAGGCGGCGCAGGCTCGCAACCTGCGGGTGCAGGTGTGGACCATCAACGAGCGCGCCGAGATGGACAGGTTGCTGGCTCTGGATGTCGATGGCCTCATTACGGACCGTCCGGACCGCGCGCTGTCGGCCATGGCGCGACCGTTCGACGCGCAGCTCGTGCCGGGTTTCGTTTCGCCGTGACGGGGGGCGCTGGCGGTGCTTGACGGGTTGCTGGTCCTGGACCTGAGCCGCGTCCTGGCCGGTCCTTACTGCACTCAGCTGCTGGCGGACCTGGGAGCGCGGGTGATCAAGATCGAGTCGCCTTCGGGCGACGACACGCGCCGCTGGGGGCCGCCCTACCCGGGCGGCGAGAGTGGTTACTACCTGTCCGTGAACCGCGGCAAGGAGAGCGTGGTCATAGACCTCAAGAGCCCGCAGGGCGCCGAACTCGTGCGGTCGCTGGCGCGCAGGGCCGACGTAGTGGTGGAGAACTTCAAGGTCGGTGACCTGGCGCGTTACGACCTCGACTACGCTGCTGTGGCGCGGGACAACCCGGGCGTGGTCTACGTGTCCATCACCGGCTTCGGCCAGACTGGGCCTCGCGCCGCCGAGGCGGGTTACGACGGCGCCATGCAGGCGTTCTCGGGCCTGATGGCCATGCTGGGCGAGCCGGGCCGCGCGCCGGTCAAGCTGTCGGTGGCCTGGATCGACGTGCTAACGGGTGTGCACGCGGCGGTGGGCGCACTGGCGGGCTTGCGGCATAAGAGCCGCACAGGCACGGGGGTTCACCTCGACGTCTCGCTGTTCGACGTGGCGCTGGCTAGCCAGGTGAACCAGGCGCAGAACACCCTGATAACGGGTGAGGCGCCCGCCAAGCTGGGCAGCGCCCACCCCAACATCGTGCCGTACCAGGCGTTCGAGACGGCGGACGGCGCGGTGGTGCTGGCGGTGGGCAACGACCGGCAGTACGCCAACCTGTGCCAGGTGCTCGGCAGACCGCAGTGGTCTGAGGGTGCCTACGCCAGTAACGATGGCCGCGTGGCCAACAGGGAGCAGCTGGTGCCCCTGCTGCAGCAGCGGGTGGCCGAGATGGCGACCGATGAACTGGTGGCCGCGTGCGTGGCGGCCGGCGTTCCGGCCACGAAGGTCATGGGGCTCGACGAGGCGTTGGCGGAGCCGCAGGCGCAGGCGCGCGGTGCGGTGGTGACCGGCCAGCACCCGTTGATCGGGGCGCTCGACATGGTGGCGAGTCCGCTGTGGCACGCGCGCGGCCCGGATGGCCGGCCGCTGGACCTGAGGCCGGAGCCGGGAGCGGCTCCGGTGCCGCCGCTGCTGGGGCAGAACACTAAGGCGGTGCTGGCGCGCGAGCTGGGGTTGTCGGAGGAGGAGCTGGCTGAGCTGCACTCGGCCGGCGCCATAGGCGGGAGCGCCTAGCCTCAGTTGGGCAGCAGCAGGCTCTCGGCGGCCGAGCCGCGCAGCAGGCCGCGGTAAACGCCGTCGATCGTGAGCTCGCTGCCGTGGACCGTTAAGGCCTCGTACTCGGGGTTGTGCGGCCTTAGCCGGTAGTGACCGTTGGGCAGGGCGTCCACGTACTTGAGGGTGACGTCGTCCTCGCCTACTCGCACGGCGCATATCTGACCGCTGCTGGCGAGGCGAACGGCGGCGAGTAGGACGATGTCGTCTGGTTGGATCAGGTCTGCCATCGAGTAACCGTGCACCCTCAGCGCGAAGTCGGAGCGCAGCGCTCCGCTGGCGGCCAGGTTGGGCAGGTAGGCCTCAACGTGGGCGCTTGCTATGCCGGGTGCGCCGGCAGGGATGTCGCCTATGAGCGGTATGCCGGTGGCCTCGGCTGGCAGCTCCAAGCGGGGGGAGCGACCGCGACCGCGGCTCTCGAACGTGAGGTAACCCTTGGTCTGCAGAGCGTCGAGGTGCTGTTTGAGCGTCACGTAGTGAACGCCCATGCTGCGAGCCATGTCCGATAGATCGGGCAGCTGACCGGTGCGCCGCTGATGCTCGAGGAGCCGCTGGTAAACTCGCTCCTGCGCAGGGGAGAGCGGTTGGGCGGCGTCACCTTGTGCCATATGCCTTAAATGCTAAGGTGTTCGCGCGCTCCTGTCAACCTGCTTCGAGCGCTGCGCGTTTGTCCCGTCCAGCACGGCTCTCATCGCGCGTTCATACTACATGCGGGCTATGGACAATGGTGTAAAGCCATGCTATAGTTTTTGTAGTCGTTCGGGCCCTGGG
>JBAYRM010000009.1:0-30001 GCA_041676665.1 Trueperaceae bacterium
AGCGGTTCGGCGTCCGCCGGCGGCCAAGGGGTCACGACCTCGCGCGTGCCAGCGCTGCCCTCCACGGTCATCTCCAGCCTGTTGGCGCCCTGTACCTGCTCGATGACCTGTTCCGGCGTCGGGTTCTCGACGCCGTTGAGCAGCAGGATGCGGTCGTTGGCGAGGAGTCCCAGCTGCTCGGCCCGGGAGCCGGGTTCGACGGCGGCAATGACCGAACCCTGAACGACCGGATCGGAACCGGTGATCATGCCGATGTACGCAGGCTGCATGCTGATGGCGGCTGCCAGGAGGACGGTGCCCAGCAGGTAGTTGGCGATCACCCCGCCGATGAGCACCCACGTCTTCTGCAACCACGGCAGGCGGGCCATGCCCTCGTCAGGGTGCTGCAGTTCGCCCGCCTCGTCGACGGTGGGAGCCATGCCTGGGAGGTCCACGTAGCCGCCGAGCGGCAGTAGGCTGAGCCGCCACTCGGTGCCCCTCCAAGTACGCTTGGCGAGCACTGGTCCGATGCCCACGGAGAAGGCGCGCACCGTGAGCCCGACGCTGCGAGCGTTGAAGTAGTGCGCGAGCTCGTGCACCGTGACGGCGCTGGTAAGTATGAGTGCGAATGTTAGTGCGGTAAGCATGTCTAGGCGGTTCCTGCCGCCAGGCATAGTATGTCAAAACGCTGGCGGCCGGAGCGTAGCGGCTGCCGTGAGGACCGCGCGGCGCTCAGGCCGGGACCTCATTGCCGCTGCGGGCGCGCAGAAGCCGAATCAGGTCGCTCTTGCCGATGATCCCTATCAGTCGTCCGCCTGAGTCCGTTACCAGGAGGCGCCCGAGTTCGCTCTCAGCCAGCTTGCTCAGGGCTGCCAGCGCGGTCTCGCTCGGGGCGATGGTCTCCGCTGGTTTGAGCACCTGGTTCACGGTGGGCGGCAGCTGGTCAGGGGGCGCAGTGGTCCGTTCGGCCAGCCACTCCTGAGCGTCGGCTATACGCGCGTAACCGAGCAGCTGCCCGCCAGAATCCACGACCGGGTAGCCGGTATGAGGCTGGTAGTTGGCCATCCGCACGAACTGCTCGAGGGTCATGCCCAGGTCCACCGTCATGGGGGCCGGCGTCATGACCTGTGCGACCGTCTTGCCTTCCACGGCGTCCGTGATGACCGCTGCCTGGGCCTCAGCGCGGCCCGCGTTGTAGATGAAGAACGCCAGGATCACCAGCAGGAAGTTCATGGAGAAGAAGCCGTACAGGCCCAGAAGGATGGCGACCAGGGCGCTTACGAACACGGCCACGCGCGTGGCGCGCAGGTGCGGCAGAACGAGCGCGAGGAGCCCGCGCAGGATGCGGCCGCCGTCGAGCGGCAGCGCGGGCAGCATGTTGAAGAGCGCCAGCGCTACGTTGGTGATGGCGAGGTAACTGACCACCAGGGCCACACCGGGCTGCTCGATCACCAGCGGTAACGACCACCACAGCGCCAGCCCGATGACGACGCTGGTTACCGGGCCAGCTACTGCCACCACGGCCTCGGCGCCTCGAGCGCGCGGCATCTCGTCGAGCCGGGCTACGCCCCCCAGGAACCAGAGGCGGATCTCGAGGGTCTTGACGCCGTAGAGGCGCGCTGCCACTGCGTGCCCGAGCTCGTGAATCAGCACGCTGGTGAAGAGGCCGATGGCGGCTAGAGCGCCGAGCACCCAGCGAGTGACGCCCTGGTCCAGTCCCGAGGGGTCGATGTGAACGCCCATGCTGCTAAGGATCTGGGCGTAGGCCCCCAGCTGCGAACCTATGAGGTAGGCGAACAGCGGCAAGATCAAGAGGAAGCTGTGGTCTAAGAGCACGGGTACGCCCAGTAGCTTGAAGGGAAGACGCAGCCCGCGCTGGTTCATGAGGCCCCGGCCCGTGTGCGGCCCAGGCGCCCGACGAGTTCCGTGCTGAGGCTCCGCGCCTCGGCGTCCGCCGCCTCAAGCGCGGTCCAGTCGAGCGCCGCTGTGGGCGCGGCCTCGAGCGCCGCCCCCAGTACGTCCGGAATCGCGGCGAAGTTCAAGCGGCCCGCCAGGAACGCTTCCACCGCTACCTCGTCGGCGGCGTTGAGGTACGCCGGTGCCAGGCCGCCGGCCTCGCCGGCGCGGTACGCCAGGCCCAGGCTGGGGAAACGCGCATGGTCGGGCTCCTCGAACTCCCACACGCCCTTCAGCGGGAGCGGCTCTAGTGGTACCGGCGGGCGCGCGGGCGTCTCGAGGGCGTACTGGATCGGGATCCGCATGTCGTGCGGGCCGACCTGGGCCAACACGTTGCCGTCGGCGTACCTGACGAGGCCGTGCACCAGCGACTGCGGGTGCACCACGACCTCGATGGCGGACAGGGGCACGTCGAACAGGAAGTGGGCCTCGAGCACCTCGAGGCCCTTGTTGAAGAGCGTGGCCGAGTCGATGGTGACCTTGGGCCCCATGGACCAGTTCGGGTGAGCTAGCGCCTGCTCGGGCGTGACGGTGCTCAGGTCTGCGGGCCCACGGCGGAACGGGCCGCCTGAGGCGGTGAGCACCAGCCCCGTGACGCTGCCCGCGGGCTGCCCGGCGAGGCACTGGTGCAGCGCGGCGTGCTCCGAGTCGACGGGGGTGATGCGGGCGCCGTGAGCGCGCGCCAGGCCGCGCACGAGCGGGCCGGCCACCACCATCGCTTCCTTGTTGGCCAGCGCCACGTGACGCCCGGCGCGCAGCGCGGCCGCGGTCGGTGCCAGCCCGGCCATGCCGGGGATGGCGGCCACCACGACGTCAACGTCGGCGGCCGCTACCTCAAGGGCCCCCTCGGGTACGGGCATAACCGTAGTGCCAGCCGGCACGTGCGGGCGCAGGTACGCCGCGGCTTCTTCACTGCACGCCACCAGGTGGGGCCTGAACTCGCGCACCTGATCGAGCAGCAGTTC
Source organism: Trueperaceae bacterium (assembly GCA_041676665.1). Lineage (GTDB taxonomy): Bacteria > Deinococcota > Deinococci > Deinococcales > Trueperaceae > JAAYYF01. Next base: position 2,901 of record JBAYRM010000009.1, read on the forward strand.
GGCGTTGCCCCCGGCGGCCAGCGCCGCCACGCGGTAGCCGCGCCAGCGCGCCACGTCCAGCGCCTGCGTGCCGATTGAGCCCGTGGAGCCGAGGACGGCGATGCGTTTCATGCGAGCATCATGGCACGCTGCCGACCTGGCGCCGGCGCGGAAGGCGTGCAGGGGCGCTGTGTCTGACGCACCCCGGGGGCTCGGTGCCGGTATGCCTGCGGTGGTAGCATCAGGCAAACCCCCTAGGAGGACCCTGGATGCTTGTTCGCGAGTGGATGACGCCCGACCCCCAAACGGTCACAGCCAGCACGCCGGTCATGGAGGCCATGCAGCGCCTGCGCGAGGGCGGCTTCCGTCGCCTGCCGGTGGCTCAGAACGGCAAGCTGATCGGTATCGTGACCGACCGCGACCTGAAGGAAGCCACCCCTTCCAAGGCCACCACGCTCTCGATCTACGAGCTCAACTACCTGCTGAGCAAGCTGGTGGTGAAGGACGTCATGCGCTCCCCGGTCATCACCGTGAGAGCCGACGACCCCATCGAGCAGGCGGCCCTCCTCATGGAGGAGCACAGGATCTCCGGCCTGCCCGTGCTGGAGAACGGCAACCTGGTGGGGATCCTCACCATCACCGATCTCATGCGCGCGCTCGTCTCGTTCCTGGCCCTCAGGGAGGGCGGCAAGCGCGTGACGGTAGACCTGCCGGATGAGCCCGGGGTGCTGGCCCGAGTGGCTAACCAGGGCGCCCCGTCCAACATCGTCGCGGCCGTTACCACAGGCATCCAGGCCGGTCACAAGCGTCGCGTCGTGCTGCGCGCGGCTGGTGAGGGAGCCGACGAGTTCGCTGACCGACTGAAGGCGGCGGGCATAGAAGTGGTCGACGTTCGCTGAACCGCAGCGCGGCCACGCCGTATGGTGGCGCCGTGACCACAGAGCTAGAAGAGCAGTTGACCAGCCTCCTCGGGGCGGTGCGGGGCGGGCGCGTGGCGTTCGGGTCGTTCCTCACTCCGGGCGACGCTGACGCCCTGCTGGCGCGCCTCAGGGACGCGGGCGTGACCGCGACCGCCTGGGGCGGTTACCCGGGCGCCAAGCGGCGCGTGGTGGCCGCGTTCCCGGATGAGGTGCCAGAGGCGCGCCCCAGCCTCACCGGCTGGTACGTGGAGGGCAGCGTGCGGGCCGACGACCTGCGGGGCGCCGCGCTTCGGGCTGGCGTGCCCGCGGACCGGCTCGGCGACGAGGTCGTGCATCAGGATGGCGTCACTATCGTGACCTTCGCGCCACTCCCGGCCGCGCTCCTGAGTGTGCAGCAAGTGGCGGGGCAGGCCGTCAGCGCCACCGAAGTGCCGCTGGAGCGGCTTGGCGGCGGCACCGTCAGGACCGTCAGCGCGGTGGTGCCGTCGTTGCGGGTCGACGTGCTGGGCGCCCGCGCCTTCTCTGTTTCGCGCGCGTACTTCTCCAAGGGCGTGGCTGCGGGCCGGGTAACCGTGAACGGCGCCCGGGCCGGCAAGGCCGCCACCGCTGGCGCCGGCGACGAGGTTTACGCCGACGGGCTCGGCCGCTTCCAGGTCGAGGCGGTGGAAGGGGAGACCCGGCGCGGCAACCTGAAGGTGAGGCTAGCTGTTGAGAAGAGCTGACGGGGTCAGGTGCGCACGCGCTTGCGGCCGCCCTGCCGCTCCTTGAACACCATCCTGAATGGAACCTCCCTGAAGCCCAGGTCCTCGCGGATACGGTTGCGCAGGTAGTGCTCGTAGGGGCGGGTGAGGAACGACTCGTTATTTATCGAGAACACGAACGTGGGAGGCGCCACGTCGACCTGACTGGCGTACAGGAGCTTAAGGGGCTTGCCCTGGAAGTTGGGCGGCGCCTGCCTGGCGGTCCACACTTCCAGCCAGCCGTTCAGCTCACCTGTAGTTACGCGCTTATGCGCCGTGTCGTACAGCCGGATGGCCGTGGCTAGCAGCTCATGCAGGCCGAAATCGGTCTCGGCGCTGGTGTAAACGCGCGGAGCGAAGTGCAGGTGCGAGAGCTCCTGGTCGAGGTTCTCCTGGAACGGCTGCAGCTGCGCGTCGGTCACTAGGTCCCACTTGTTCACAGCCACCACCACCGGCTTGCCCCAGTCGAGCGCGAGGTTGGCGAGCCGCAGCTCGTGATCACCGAACTCGAACGGATCGACCACCAGGATCGCTACGTCCGCGCGCCTGAGCGCCATCTCGGAGCGCATGCGGGCGTAGTACTCGAGGTCGCCCACGTCCTTGCGCGCCATGCCAGCCGTGTCGATGAGCACGAACGGCCGACCGGCGAAGTCGAAGCGCACGTCTACGCTGTCGCGCGTGGTGCCAGCCACGGGGGCCACGATGACGCGCTCGTCGCCCACGATGGCGTTCACGAGGCTCGACTTGCCCACGTTGGGGCGCCCGATTATGGCGAGGTTCACCGTCTCTTCCTCGGTTTCGTGACCCGTGTCGCCCAGGCGCTCCTGGATGGCGGCGAGGAGCTCGTACGTGCCCACGGCGTGCTCTGCGGCGGTCGGGTGCGGCTCGCCGAAGCCGAGTGAGTAGAGCTCGAAGTACTCCGCCGCCTCCACGTGCTGCGGATCGTCGATCTTGGTGGCTACCAGCATCACGGGGCGGCCCAGCGAGCGCAGCCACTCGCCCACCTCGTAGTCCGACGGGGTAAGGCCGGCGCGGCCGTCGACCGCGAAGAGGATCAGGTCAACGCCGGTGAGCGCGGCCTCCACGCTCCTGCGTATGGGACGGTCCCACTCGTCGCCCGACCAGAGGCCGCCCGTGTCGAGCAGGCGGAACGTGAAGTCGTCCTCTGTGACGACCTGCGCCTCCTTCACGTCACGCGTTACGCCGGGAACGTCGGCCACGATGGCCTCGCGGCGGCCCACCAGGCGGTTGAAGAGACTCGACTTGCCCACGTTGGGGCGCCCGACGATGGCGACGCTAGCCAAGGACCTGCCCCTTCCTGACCCCACGCCCGTTGGCCCAGTCGCGCGCCGCCATGGCGCGCTTGCCGGCTGGCTTGACGGTCTCGAGCAGCACAGCTCCGGTGCCGGCGGCGACCTGCAGCCCGTCTGCGCCCAGCTGCAGAACGGTGCCGGGAGCGGCGCCGGCGTCGTCTATGTGGTCCTGCACGCGCATGCTCTCCACCTTCACCCTCTGCTGAGCGTGCTCGAACGAACTGCCTGGCCAGGCGCTCACGCCCTTGTGGCGGCTCACCACCCGCTCTGCCGGGTCGTGCCAGCGGATCCAGCCGTCCTCAGGTTTGAGTGGCGGGGCGAGGGTAGCTTCCGCGTCGTTCTGCGGTGCCAGCGGCAGCGTGCCCTCACCCAGCAGGCTCAGGGCTTCGAGCAGCGTCTCGGCGCCGAGCACCGAGAGCCTCTGCAGCAGGCTGCCAGCGTCGTCGCTGGCTTCCACGCTCACGCGCCGTTGCAGCCGCACAGGTCCGGTGTCCAGGCCCGCTTCGGTTTGCATGATGGTCACGCCCGTCTCGGCCTCGCCGTTGATGAGAGCCCACTGGACCGGTGCGGCGCCGCGGTAGCGCGGCAGCAGGCTGGCGTGCACGTTGAGGAAACCGTGGCGCGGAACTGCTAGCAGGGACGCTGGCAGGATCCGGCCATAGGCCGCAGTTATGGCCACGTCGAGCGCCAGCTCCTCCAGCAGGTCGTGGAACGCCTCGTTACCTTTGAGCCTGGTGGGCTGCTCCAGCCTGAGCCCGAGTTCGCGGGCGCGCTTGGCGGCGGCGGGCGCGTGGAGCGCCAGGCCCCGGCCCGCCGGTTTGTCGGGCTGCGTGACCACTAGCCGCACGTCGTGGTGGTTCAGCAGGGCGTCCAGCACCGGCAGGGCGAAGGCGGGCGACCCGAAGAACGCGACCCGCATGGGCTGAGGCGACACGGCGACGCGTCTTACCTACCCCGCACCTGGGCGGGTTGGCGTTGGGACTTCTCGCGCTCGAGCTTCAGGAACGCCTTGGCTTCGCGCTGCATGTCGGCCAGTGCGGCGCGGTGCTCCTCGAGGAACGCGCGCCTGCGCCCCTCCGGCAGGTGGTCGAAGAAGAGCACGCCCTGCAAGTGGTCGAACTCGTGTTGCAGCACGTGCGCGAAGTAACCGGTGGCGCTGAGGCTGCGGCGTTCGCCGGCGAGGTTCTGGTACTCGAGGTCGATGGTCAGGTCGCGCGGCACGTCCAGGACCGATAGTCCGGGCAGGCTCAGGCAACCGTCGCGCCCGTACTGCAGCCCGCTGCGCGCCACAATGACCGGATTCACGATCACGTGCTCGCGCCGCTCGTCCCAGCGTCGCCGCCGCTCGTCGGCGGTGATGTCGCCGTCGTCTTCTGGGTCGGCGTCGGCCCCTGGTTGCATCTCGAGCGCTACGAACAGCCTCAGCGGCACGCCGATCTGGGGTGCGGCCAGGCCCACCCCGTCGGCGGCGTACATGGTCTCAAGCATGTCGGCGGCCAGCGCCTTCAGCTCTGGGCCGAACTCGGTTACCTCGGTGGCGCGGCGGCGCAGGACCGGGTCGCCGTAGTAGCGGATGGGGTGAATCAAGGCTCCTCCAGGCTGCCTGTCAAGGTTGCAGCGGTTCGCTCACGTACTGCAGCACGGCGGTGGGTGCTTCGAGCGCCACCACACCTTCGGGCAGCGCCAGGCGAACTGGGAGAGTATACCGCCCGGGAGCCACTTCTCCGGTCATGGGCTCTACCGTGCCCACCACGTCGTCGAGCGCCATCAGCACGGCGGGCTCGCCAGCTACCCTTACGGTTGGGCGCGAGAGGGTGGCGCTAGTCAGCGCCGCTGCCACCGGCGGCTCGAAGCGGATGAGCAGGTCTGCCACGTACAGCACCTCGCGGCTGCCGACCGAGACGTCAACCACGGCCGGCACCACGGTCACGCCCGTCACGGGCTGGTCGTCGGCGCCGAGCGCGATGACGGCGGCCTCCCCGCCGTTGGGGCCCGTGAACGCTACCGCCCTGGTAACGGCCGCCAGTTGCTGCTGGCGGCCCGTGAGCACTACCTGGCTGGGCGTGGCGGCGGTGCGTATCTGGGTGCCTTCCTGCGGCGTTCCGGTCACGGCGACCTCCACGGGTACGCTGCGCTGCGCCACCGTTTCCAGGAAGCCGATGACGTTGCTGGGCGAGACCGACTGCAACCGCACCTCCTGCGGCGTTTGCACCACCACCTGCCGGTCGAAGTCGCCGGAGGCGCCCGTCAGGTCGAGGGTCGCCCTGAGCTGGTCTGGCCTCAGCCGGTCGATGCGCGGACCGGGGCCAGACACCGCGACGTCCACGAAGTCGGGCACGCCCACAGCCAGGTCCTCGGCTTCAACGCCGTCGACCTCAAGGGGTATCGAGAAGAAGGTGCGCTGCGTGATGGTCGTGGTGGTGGTGGAGACCAGCCACCAGAAGCCTACGGCCGCCAGCAGCGCCACCAGCTTGCGCGGCCAGTTGCGCACGAGGCGCTGCGCGAGCTCCTGAACGAGGCCAAGCAGCCCGCTCACGCGAACGCCTCCCGCAGGGCCCTCAGCAAGTCGGCGGGCGCGATGTCGGGCGTGAGCGCACCGTCCTGCGCGATGCTGACGGTGCCACGCTCCTCGCTGACAACCAGGACCAGAGCGTCGCTGACCTCGGAGAGCCCGACGGCGGCGCGGTGCCTGGTGCCGTGCTTCACCGACCAGCCCTCATGCTTGTCGGAGAGGGGGAAGATGACGCCCGCAGTGGCGATGATGTCCTCTCGGATGATGACCGCACCGTCGTGCAGCGGTCCCTTGGAAGCGAAGATGGTCTGCAGCAGGGCAGACGTGACTGGGGCGCCGATGGGGGTGCCCTTATCGGCGTACTCCTTCAGCGGGGTGCGCCGCTCCACCGCGATGAGCGCGCCGCGCCGCTGCGTGGCTAGCTCGCGCGTGGCGGTCATGATCTCCTGCACCGGGTCGGCGGTCACGCTGCGGACCTTACGGCCGCGCCCCACCCGCTCCAGCACGGCGCGCAGCTCCGGCTGGAACACCACCACGATGGCCAGGAACCCGGCGGGCGCGATAGCGTCGAAGAGCCACTTGGTGGCCTGCAGTTCGAAGAAGCCCGCCAGGAACCAGAGCGCCGACAATGCCAGCAGCCCGCGCAGCACGTTCCAGGCGCGGGTGCCGACCAGCAACACGTACGCCTGGTAGATGAGGCCACCGATTATCAGGATGTCTATGGCATCCTGCAGGCGAAAGCTGTCGAACAGGATCAAGCGTGCGCCTCCGGCGGACGGTCGGTACTGCGCGGCGCCCCGGGCGCCGCTGCGTTCAGGATGGGGAAAGCCCCTCTGAAGCGAGAGTATCACGTGGGCTCGTCGTGCCGTGGCGCGCTTGGCGCAGCCTGCCGCCGCGGTAGAGTGGCTCCCCGGAGGGCACCATGGCACGAGACAACATGACCGACATGAAGGACCGAATCGATTCCCTACGGGGGTATCTTTGACTTGGCCGCCAAGCGGGCCAAGCTGGAGCTTCTACAACCGCAACTGAACGACCCGAGCTTGTGGGACGACCCCGATAACGCCAGGCGCATCAGCCAGGAGGCCACGCAGCTCGCACGCATCGTCGAGGCGTTCGACACCGTAGCCAACGACGTTGTGGGGCTAGCCGAGCTGTACGAGCTGGCCGAGGGTGACGAGGAAGACGAGCTGGCTAGCGAGTACGCGCGGGTGCAGCAGGACCTCGACGACCTGTACCGCGAGACGCTGTTCAATGGCGATCACGACGAGAGGGCCGCCATCGTAACCATCAAGCCTGGCGCGGGCGGCACCGAGTCGTCGGACTGGGCTGGCATGCTGTTCCGCATGTACCGGCGTTACGCCGAGCGGCACGGCTACTCCGTTGAGCTGCTCGACATCGTGCACAACGAGGACGCGCCTAACGGCATCGAGTTCGCGCAGATGATCGTGCGGGGCGAGCGCGCCTTCGGCATGCTGCGCACGGAGGGCGGGGTGCACCGCCTCGTGAGGGTGAGCCCGTTCGACTCGCAGGGGCGCCGGCACACGTCGTTCGCGGGCGTGGAGGTGATGCCCGAGATCGACGACACTTTCGAGCTCAACATCGACCCCAACGACGTGAGGGTCGACGTGTTCCGCTCGAGCGGACCCGGCGGGCAGTCGGTTAACACCACCGACTCTGCCGTGCGCGTGGTCTACAAGGGCGGCACGCCCGACGAGATCGTGGTCACGTGCCAGGACGGCAAGTCGCAGATCAAGAACCGGGAACGCGCCATGACCGTGTTGCGCTCCAGGCTGTTCGAGAGGGAGGAGCAGCGCCGCCTGAGCGAGCAGCTGAAGGCGAGGGGCGAGCAGAAGGCCATCGAGTGGGGCTCGCAGATCCGCAGCTACGTGCTCGACAAGCAGTACATCAAGGATCACCGCACCGCCGCCATGCGCCACGACCCGGACAACGTGCTCGACGGCGACATCGAGGACCTCATCTGGGCCGGTCTGGAGTGGTCCGCCAAGAACGCCATGGCGGCCTAGTCGCGGCGGGCGCGTGCGACTCCTGCTGATAGCCGACGAGGTCTCGCCGGTGGTCTATTCGCACGGCTTCCCCGGCAACTTGGCTCCGCTGGACCTGATTCTCAGCGCGGGCGACATCCCGGGCTACCTGCTCGAGTTCCTCGCAACCAAGAGCCGCGTGCCGCCGGTGTACGTGTACGGCAACCACGCCTACGGCAAGGTAAGGGACCCACAGACGGACGAGGAGCGCGCGCCCGGCGGCTGCATCAACGCCCACCTCAACGTGCTTGAGGTGGGCGGCCTGCTGATAGCCGGGGTGGAGGGGAGCCTGCGCTACAAGGAGGGGCCGCACCAGTACAGCCAGCGTCAGTTCCGAGCGCTGACGCGCAGGCTGCACCCGCGCCTGCGGTGGAACCGCTGGCGCCACGGGCGCGCCGTCGACGTGCTGCTGACGCACGCCCCGCCGCGCGGCCCGAACGAGGGCGCCGACCGGGTTCACCAGGGGGTGGACGCCTTCAACGAGTTCCACCGCCTGTGGCGTCCGCGGCTGCACGTGCATGGTCACGTGCACCTGGTTGGCGCCAACGCCAGGCGCGAGTACGTGAGCCCCGAGGGCGTGCGCGTGGTCAACGCCTACCAGTTCACGCTGATCGAGATCTAGTCGCGCCCGCTCGTGGGTTAGCTGGCTTGCCTATGACCCGCTGCCGGGCGCCGATAATCGGAGCATGACGACCGGTTCCGATGTACGACCGACCTCCGAGGTTGCGGCGGTTCAGGTGGCGCAGCTGCTGGCCGCGGAGAAGGGAGCGGTGCTAGCGCGCCTGCCAGCGACGGTAGTGCGGGTGCACGGCGCCGACGCCGCCCCGTTCCTTCACGGCCAGCTGGCCAACGACGTCACTGGCCTCAAGCCGGGCGGCGTGAACCAGGGCCTCAGCCTCACGCATAAGGGGCACGCGGTCGCCGAGAGCAGCGTGCTGCGCCGCGCCGCAGGCGACCTGCTGCTGGTGGTCGACGATCAGGCTGGCGCGTGGGTCGTAGACAGCCTGGAGAGCCACATCATCTTCGACCAGGTGACCCTGGACGCCCCTGAGGCGAGCGCTCTGCTCACCCTGCAGGGGGCGGGCGCCGCCGCCTCGCTGCAGGCGCTGCACGGCGCGCTGCCCGCCCAAGGTGAGTTCGTCGAGTTCGAGGTGGGCGGCAGCCCGGTGCTGGCGTACGAGCGGCGCCGCTCGGGGTGGCAAGGTTTCGACCTGGTGGTACCTGATGGCGCCGCCGCGGCTTTGGTCAGCGCCCTCGTCGGCGCCGGCGCCCAGGAGGTCGACGCGGCGGTGGTAGCCGCTCTACGCGTTCGTGCGCTCGTGGCCACCGCGGCTGGCGAGGCGGGCGAAGGGGTGCTGCCGCAGGAGGCGGGCCTGGCAGGTTCACTGTCTTATCGCAAGGGGTGTTACCTGGGCCAGGAGATCATGGCGCGCATCGAGGCGCGCGGCAACCTGCGGCGCTCGCTGGTGCACCTCGAGCTGGCCGGGCCCGCCCCGAGCGGGCAGCCCATCACCGCGGGCGACCGTACGGTGGGGCGGCTCGGCAGCGTGGTCGGCCTGATGGGCCCCGACGGCGCCATCACCTACGAGGCCCTGGCCGTGCTGCGTAACGACCTGCCGGAGGACGCCAGCCTGGCGATCGGCGGTGTGGCAGTGTGTCGCGTGCTGAACCGCGCGTGACTCAGCAACTGGGCCGGTAGCCCCTATACTGACGGCATGAAGCCGAAGAATCAGTGGCTGGCGGAGGATTACGCGGAGGCCACGGCGCAGTTCCCGGAACGTGACGCCGTGTTCGAGACCCTCTCCGGTATTCCCGTCGAGCCGCTCTACACCGCAGACGACCTGGCCGGTTTCGACCCGGCAACGCAGCTCGGCCACCCCGGAGAGTTCCCCTACACCCGCGGCGTGCAGTCCACCATGTACAGGGGGCGGCTCTGGACCATGCGCATGTTCGCTGGCTTCGGTACGGCCGAGCAGACCAACGAGCGCTTCCACAAGCTCCTCGCGGCAGGGCAGACCGGTCTGTCTACTGCGTTCGACCTGCCGACCCTCATGGGCTACGACTCCGACCACCCGATGTCGCAAGGTGAGGTAGGCAAGTGCGGCGTAGCAGTGGCCAGCCTGGCCGACATGGAGGTCCTCTTCGAAGGTATCGACCCAGAGAAGATCACCACCTCCATGACCATCAACAGCCCCGCCAACGCCATCTGGGCCATGTACCTCGCCATGGCCGAGCGCAAGGGCGCCGACCTCAAGAAGGTGGGCGGCACGCTCCAGAACGACATCCTCAAGGAGTTCATCGCCCAGAAGGAGTACATCTACCCGCCCGCGCCCAGCGTCAAGCTGGTCATAGACACCTTCGAATGGGGTCCGCAGGTGGCGCCGCGCTTCAACTTCATCTCCGTATCCGGCTACCACATCCGCGAGGCGGGCTCCACCGCCGTTCAGGAGCTGGCGTTCACCCTGGCAGACGGCATCCATTACGTGCGTAAGGCGCTCGAGCGCGGGCTCGACATCGACGACTTCGCGCCGCGCATCTCCTTCTTCTTCAACGTCCACAACGACTTCTTCGAAGAGATCGCCAAGTTCCGCGCCGCTCGGCGCATCTGGGCCCACCAGATGAGGGACGTCTTCGGCGCCAAGAACCCGCGCTCGTGGATGCTGCGCACCCACGCGCAAACGGCGGGCGTGAGCCTCACCGCGCAGCAGCCGCTAGTGAACATGTCGCGCGTCGCCATCCAGGCGCTGGCCGGCGTGCTGGGCGGCACCAACAGCTTGCACACAGACGCCTACGACGAGGCGCTATCGGTGCCCACCGAGGAGGCCGCCACGCTGGCGCTGCGCACCCAGCAGGTCGTGGCGTACGAGACCGGCGTCACCAACACCATCGACCCGCTGGCGGGCTCCTACTACCTCGAGAGCCTCACCGACGAGATGGAGCGCCAGACGCTGGAGTACTTCCGTCAGATAGACGCTTTGGGCGGGGTAGAAGCCGCCATCGAAGAGGGCTACTTCGCCCGCGAGATAGGCGACGCCAGCTGGCGCCAGCAGCGCGACATCGACGACAAGAGGCGCCTCATAGTCGGCGTTAACGCCTTCGAGCAGGAGTACCCGGAGGTCCCCATCCAACTGGTCGACGCCGAGGTCGTGCGCGTGCAGAACGCGCGCTTGGCCCAGGTCCGCAGTCAGCGCGACCAGCTAGCTGTCGACGCCGCACTGGCCTCGTTGCGTGAGGCCGCCAAGCGCGGCAGCAACACCATGCCAGCCTTCATGGAGTGCGCCCGCGCCTACTGCACGCTCGGTGAGCAGATGGACGTGCTGCGCGAGGTGTACGGCGTTTACGAGGAGCCGGTTCTCATATGAACGACAGGCCCATCCGTGTGCTCATCGCCAAACCCGGCCTCGACGGTCACGACCGCGGCGCCAAGGTCATCGCGCGCGCACTGCGCGACGCTGGCATGGAGGTCGTGTACACCGGCCTCAGGCAGACGTCCGACATGATCGTTAACGCCGCCATTCAAGAGGACGTGGACGCCGTTGGCCTGTCGGTGCTCTCCGGCGCGCACATGCACTACTTCCGCGAGATCAGCGCCGCGCTCGGGCTGCGCCAGGCGTCAGACATCCTCCTCTTCGGCGGCGGCATCGTGCCCGACCAGGACCTGGAGGAACTCGAACAGCTCGGGGTGGGTCGCATCTTCACACCCGGCAGCAGCACCAACGACGTGGTCGATTACGTGCGCACCGCTATCGCTGGCCGCCGCCACGCCTGACGCCGCCCCGTCCTTGTGCACTATTACTCATGACTTTCTCAAGATTCGCTTGGTAGGGTAACAGTCGATTCTTCCTGTCGAGGGGGACTGTAACCTTGCAAAAATCGAAACTTGCGGCCGGTCTCCTCCTCATGGCGGCTCTCACTCTCGCCTCCACAGCAGCAGCCGAAGCATACGCACTACGTACGGTTCAACCAGGCGATTCAGTCGGCCTCATAGCCGACCGCTACGGGGTCACAGTCGACGCTATCCTCAGCGCCAACGACATGACCACCAGCCTCATCCACCCGGGCGACGTCCTCAAGGTCCCTTACATCGAAGCCGTGGGTGGACCCGCGGAGCTCGGCACGCGCATGCCGCCCGGATTCAGCTGGTACACCATGCGCGAGGGCGAGACCCTCAGCTCCGTCGCTGGCCGCTTCGGCCTCAGCATCACGGCCATAGTGGGCGCCAACCCCGACATCTCGTCGATGGACCGCCTGCCCAGTGGCTTCGAGCTCCTGATACCACCCAGCACCGGCCTCGTTGTGCGCCTGGCGTCCTCCGACGACGTCATGGCGCTGCTCGACCGGCACGGCATCACGCCAGCCGAGTTCGCGCTGGCCAACGGCCTGCGCTCGCCGTTCGACCTCACGCCCGACATGATGCTCTTCCTGCCAGGGGTTCAGCCTACCGACGCGCTGGCCCGCCTACAGCAGGTGCGCGAGGAGGAGAACCGTTACATCTGGCCACTGCACGGCCGGCTGACCTCGTACTTCGGGGCCCGCAACCTGGGCATGGGCACCTCGAGCTTCCACCGCGGCATCGACATCGCTGCCCCCACCGGCACGCCAGTGGGCGCCGCCCGGTCAGGCACCGTCTCGTTCGCGGGCTGGTCCACGCAGGGCTACGGCAACCTGGTTCGCGTGCGCCACGCCGACGGCTCCGAAACGTGGTACGGGCACTTCAGCTCCATAGCCGTGTCCGTCGGGCAGTACGTTTCGCAGGGCGCTATCGTGGGCCGGGTAGGCTCCACCGGCATCTCCACAGGACCCCATCTGCACTTCGAACTGCACGAGCGCGGCACCCCCATCGACCCGCTCGGCACCCTCCGCTAAGGCTCAGCTCTGGTACATGAGGATGCGCCCGCAACTGGGGCAGCGCGTGACGCCTGCACCCTTGCGAGCCTTCTGCACCACATGAATAGGCAGGCGCACGCTGCAGCCGGAGCAGGTGGCGTTATCGACCACCTCGGCCAGTCCGACCCCGCGACGTGACTTGCGCACCTGGTCGTACTGCTTGAGGAGAGCAGCGTCGATGCTGCTCGCCAGGCCGTCGCGCCGGCCACGGACCTCGTCCATCTTCTGATCGACGCCCGCTACGCGCTCCTGCTCGGCCTGGTCCAGCGCGTCCAGCTGAGGTAGCAGCTCCGACAGTTCGGCCTTCAGGCCGCCGACCGTTTCCGAGAGCTGATCGAAGCTCTCCATGAGCGGCAGCGTGTCCTCCTCCAGCTCCTGAACGCGCGTACCGAACTGCAGCTCCTGATTCTGGAACTGCGACGCCTCCTTGGGTGAGCTGGCGCGCACCGCGTTAGCGGCGGCGCTGCGGCGACGTTCCTCCATCGACTTCAGCTCGAGCTCGTTAGCGTTGACCGCGCGCCGCAGCTCATCGAGCTCCTGTGACCGGACCTCGATGGAGCGTTCGAGACCACGCCGGTACTCCATGGCCTCCAGCAGTTCAGTGGGAACCTGACCGCGCTCTTGCGCTAGCGCGTCGAGTTCCAGGTCCAAGGTCTGCACCTCGGCCAATCGGTTCAGCATCGTGCCTCCATAATCGAAGAACCCCCGCCCCCAATGAGGTGGGCGAGGGTCCGGGTTGCTCCTGGAAGGGGCTTCTGAATCACGGACGCCAGTTTAGCACGCGCAGGCGGGCCCTAGCCGGATAGTACAATGCACCAGCATGATCGAAGACTCACCGGAATCTTTCGTAGCCCGCTGGCGCCAGCACGCCGCCAGCGTCGAGCTCTTCCCGCACACGGAAGGCAGCCCGCTACTCGAGATGCGCGCCGGCTCCACGCTCATGCAGCTCTTCGAGCGCACCGGCCCTTACCTGGCGCGCCCCGGGCGTGCGCAAGTGATAGTTCATCCGGTGACCGAGAGCGTCGAACGGGTCGACGACACCACGGCGCTGCCGGGCATAGAGGTCACGGGCGTCAGTGCGTTCGAGATCCACGCCCGGGTGGTGGCCGTCGAAGGCCGCATGGTCGTCATGGACGCCGGCATCCCGCTGGTGGTGGCCGTGCTGGCGCAGCAGGGCGCACCCCTCGCTCCAGGCGAGCTGGTGCGCTTCACCAACCGGCCGCCGGCGCACGCCTTCGTGCTGCTCGACGAGCGACGCAAGACCCGCGGCCGCGAGGAGCATTACGAAGACAGCATATGAGCGCGTCCGGCCGCCTTGGCACCTTCTTATCGTTCATCAAGTTCGAGCACACGCTCTTCGCGCTGCCGTTCGCGTACGGCGGCATGCTCATCGCCGCTGGCGGCTGGCCCGGCTGGCGTGACTTCATGCTCATCACCCTGGCCATGGTCGGGGCGCGCACGGCCGCCATGGCCGCCAACCGGGTCATAGACGCCCGCATAGACGCCATGAACCCCAGGACCAGCGGCCGCGAGATCCCCAGTGGGCGGCTCTCGGCTCGCACCGGCTGGCTGACCACCCTCGCGGGCCTGGCGCTGCTGGTGGTGGCGGGCGCGCTGCTCAACCGCCTCACGCTGGTGCTGTTACCCGTGGCGGTCCTCTTCCTAGTGGTGTACCCCTACACCAAGCGCTTCACCTGGGCGTGCCACCTGTGGCTGGGCGTAACCATCGGAGCGGCGGCTGCCGGCGGTTACATCGCCGTGGCCGGTGTCTTCGCGCCCGCGGCCTGGCTGCTGTGGTTGGGAGTGGGCGCCTGGGTCGCTGGCTTCGACGTGGTCTACGCCATCCTCGACCTCGAGTTCGACCGCGCCCATGGCGTTCACAGCGTACCGGCACGCTTCGGGGTGAACGGCGCCCTGGTATGGGCCGCCGGCCTGCACGCGCTGGCGCTAGGCGCGTTCCTGGCGCTGCCCGCGGTGACGCCGCTTGGCTGGCCGTACTGGCTGGCCGTGCTGGTAACCGCCGGCGTGCTCGCCTGGCAGCACCTGGCTCTGCGCCGCCGGCAGGTGGCCGACGTGCTGGCCGCGTTCAACGCCAACCTGGTTATCGGGTCGCTGATGCTCGCAGGTATCGCGTTGGGGCTCTGGGCCGCGTAGCGCTGTCGCCTTGACGCGCGGGGCCCCAGTACGTACACTCCTAGGCGCGTGGAGCCGTAGTGTAGCGGTTAGCATATCTGCCTGTCACGCAGGAGGTCGCGGGTTCAAATCCCGTCGGCTCCGCCACGTTCCGGGCTGGGACTTCGGTCCCGGCCCGGGCTTTCATTTCTCGCTTAGGTTCCACCCCAGGTATCAGGCGCCCCGCCGGTTCCCTGCTACGGTAGTGGTGTGAACGAACTTCCTCTCTTCCCACTGGACGTCGTGGTCTTTCCCGGCATGACGGTCCCGCTGCACGTACACGAGGAGCGCTACAAGCAGCTCGTGCGCGAGGTGCTGGCGCAGGAGCAGGAACCGAAGCGTTTCATAATCGTGTTCGAGCCGGGCCACGCCGCCATCCGCGACACCGCTGTGCGCGTAGCGCGCTACGGCACGCTGGTGCACCTGCTCTCCGCCGAGGAGAACCCCGACGGCACCTTCGACCTGCTGGTGCACGGACAAGAGCGTTACGAGGTCGAGGTGCTGCGCACGGTCATGGTGCCGCAACCTGGTGGCGCGACCCGCCCGCTGGCCTACGCCACCGAGCAGCCCGCCCCACTCGGGCGCGACGACCCCAACGAAGAAGCCATCGCCGCCTGGGACGCCCTGGACACTTTCCGCACCTACGCCGGCAAGCGCTTCCACGGTAGTGCTGGCGCCGAGATCGACAAGCATCTGCCAGACGACCCGTTCTACCAGGCCTCTTTCATCGCCGCTAACATCGTGGTCCCAGGCGACGCCAAGCAGTCGCTGCTGGAAGCCGGCAGCCTGCGTGAGCGCTTCGACCTGGCGCGCGCGCTCATGCTGGAGCGTATGGAGAGGCGTCCCCGCACTCGTCGGGGCCGAGCGTGAGCCAGCAGGGCGCCACTCAACAAGACGAACGACATCGCTTCCTGTTCCGCTGGGACGACTTGCCGCTGGTAACGGCCGACGTACCGGGCACGGGCGGCGCCGTCCGCACGGTGGCGGAAGACTTCCGCGTCACCGAGATCCCCACCTACCTGCCTGAAGGCACCGGGTCGCACCGCTACCTGCTGGTCGAGAAGCGCGGCTACAACACCCGCGAGCTGGTGCAGGCGCTAATGCGCGGCGGGGTGGAGGAGCGCTCGATCGGCGTTGCGGGCCTGAAGGACAAGGCGGCGGTAACGGTGCAGTGGCTCAGCGTGCCCAAGCGCTACCCGGAAGCCGTGGGCGAGCTCGCCGCGCTGCCAGGCGTGCGCATCCTCGACGAGAGCTTCCACCGCAACAAGCTGGGCATCGGCCACCTTCAGGGCAACAGGTTCGAGATCACGGTGCGGGGCGTGCAGGCAGACGCGCTGGCTAACGCTCAGGCGGCGCTTCAGGCGCTGGCCGAGAGGGGCTCTCCCAACTGGTTCGGCCCGCAACGCTTCGGGCGCTTCGGCGGCAACTCGTACGACGGCCTGCGGGTGCTCCGCAACGAGAGCGTGCCCGGCGGGCACCGACTCAGACGCTTCTTCCTCTCTGCGCTGCAGTCCACGCTGTTCAACGCCGTGCTGGCGCGCCGGATCGAGATGGGCCTGTACCAGCAGGTCATCGAAGGCGATTACGCCAGGAAGCACGACACCGGCGGCACGTTCCTGGTGGAGGACGCCTCGGTCGAATCGCCGCGGGCGCAGCGCCTGGAGATAAGCGCCACGGTGCCGCTGTTCGGTCGCAAGGTCAAGCAGTCGGTGCTCAGAGCGGGTCAGGTGGAGCAGGAGATCCTAGACAGGTTCGGGCTGCGCTGGGCGCAGTTCACGGGGCGTCACGGCGACAGGCGCGCGACCCGCGTGCTGCTGCAGGACTTAGCGGTCGACACGGCCGCCGGGTCGGAAGGCGAACCTGCGTTGCAGCTGGCGTTCACGCTGCCCAAGGGGTCCTACGCCACGGCCGTACTGCGAGAGGTCATGAAAGAAGACGTGGACGCACCGTTCGAGCTGCCAGACGAAGCCGCAGAGCCCGCGCCCGACTGACGCCAGCCAGCGCTCAGGCCGTACGCCTGCGCCACACGAGTTCGAGCATGAACAGCGCGAGTCCAGCCACCGCGAGGTAGGGCCACAGGTGGCGCCGGCCCGTAGCCAGCCGCGCCTGGTAGGTGGAGCCAGGCTCGACCACCACGCCGCCGCTGCGCTCCGCCACGCTGCGCAGCAGGGCGGCGCCGTCCAGGTCTGCGTACTCCGGGTCCGGTCCGCTCGCCCGCGTGCGCGCCACAACCTCACCCGCAGACACCAGCACGACCTCGCCGGTGCCGCCGGTCCACGGCAGCCGCCCCGTATAGCGGCCAGGCGCCACCTGTTCGAGGGTCACGGTCCTGCCGCCCTCGCGCGCCTCGATGCGCGCGTTGTTCACGTAGTCGCCCGCCTCGACCGCGTCGACGGTGATGACCAGGTCGCCACCCTCGCGTACGGCTGTGGCGCTCCAGCCGGGCGGCACCGCCTGCAGCCAGCGCGCCAGCGTCGCCAGCGCGCCCGGCAGCTCAGCCCATTCACCGAACGCGCCAGCCCAGCCGTTAAGGTCGGTCGTGAGGGCCGCGGTGCGCCCGAGCCCGACGCGGCGGGTGGCAAGGAGCGGCTCCCCGGGGCGCCCTTCCAACATCTCCTGGGCGTCGGCCTTGAGGCTGGTGGCTACGTAGGCCGCGACGGGTGGCAGGTCTGCCGGGAACGAGAAGAGGGGGTTGGGGCGCGCCCGGGGTAGGGTGGGCTCCTCGACCAACAGCGCGCGGGTGGCAGTGAGCGCCTCGTTCGTGAAGATGCGCGGCAGCGTGCCGACGTCGAGCGCGGCGTAGTAGCGCCCCCCACCGGAGGTAGCTATCTGCTCCAGCCGCGCGAAGTCGGCGGCCTCGCCGATGGCGATGGTTGACGTGGTGATGCCCTGCGCCAGAGCGGCGCGCGCCATCTGCCCGAAGTCGGTGGGGGCGGCAGCTTGACCGAACGGGGTGGAGCCGTCATAAAGCTGCCCGTCGGACAGGATGATGACGTGCTTCACGGCGGCCTGAGTGCCCGCCAGCGCCTCGAGCGCCTGAGCGTAGGCGGGCTCCAGCACGGTGCCGCCAGACGTGCCGATGGAGAGGATGCCCTGCGCCATCTCACGCTTGCCACGCTCGCTGGCCTGCCGTAACTCGAACACCCAGCTGGTGCCGGGGCCATCGCTGAAAGCTATGAGGCCCAGCAGGTCCTCCTGGTAGGCCAGCTCCACCACTTGCAGCGCGCCCTCCTTGGCTAGCTCGATCTTGGCGGGGCGCCCGCTGGCCATGCTCTGGGAACGGTCGATGACCATGACCAGCGCCACGAGCGGCAACGCCACCTCTGTGCGCAGGTCCGTGGTCACCGGCAGCACCTCCTCGACGGCGGTGCGGTACCAGGCGCCGAAGCCGAACGACTCGGGACCGCCGGTCATGAGCAGGCCGCCGCCGCCGTCGACGAAGTCGCGCAGGAGCTCCAGCTGGCCGGTCGTGAACTGGCCCGACGAGCCCCGCACCACCACCGCGCCGTACGGCAGCGGCGCCGCAACGTGCGACGGCTCGCCCTGCACCACGTCGATCCCCTGCACTCGCAACAGCTCGGCGAACGCCGGGTCGCCGATCACCAGCACCGGCGGCCGCGAACGCACCGACACCTCGCCGGCTGCGGTGTCGTTACTGGTGGGCTGGTCGAAGTCCACCGTGACGGTGGCGCGCACGGGCGTACTGCCCGTCTGACCCAGCTGCACCTGGAACGGCACGGCGCTCTCGCCGGGCGGCAACGTCAGCTGCAGCGCTGGCATCGCGGCGCCGCCGACCTCAACGTGTAGCTGCGCCTCTGTGGCGCGGTCCGACCTGATGACCGCCACGCCCTCCACTAACTGGCCGGGGGCGCCCTGGCTGGGGAGGAGCAGCTCCTGCAAACGGAGGTCGGTCACGCCCGGCACGATCAGTACGTCAACGGGCACGGACGGCAGTGCGGTCAACAGCCGTTCGGGCGCGGTGATCCCGTCCGAAACCAGCAGCACCCGGCTGGCGCCGTTAGCCACGGCCACCTGCAGCGCCCGAGACAGGTCGGTGGCGCCGGTAGCGAGCGTGGCCGGCACCGCCGCGGGCAGCGCGGTGGCCCTAAGCGCGTCGGAGCCGGCCAGCACCACCTCGGCGTTGCCCTCCAGGCTGCCCAGGTCAAGCGTGCGCGCCGCCTGCAGCCCGCGCCCGCCCACAGAGTCCGACACGTCGACCACCACGGCCAGGTGACCGCCTGGGACCGACAGCCACGGCTGTGCGAGCGCGAGGACCAGGGCTACCAGCGTCAACGCCCTAAGCCACCAAGTACCGTGCCGCCGCCTTAGCACCAGCGCCAGCAGCGCCAGACCGAGGAGCGCCAGCGGGAACGCGAAGGTCACTCCCAGGAACGTGAACTGGTCGGTCGGCAGGATCGGTGGCATGGCGTCACCGATGCTAGCAGGGGCGGGGTGACTGGTGGGCTGCGCGCCTTAAGGAACGCTGAGCAACAAGCGAAGTTGCGCTCTACGAAACGATTCTCAGCCTGTTATCATTGAAACGTGGCCGAGAGCATGCCTTACGTCCTGATCGCCATGTCCACCGAAGAGCGTGGCCAGGGCATGAAGGCCGTGATGGACGAGTTGAACCTGCGCTCAGAGGTCCTCAGCAGTGTCGAGCAGCTTCTCTACCACACCCGCGGCAGCGTGCCAGAGGCGCTGGTGCTCGAGCACGGCCTGGTGCAGAAAGCTCAGCAGCTCGACCCAGTCACGCTGCTAAGGCGCCGCAAGGGCCTGGAAGACGTGCCGTTCCTGTACCTGGGGCCCGACAACGCCGAACTCCAGGCGCAGGTGGTGGTCGCTGGCGTGGACGCCTACCTCACGCTGCCCACCAGACCCGCGGTCCTGAGAGCTCACCTGCAGCGCCTGCTCGAACGGCGCCGGGCGGAGGGCGCCATGCGGAGCGCGCTCGAGAAAGCGCGCAACTTCGAGCAAGCCTTCAAGGAGAGCGAGCGCATGAAGGATGACCTCATCCACATGCTCGTGCACGACCTCAAGAGCCCGATCTCCAGCGTCATGGGGCTGCTCGACCACTCCCTTCAGATGCTCGACGCGGATAACTCAGGCGAGGTCGAGGAACTGCTCAGCATGGCGCGCTCCGAGTCGCAGCACCTCCTCAACCTGGCGGCCAACATCCTCGACGTGAGGCGCATGAAGGAGGGTCATATGCCGTACGACCCCGCCGTCATCGAGAGCCTCACCGACCTTGCCAAGGAGGCGCTGGCCGACGTCAGCGGGGGACCCCGCGACCGCCACTTCGGTTTCCTGGTAAGGCCCGAAGCCGACCGGGTGGTCGGCGACCCCAAGCTTCTGCGCCGCGTGCTGGCCAACCTTATGGCGAACGCTATCAAGCACACCAGGCGGGGCGGTTACATCGACTTCCGGGCCTGGAAGCAGGAGGACGGCTTCGTGCTGAGCGTCCGCGACGACGGGGAAGGCATACCCGAGGCCGATCAGAAGCGCATCTTCAACGCCTTCGAACAGTCGCGGCACACCATCCACGACCGCTACGACACGGGCATGGGACTCACCTTCTGCAAGCTGGCCGTCGAGAAGCACGGCGGCAAGATCTGGGTGGAGTCGAAGGTGGGGCGTGGCAGCACGTTCTACTTCACGCTCCCCGACAAGGTGAGCGCCGACCCGACCGGGGTCGAGCTCAGTGTCGCGGGCCTCTAACCCCAAGGCGCCTGACTGGTCGTTAGAAGAGCAGCTGTGGCGGCGCTCCGTGAGTCCCGTGGCGGGGGTCGACGAGGCTGGCCGCGGCGCCCTGGCCGGGCCGGTGGTGGCCGCTGCCGTGATCCTGCCGCCCGGCGAACGCTATCCGTTCCGCGACTCGAAGACCCTGACAGTAGCGCGGCGCGCTCACCTGGCCGACGAGGTGCGCACCGTGGCGCTGGCGTGGGCGGTCGGGCAGGCGAGCGCCCTTGAGGTAGACACCCTGAACGTGCTTGGCGCCACCAAGCTGGCAGCCAGGCGCGCCGTGGCAGCGCTGAGCGTCGCGCCGGCCGGCCTGGTCACCGATTACCTCAAGCTCGGTACGCCGCTGCCCGAGGTCGCTGTGGCGCGCGGCGACTCGCTGAGCTACCAGATCGCGGCAGCCAGCATCCTCGCTAAGACCGTTCGCGACGCCCTGATGACCGCCCTGCATGAGCGCTACCCGGCGTACGGCTTCGCGCGGCACAAGGGTTACGGAGCGCCGGAGCACCTGAACGCCCTGGCACGCGTTGGAGCCTGCTCTGAACACCGCACCACCTTCGGTCCGGTGGCGCAAAGGGCGCTGTTCGCCGTGAAGTAGAATGTGCCCGAACCGTACAGCCGCCTGAGGCGCCCAACAGCTGAAAGCGCGCGCCCGTTGGCGTACGGCAGAGGAGTAATCAATGCCCGAGTGCATCGGCGTCAAGTTCGATAACGGCCCCAAGATCCATTACCTGGAGGCGCCGCCCACGCCGCCGGCCATCGGCTCCTCGTGCGTGGTCGTCACCCGCCGCGGCCTGGAGCTCGGCAAGGTCCGGACCGGCGTGCGCGAGGTCGACAAGCCCCAGGGCCACTTCGTGCGCGGCGCTCAGGACGACGACCTCAAGAGCTACGCCGACTTGCGCCAGAAGGCGGAGGACCTCAAGTGGCTGCTCCGCGCCCGCGCGCGGCAGGCCGAGTCAGACGTGAAGATCGTGGCTCTAGAGTTCACCATCGACGAGAGCCTGCTAGTGGTGAGCTACTCCAGCGAGTCGCAGGTGCCCTTGCGCGTCCTGGCGCAGGCGCTGGTGGCTCACACGTCGGCGCGCATCGAGTTCGCCAACGTGGGACCGCGCGACCAGGCGCGCATGCTTGGCACGCTGGGCGTCTGTGGCGACGGTTCTTGCAGCTCAACCTGGCTTCAGAGCTTCAACGCTGTCAGCATCCGCATGGCGCGCGACCAGCAGCTGCCGCTGAACCCTGAGAAGATCAGCGGTCCCTGCGGGCGGCTCATGTGCTGCCTGCAGTACGAGCACGACATGTACAGGGACCTGCTGAAGGGCATGCCCCGCAAGGGGGCCAAGGCGTGCCACGACGGTAGCGGCACCTGCGGCCGGGTCGTGAAGCTGAACCCCCTCAAGGGAACCGTGGAACTGCGCACCGACGAGGGCGGGGTAGAGGAGTTCCCCGCCGACGAGGTCACGCGCGTACGGGGCGCCAACTGAGCCGCCCCTAGCGCAGAATCCGGCGCAGCTCCAGGGCCAGCACCGTGCTCGCTAACGGCGCCTGGGCGTAACTGGCCAGCGCCGCCTCGCACGCGTCGACCGCGGCCAGCGCGGCGGCGTAGCGCGTGGGTTCGACCTCGCGGAGTGCGTGGCGCAGCCACGCCAGCGGTCCCGTACCGTGCTCCGGGCCCGCGTTGAGAGTGGCCGCCAACTCCTCGGCCGCCTCCAGCGTGGCGGTCAGGTCCCCACTCAGCGCAGCTAGCAGTGCGTACGCTGCGCCGCGAGCCTCGTCCTGTTGAGGAGCCGTCTCCGCGCCAGCCAGCAGTCGACCCGGCTGACCCAGAACGGTGGCTGGGTGGTCCAGGTTCTCCAGCCCCAGCCCGGCGAGCTCCGAAGCTGGGACCGGCCGGAAGCGCACCGTGGCAGAGCGCGACGCCACCGTCGGGAGGACCGCTTCCGGCCCCGACGCCACCAGCACGATGAGGGCCCACGCGGGCGGCTCCTCCAGCAGCTTCAGCAGCGAGTTGGCAGCCGCCACGTTCATGGCCTCGGCATGATCGATGACCCCCACCCGCACCTTGAAACGCGGCCGCGTGAGGAGCCAGGGACCCAGCGGTTCAGGCTCGCCCCCCTTGCGCGGAACGAGCTGGTCGATGCGAACCTCGAGGTCGCGCTTGGCGCGGCCGCTGCCCGTGGTCAGTGCGGGCAGGACCTCTTTCAGGTCCGGATGCGCGCCCGTCTTGAAGAGCAGGCAGCTCTCGCACTCTAAGCACGGCGCTCCGGCCGCGGCAGAGCAGTTAACGTAGGCGGCCAGCCAGCGGGCCGTATGGCGCCTGCCCACGCTGTCCGGGCCAGCGAAGAGCAGCGTCCGAGGTCCGGCGCCGTCCGCCCACAACCGGCGCAGTTCGGTAAGCGTCTGGTCGTGGCCCAGCGGCGCCAGCGGCACTAGTGGCGCCGCGCCGGTCACCGCGTCACCTGCCGGCTTCGAGCCGCGTCGCGAGGATCTCCGGGTAGCCGGCCGCGCGCAGGTCGGCCTGCACCGAAGCCACGTCGAACGCCACCCGGTGATGGTGCAACTGGCGCTTATCGGCGTCGAACAGGAAGTAACTGGCCTGCGGCACCTGATCGCGCGGCTGACCCACAGAACCGGGGTTAGCGATGACCTGCGCCAGCGGCGGCAGGCGGTAGCTCGAGCCGCTCTCGTCGTAGAAGACGATGGTGCGCCACAGGTCCTGATGGCCGTGCTTCACGGTCGCGAAGATCTTGGGCACGTGCGTATGGCCCACGAGCAGCAGCTTCTGCTCCATGAGCCTCACGTTGTCCTGCGCGGCGCTCATGGTGGCCAGGTAGTCCCACTGGCGGGTGAGGGCGCCGTGGACCGCCTGCCAGCCGTCGCCGTTCACGGCCGGTTCGAGGGTCTGCAGGAACGCTATCGAGTCGGAACTGAGGGTCGTCAACTGCCGGTCGATGACCTCCATGACCACGCCCGCCGCCCAGTACTCACCGCGCTCGCCGTACGCCAGCTCGAGCAGGGCGCTGTCGTGGTTGCCCATGACGCGCACGCTGGGGTTCAGCTCGATCAGCCGCTGCGTGACCTCTTCGGCGTGCGGGTAGTAGCCCACCGCGTCGCCGAGGAACATGACATCGTCGAAACCGCGGGCGCGAGCGTGCTTGAGGACCGCGTCCAAGGCCGTAAGGTTGGCGTGAAGGTCGCTCAGCACCAGGTAACGCATGGGCAGAGGATACCAGTGCCAAGGGCCCAACCGATAATGACCAGGTTCGGCGAACGGCTATACTCCAGAGGATGCGGCCTGCGCTCCCCCACGCACCATCCCTTCGCCGCGCCGTCGCCTGCCTCCTCCTCCTGAGCCTGCAGGTCGTGCTGGCTCAGATCAGCGTGCCCACGTTCGGTACCCGCGGCGGCGTTGGCACCGAGGTGGTCGGCCAGTTCATGTCGGGCTTCCGGGCGCAGGTGGGCAGGGCCACGGGGCTCGAGGTGCGCAACGGCGAACTCATCACCGCCGGCATCGCTGGCAGCCTCGAGCCGGAGTTCGCCGTGCTGATAGCCGAACTCGACAACGCGCGCTACGCCATCAGCGGCGAGATAGCCGCGGCCGCCAACACCGGCGGCGAGCCGTACTCCGTTAACCTCATCGTGGTTGATGCCGAGCGCGACCGCAGTTCGGACCTGATCACCACCCCGTTCGACCCGCGCGATCCCGCTCCGGCCGTGCACGAGCTGGCCCTGGCGGTTGCGGCGTTCACCAGCGCAGCCGTGGAGCTGGCCGTGGGCGACGCGGCCCTCTTCGTGTCGAGCGAGCCGGGCGAGGCGCAGGTGTTCGTGGACGGCGTCTCTATAGGCCGCACCTCGCAACTCGACGTGGCCATGCTGGCCCCGGGCCGCTACCGGCTGGAGGTGCGTAAGGAGGGCTTCTTGCCCGACACGCGCATGGTCGAGCTGCGCACCGGCGACACGTCGTTCGTGCACGTGGTCCTCACGGCCATCTCCGGCGGCAGCATCCAGGTGTCGGCCACCCCGCGCGCGGCCGTGCTGCTAGACGGGGTGCCTAGCGGCACCACCCCCGTGGCGCTGTCAGCCTTGCCGGGCACGCACACAGTGACCTTGCAACGCCCTGGCTTCGTTGAGGAGTCGTTCGAGGTGCTGGTCCGCAACTACCTCGTCACGCGCCTGGAGACGCGGCTCACGCCCGCCGTCAACCCTCTGGTCTTCTGGGCGGAGCGGCGCGAGGTGCACGTGAGCATCGACGGCGTCCCGCAGCACGGCGCCTTCGCCGAGAACCTCAAGCCGGGCCTGCGCACGGTAGAGCTGAGCGGGCCACAGGGCACGCGCTCCTACCTGCGAGCGGTGCCCGACACCGGCGTCTTCGAACTGGACCTGACCACGGGCGAACTGATCCCGCTGGGCGACTGAGACTAGAAGAGGCGACTCACCTAAGCGTCACCGGCAACGCCAGGGCAACTCCAGCCCAGGCACGCGCGCCCGGCTGGTCGCCGAGACCGAGGCCACTGGAGAGGGCGGCGTTCACGACGAGTTGCGTGCCGGTCGGCAGCCACCCCTCAACAGGCACGCGCGCGGCGCCCGTCAACCGCAGAGCTGGCAGGTCCAGGCGATACGGCTGCAGCGCAGCGTCCAGGTCCACGCGCACCACTCCGAGGCGCTGGCCCAAGGCGACCCTCACACCGGGCCATACGCCGAGCGGCGAGTAGCCGACGGACAGCCCGACCGTCACGTCGGGTTCTCGTCCGCGCGGGAACGTGATGGCGGCCTCCGCGGCCGCGGCCGCCTGTCCGAAACCGGGCGGCGCGTACGCGTGCACGCCGAAACGCAGCTCGTTCCCGCCGAAGGAGCGCAGCAGGCGCGCGCCGATGTCGGTGCGCAGCGCCAAGCCGGAGCCCGCCAGGTACAGCTCTGGCTTAGCCTCGAGGATCAGGTCGCGGTTCACCCGGTAAGCCACCTCGGTTTGCAGGCCGGCGGCGGGACCGTTGATATGGGGCCGCTCGGCCGACGCCAGGCTGGCGGGCCGGAACGTGCCGACAGGAGCGCCGAACCCCAGCAGTGCCAGGCGCACGGCGACAGGGCCCAGCACCCCGCGGGCCGCCACGCTGCCCTCGGCCGCGGCGCCGCCGTGCGGGTGAGGCGCCAGCGCCACCCACGTCTCGAAGATCACGTTGCCCAGCGGGCCGAACGAGTGGTTAGTGCTCACGCCTACACCCAGTCGCGGGCTCAGGCCCAACTCCAGGCTCACCGTGGCAGGCGCCGCCGCGGGCGGCCTGACCCCCTCCAGCCTGAGCCAGGCGTCGGCGCCCAGCGCGGGAGTCGTGGTGCCGCCCACGCCCACGTACAGCGTCTGGGCGAGCGCCACCTGCAGCGTCAGCAGCAGAAGCGTAAGGGCGAAGCGGGCGCGGGCCGCATGCCGGCCAGGGGTGCGCTCTCGGCCAGTTCTCATGCCCGAACGGTACCGCGCCAGCCGCGCCGCCGTGCGGGCGCACCGCTGACAGACCGCTGGAAAGCGGATGCTAGAATGCCGGGCGGTCGCCCGTGGGCGGCCCGCGTTGCCACGACACGCATCCCGCCGCGGCCCGGCCCATGCCGCCGCGCCCGCCGGCGCTAGCTAGGAGCTGACACTTACAGATGAACATCCTCGGACACCTGACCGTGCTGCCGCAGCTACCCAAGGAGCTGGGGCGCCTAGACGAGCTGGCCGGCAACCTCTACTGGAGCTGGCGTTCCGACGCCAGAGCGCTGTTCAGGCGCCTGGACCGCGAGCTGTGGGAACGGGTGCACCACAACCCCGTGGCGCTGCTGCGCGACATCGACCAGGCGCGCCTGGACCGGGCGGCTAACGACCCGCAGTTCCTCGAGGAGTACGCTGGCGTGCTGGCGCGCTTCGACGAGTACCTGGCCGAGCCCGGCTGGTTCGAACAGAACGTGGGCGAGGATCATCTCTACGCCTACCTGTGCGCCGAGTACGGCTGGACCGAGGCGGTGGCGCTCTACTCCGGCGGACTAGGGGTGCTGGCTGGCGATCACACCAAGGCGGCCTCCGACCTGGGCGTGCCCCTGGTAGCCGTGGGCCTCTACTACCCGGAAGGGTACTTCCACCAGCGCGTGGCGGCCGACGGTCGCCAGGAGGCCGTGTACATGCGCGCCGACACCCTGGCTGTGCCGTTCCGGCGCGTTGTCGACGACAGCGGCGAGCCCGTGAGCGTGAGGTTGAAGGCGTACGGGCGCGAGATCTCGGTGCAGGCGCTCGAAACGTACGTCGGCAAGGTGCGCGTGATCCTGCTGGACACGGACGTCGAGCCCAACGGGCCGGAGGACCGGCGCCTGCTGGACCGGCTGTACGGCGGCGACCAGCGCACGCGGGTGGCGCACGAGATGATCCTCGGCATCGGCGGGGTGCGCATGTTACGCGCGCTGGGCCTGGAGCCGACCGCCTGGCACATGAACGAGGGGCACAGCGCCTTCTCGGTGCTTGAACGCTGCCGCGAGCTGGTGAGTGGCGGACTCGGTTTCCAGGAGGCGCGCGCCGCCGTGTCGGCGAACACGCTGTTCACCGTGCATACGCCCATCGCGGCGGGTAACGACGCCTTCTCGTTCGACCTGATCGACGAGGCGTTCGGCGGCTACTGGGGCAGCCTGGGCCTGAGGGTCGACGAGTTCCACGCTCTGGGCCGCTTCGACCAGGGTTGGGGCCAGTCGTTCAGCATGCCCGCCCTGGCCATCAGGTTCTCGTCCGGCCGCAACGGTGTGGCCGAGTTGCACGGCGACACCAGCCGCCACATCTGGTCGCC
>JBAYRM010000010.1:0-26990 GCA_041676665.1 Trueperaceae bacterium
GCAGCATCATGCCTTGTTGAAGGGGAGGTCCACTACCTGCGCCGCGACCGACTGGCCCCGGATCTCGACGGCCAACTCCTGGCCCGGCTCACAGAGGTCGCTGCGCACCCACGCGAACGCTATAGCGTCGCGCGTGAGGGGAGAGAGCACACCGGAGGTGACCACGCCCACCTGTTGATCGTCGGCCAGCACCTTGTACCCCTCGCGTGGGATGCCGCGCTGCAGTAGGCGCATGCCGACCAGCCGCCGGCCGCACTCCGGCTGCCACATTGCCTGGCGGCCGTAGAACTCCTTGTCTTTAACGACCCACGCGAACGGCGTGCATAGTGGGTTGCTGTTCTCATCGAGCTCGTGGCCGAACAGCGGGAAGCCGGCCTCGAGTCGCAGCGTGTCGCGCGCGCCCAGACCGCACGGCTGCGCGCCCTCGTTCACCAGCAACTGCCACAGCGCAGCGGCGTCGTTGGGGTGGCAGAAGATCTCGAAGCCGTCCTCGCCCGTGTAACCGGTACGGCTGAGGCGGGCGGGGACGCCCGAGATGCTCACGTCGAGCGTGCCGTTACGTTTGATGGCGCTGAGGTCGTCGTCGACCAGGCGGCTCAGGAGCAGCGGGGCGCCAGGCCCCTGCAGCGCCACCAGGGCCCAGTTGTCGGACTCGTCTACGACGTGCGCGTCGTACTGGCTGGCCAGGCGCTTGAGGTGCTGCAGCACGGCCGCGGTGTTGGAGGCGTTGGCCACCACGAGGTACTCGTCGTCCTTCTCGCGGTACACGAACAGGTCGTCGATCAGGCCGCCCTGGTCGTTGGGCAGCATGTTGTAGTGGCCGCGCCCGAGGCGCAGCTTGCCGGGGTCGTTGAGCGTGGCGAACTGCAGGAACTCGGTCGCCTGCGCTCCCAGCACGCGGATCTCGCCCATGTGGCTCACGTCGAAGATGCCGACGTCCTGCCGCACGGCCAAGTGCTCCTGGTTGATGCCGCCCTTGTAATGCAAGGGCATCTCGAAGCCCGCGAAGGCGACCATGCGGGCACCTAGTTCCAAGTGGGTGTCGTAAAGTGGCGTGCGCCTCATCCGGTCGACCATATCACGCCGGAATGACGCTCAAACGTGCGTTGTACTCGAACGAAACCGAAACGGAAAACGGCTTGCGCGCCGGAGCGTCAAGCTTTCTGGGCGAGCTTTTCAAGCACCATCGTGGCCACAGCGCGAAGCGGCTCGAAGACACCGTCGAAGTTGGCGGCCACCGCCTCGAAGAACTGAACCTTGCCCTGCGGATCGAGCACGGCCTGCAGCATCTGCATGTCTATCGCGTCCGGCAGGTCGCGCTTGTTGGCCTGAATGACGAACGGCACGTCGCCCAGCCGCAGGTTGTACTCGACGAGGTTTTCGCGCAGGTTGCGCAGGCTCTCAGCGTTGGCGCGCAGGCGCGCGGTGGAGGAGTCCGCCACGAAGACCACGCCGTCGACGCCTCTGAGTATGAGCTTGCGCGACGAGTTGTAGAACACCTGGCCCGGCACCGTGTAGAGGTGGAAGCGGGTCTTGAAGCCGTTGACCTTGCCCAGGTCGAGCGGCAGGAAGTCGAAGAACAGCGTGCGCTCGTCCTCCGTGGCCAGCGAGACCATCTCACCCTTCGATTCGGACGGCACCTGCTCGTAGATCTGCTTGAGGTTGGTGGTCTTGCCCGACAGGCCCGGCCCGTAGTACACGATCTTGAAGTTGATCTCGCGCGCCGAGAAGTTGATGGTGCTCATTTGTTAGCCGCCCCGAACAAGCCGTCGAGCAGGGCGGTCGCGCCGTCCTGAAACTCGGAGTCGAAGTCTACTGATGGTGGTGGCTCGGTGGAGTTCTCGAGTTGCTCTCTGATGCCCTCGGCCGCCTGCTTGGTGGCCAGCTTCACGCGGCCCAGTTGAGCCGTGGAGTCGAACACGGTAACCAAAAGCGCCTCGGCGCCGAGCTCCTCAAGGTACGTACCGATGCCTTCGCCCTGCTGCACGGTCTCCTTGAAGCCGTCCTCGCCGAAAAGGTTGGCGATGGCGCGGTTAGCGGCGTAGTTAGAAGCCACGAGGGTAGCGAACGAATCGAGCGAGGGCGGACGCGGCGCCCAGAGCGCGCGGGCGTGCATGAGCACGAAGCCCTTGCGGTCGATGATCAGTGCGTAGCGGCCACGGCTCTTGGCGAGGAGCTCCCGCAAGATGCCGTCGACGCTATCGAAAGTGGACCCGTAAAGGTCGAGCGAGGGCTCGAGCATGAGGTCCACTGTAGCAGCAGGCGCGGCGCCGCAGCGTAGAACAAACCACTTTGAGGCCTGCGGCCGGATACGCGAAGTGGTGGTGGATATATCGGCGGGTATGCCGCGCAATGCGAAGGACGCACCCTCCGAAGAAAGTGCGTCCTGCACGTGGTAGCGATGGACGGGATCGAACCGTCGACCTCACGATTATGAGTCGTGCGCTCTCACCAGCTGAGCTACATCGCCTCTCGTTACCTGGATCCTGGCCCTGAGCCGCCGCTACGGCGCGGCGCTGGAGCACGAAACCAGCCCGGGAATTATACCCGGTTGGCGGCCAGTTGCTAGTCCCTAGGCTAAGGGGCGCTCCGTTCGGTCTGGCTTCAGATCAGCCCGAGGAGCTCCGCTACCTCGCCGGACCAGCCGCATTCGTTGCAGGTGGCCGGGCTTTGCTCGTTCCATTCGCCATCGCCGAACTGCTCCTCGATCACCTCGAGGTCTCGTGCGGTCACCGTGTAATGAACGTGGTACTTCACTTCGACCGACGATTCGATGCGCACCACGGGGCAGCCACAGGCCGGACATAGCGGTTTGGGGGATAGGGGCTGGTGGGGGAGGGAGTCAGCAGCGTTCACACCAGGAACAGTTCTACTGCTGAGCCTCTTACGAGGGTCTTACCAGGCGGCTGGCGCCGCGAGCCTGAAGACAGTTCGAAGTGCAGGAAGGGCGCTATGCTCCGCTGACGTAGGGCGCTTGCGAAGGCCTGACGCGAAGCCGCTAACCTGCAAGGTACCTCACCATCCCAAGACAGGGGACTTCATGCTTCTACTTAGAAAACGATCTCGCTCTCTGCTCCTGCTCACGCTCGGCCTCCTAGTTGCCGCCTGCGGGCCGTCGGGACCCTCTGGCAGAGCCACTACTATCTCCGTGAGCCCAGGGGCGCTAGCGTTCGACGGGACCTCGAGCGCAACCGTGCAGGTGGTAGCCGACGGCAGCTGGACGGTGGCGTCCAACGCCTCTTGGCTGAAGGTGACCCCGGCGGCCGGCGGTACGGGCACCACCGAACTGGTGGTCACGGTCGATAGAACGGGCCTGACCCCGGCGCTGTTCGGCGCCGAGCTGGCCTTCACGGGGGTATCGCGCTCCCGCACGGTAGCGGTGAGCATGCGCTTCCCCACGGTGTCGGGCACGCTCAGCAGCGCCGGTGGGCGCATCACGAGTAGCGCTCTCCCGGTCGCACCTCCGTCGGGGTCACCGGCGCCCGGTGACGGCTCGGAGGAACTGGTGCCAGGCGAGTACCTGGTGGTGCTAGACGGCGCCATGGCGTCGGTCCTCGAGGCGGCGACCGCGGGCCCCATACCGCTCACTGCAAGGGCCGACCTGGGCACGTACCAGGGCATGGGCAGCTCCCTGGCTGCCGATACTGGCGTGACCGTGCTGCGCGGGGTCATGGGCACCGACCTGCCCCTGCTGGTCGTAGGTACCAACGACCCCCAGGCCGTTCAGGCCCTGCTCGCGGACGGACGGGTGCGCTCCGTGGAACCCAATTGGGTGTGGAGCGTTCCGCGCCTTGAGCTTGGGTCCGCTCTTACGCCCCAGCAAGCCGGCGGTTACCACCCGGACCTTCAGTGGCACTACGACCAGGTCAACCTCCCAGCCGCCTTGGCGCTCACAAGCGGGGAGCCTTCTACCAGGGTGGCTGTTATCGACAGCGGTTTCGCGCTGGTGCACCCGCAGCTGACCACCAACCTGCTGCCGGGCTTCGACCTTGCCGAAGGTGGCGCCAACGCCGCTACCTACGGTTTATGCACGGAACACGGCACGCACGTGGCCGGCACCGTCGGCGCGACCACCTTCACGGCGGGCGCCTACACCCTGACCGGCGCCGCCCCAACTGTGACGGTGGTGCCGTACAAGGTCGGCTACGTGTCCGGGACCGACTGCCTGCTGGACGGCGCCGCTATCCTCAACTCGGTCATGCACGCGGCTGGCAGCGCCGTTACGGGGCTGCCTAGCGCCCCGCCGGTGTCGGTCATCAACCTCAGCCTCGGTGGGAACACCTACTCACAGGCGTTCAAGGACGCGATCGACTTCGCGCTGGGCCGCGGAGTTACCGTGGTCGCGGCTGCGGGCAACACCAGCCCGGCGGGGCTGCCGTACGTTATGTACCCCGCCGCCTACCCGGGAGTGATCGGTGTTTCTGCCACCAACTTCCTCGAGGGCCGCGCCTACTACAGCCACTACGGACCCGAGATCGACGTTGCTGCACCCGGCGGCGACATGCGTTACGACCTTAACGGCGACCTGTTCTCGGACGGCGTGTTCAGCACCTACTGGGACGTCGGAGCAAGCCAGCCCGATTGGGTCGTTAGCCAAGGAACCAGCATGGCCTCACCGCACGTGGCGGCCATAGCTGCGCTCATGAAGAGCGCCAATCCTGCCCTCAGCCCTGCGGAACTGACGCAGTTGTTGCAGCAGAGCGCCCGCGACATCGGCGCCGCCGGATTCGACAACGAGTTCGGCTGGGGCCTGGTTGATGCGGGCGCCGCCGTGGCCGCCGCCTACGGAGCCAATAGCGCCACCTTCGCGCAGTTCACTGCGCGCCTGTTGGAGGGCAGCACCGTGGTAGCCAGCGTCCCGGTTAGCGCGTCCGCCTCGTTCGACCTGGGTCAGGTGCCAGCAGGCACTTACACCCTTGAGGCAGGCACGGACCGCGACGGCGACGGGCAGCTGGGCGACTTCGCTGAGTTCTACGGCGCCCTGACCGTGGAGGTCAGCTACACCGGCGACGTGGTTCGCCAGCTAGAGATGGAGTTGCGGTAGCGAACTACCCCAGCGTCACCGAAAGGACTGCGCGAGTTTAAGCCCAACTTAATGCCTCAAGTCCTAACCTCTTGACCAGTAGGCGGTACTGCCGGGTGGGACACCGCTGAACGGGGGATGCGTGGGGGCGCATGGAGCGCGGGGCGCGGTTCTGGGAGCCGCGCCCCGACTCAACCAGTGGCGGCCGCTGGCCGCCACAAGGTCGGAAAGTGAGGCGTGGTGATCAGAACTTGCGAGTGTGGGAACGATCTGAGCTTCGGGGCGTGCCCCAGATGCGGAGAGTACGATCCGAACGATCTGGCCGCCGAGCCAGCCGTGGCCCTCGGCTACGGTGGTCTGCGGATTCTGAGCGACCTAGGGTTGCTGGTATTGCCGACGCCAGCCACAAGCATGACGGTGGGTCAGTACGGCGGTAACGATGACCCCGCCGCTCCCGAGCCTGGCTGGCTGGCCGACCTCAACAGCGAGTGGTACGACACCTGAGGCGCGTTTGGGGTTGGTGCCGGGAGCGGGACTCGAACCCGCATGACCTTGCGATCGGCAGATTTTAAGTCTGCGGCGTCTACCATTCCGCCATCCCGGCCTGCCGGACGCTATTTTAGCCCGCCAGTCAGTCACTCATCAGCGGCCCAGCCAGCCGCTCTCCCTACGGCTTCACGCCAGCGCGCCCGGAGGGCCTCCCGCTCACTATCGGCGATCTGCGGGTCGAAGCGGCGCTCCTCGCGCCACATGCTGCTGATGCTCCCCAGGTCGGGCCACACCCCGGCCGCCAGGCCAGCCAGGTAGGCCGCCCCGAGGGCGGTGGTCTCGGTCACCTGCGGCCGCACCACGGTCACGCCAAGCAGGTCCGCCTGCAACTGCATGAGCAGGTCGTTGGCTGCCGCGCCGCCGTCTACGCGCAGTTCGGTGAGGGGCACGCCAGAGTCGCTCTGCATGGCGGCCACGACGTCGGTGACCTGCAGGGCAACCCCTTCGAGCGCCGCGCGCGCCAGGTGCGCGGCGGTGGTGCCGCGGGTGATGCCCAGCACGGTGCCGCGGGCGTGCGGGTCCCAGTGCGGGGCGCCGAGGCCCGTCATGGCCGGCACGAACGTGACCCCGCCGCTGTCGGGCACCGACAGCGCCAGCTTCTCGACCTCGGCCGCGGTTCTGATGATTCCGAGCCCGTCGCGCAGCCACTGGACCACGGCGCCCGCCATGAAGATACTGCCCTCCAGGGCGTAGGCAAGCGGCTGGTCCTGCAGCTGCCACAGCGCCGTGGTAAGCAGGCGCGCGCCGGAGTCCACGGCTCTGTCGCCACTGTTGAGCATGAGGAAGCAGCCGGTGCCGTACGTGCTCTTAGCCTGCCCGGGTTCGAAGCAGGCTTGGCCGAAGGTCGCCGCCTGCTGGTCGCCCGCCAGCGCGGTGAGCTGTACGCCCGCCAGCGGCGCGCGCGTGACCTCGGCGATGTGCCCCGACGTGGGCCTGACCTCAGGCAGCACCGCACGCGGCACCCGGAAGAGCGCGAGTAGCTCGTCGTCCCAGCGTCCCTCGTGGATGTTGTAAAGCGAGGTGCGGCTGGCGTTGGTCACGTCGGTCACGTGAAGGCCGTCGGTGAGCCTGGCCGTGAGCCAGCTGTCGACCGTACCGAACGCCAGTTCCCCTCGCTCGGCGCGTTGCCTGGCGCCGTCGACGTTATCGAGCAGCCAGGCGATCTTGGTCGCCGAGAAGTAGGGGTCAAGCAGCAGCCCGGTGCGGGAGCGGACCTCCTGCTCGGCGCCCGCGGCCTGCAGCCGCCGCACCTCCGGCGCCGTGCGCCGGTCCTGCCACACGATGGCGTTAGCGACAGGTTCGAGGGTGCGGCGGTCCCACAGGATGGCCGTCTCGCGCTGGTTCGTGACGCCCACCGCCGCGACCCGTTCGGCGCTCACGCCAGCTCGGCTGAGGGCCTCGGCTGCTACGCCCATCTGGCTCGACCAGAGGTCCAGCGGGTCGTGCTCGACCCAGCCGGGCTGCGGGTAGTGCTGTTCGAACTCCTTGTGGGCGCTCGCTACGACCTGCCCGTCCTGCCCGAAGAGTATGGCGCGCGAGCTGGTGGTGCCTTGATCAAGCGCGATCACGTACCTTTGGCCCATGTTCTCTTCCTTCAGGTGGTGACGGTGGGGGCTGGCGTCAGGCGCAGCCTTACGTAGTCGCGCTGCCCCGCTAGGGCGAGGGCGAGGCGCTGCGGGTCGCGTGGCGGGTAGTGACCGTAGGCGCGCACGGAGCTCTGGAACCGGCCCACCTCGAACGCGGCCAGGAACATGCGGGTCGTGGCGCTGAGCGGCAGGTCGTGCGCCGAGAAGAGGTGCAGGGTCGCGGTGCGCAGCGCGGGGAACGTGTGCAGCAGGGCGGCGGTCTCGCCCCTGACCAGGGCTGCGCTGACGCCGTCGGTAGTACCAGGATGGAAAGTGACCTGGGCGGAAGCTCCGCCCTGACTGGCTGGCTCGACCGCTGCCACGATCTGCTCGAGCAGGGCGCTGACCTTGTCTTCGTCGGCTAGCAGCGCAGGCTCCCCGAACGCGCCGTCGAGCATGATCTGCGTGCCGTAGCCGAGCCCCTCGCTGCCGTTCATGGTTGCGGAGTCTAGCATCTGACCGGCGCGACTCACCCCTTCACGCTGCCGGCGGTGTGCTGACCTGTGAGTGCGTCTTGGAACGAGTAGAAGATGGCGAGGATGGGAATGCTGCCCAGCACCGCCGAGGCGGCCATGGCGCCCCACTGCGTGGCGAACTGGTTGGTGGTGAAGTTGCGCAGGCCCACGCCCACCGTCCAGTGCTCCTGCCCGACCAGCAGCGTGTTGGCCAGGATGAACTCGCTGTAGGTGCCGATGAACTGGTTGAGGAAGATGAACAGCAGCATGGGGATGCTGATAGGCAGGATCACCCGCCAGAAGGCCCCGAGGCGCGTGGCGCCGTCTACCATCGCCTGCTCCTCCAGGCTGGGACTCAGCGAGTCCAGGTACCCCTTGAAGATCCAGGTGGAGAACGCGATTGCGCCACCCGAGTAGGCGAGGATGAGCCCTGGGAAGGTGTTGAGCAGGTCGAGCCGGCTCATGAGGTAGAAGATGGCCACCAGCGCCATGAAGGTGGGGAACATCTGCACGAACACGAACGTGAGCAGCGTGTTGTAGCGGCCCTCGAAGCGCATGCGCGCGAAGGCGTAACCGGCGGTGGTGGAGAGGAGCACCGCCAGCACGCCGGTGGTGCCCGACACGAACAGTGTGTTGCGGATGTAGAGGGGCACCATGCCCCCGATGCTGGCGGGCAGCTTCCGGCCGTCGGCGGTTAGGCCGTAGAACTGGTCGGGCCCGATGGTGGCTACCAGCAGGGCGGCCGACCCGAAGATGGTCCAGCCCGCCACGCCGCGCAGGCGGTCGATCTTGCGGGAGTAGAAGCCGAAGCGCGGCAGGATGATGGTGCCGATGACCACGAGGATGGCGGCTATAAGGATGCCGGCCAGCAGCCAGTGGTGCCACAGCAGGTGCGTCTCGCGCAGCACCTTCTCGTACTGGGCGACGGAGATGTCCGCCGGGTTGGGCAGCACGCCAGCGCGTACGAGGATGTTGCCTTCGCGCGGCAACGCGCCCGCCAAGGTGTCGTTGCGGTTGAAAGATACAGAGAGCAGGTACACGACCGGATAGAACACGGCCAGCACGACCAGCCAGATGAAGATGTGCGTGCCTGCTGTTACGGCGTAGCGCCCGGCCCGCAGCGGTCTGGTGGCAAGACCGTAAAGGTACGCCATGCCCGCTATTGCCACAATCACGAGGGCGAAGGCGCTGAGGAAGCGCCACCAGGCGCCGGGTATGACCAGCATGCGTTCGCGCACGATGGGCTCGGGCGCTGTGGCCATCAGGAACCAGACCACAGCCAGCGTTACCAGCGCCACCGCCGCCATGGACCAGAAGTGGATGCGCTTGCCGGCGTTCATGTTCGTGCCTCGTCTTTCAGTGCGCCGGTCACACGGAAGTTCATGAGGCTGACCGCCAGTGTGATGACGAAGATGATGAGGGAGATAGCGGAGCCGAAGCCGTAGGCGTACCCGCCCTGGCTGCGGAACGCCTCGTTGTAGGCCCAGCTGATGAGGATGTCGGTACCTCGGGCCGTGGCTGTGCCCCACGACACGGGCGGGCCGCCGTTGGTGAGCAGGAAGATGACGTTGAAGTTGTTGAAGTTGAAGGCGAACGAGCTGAGCGCGATGGGAATGAGCGCGGTCCTGAGCAGTGGGCCGGTCACGTTCCAGAAGCCCTGCCAGGTGTTGGCGCCGTCGATGCGCGCCGCCTCGTAGATGTCGTCGGGTATGGCCGACAGCGCGCCGAGCGTGGCGGTCATCATGAACGGCAGGCCGAGCCACAGGTTCACCAGGATCACGGCGCCGCGCGCCGCGTTAGCGTCGCCCAGCAGCCAGTTGATCGGTTCGGCGCCGATGTCGAGCAGCGCCATGACGCGGTTGATGGCCCCGAAGTTCTGGTTGAGGAAGCCCTGCCAGACCTGGATGGTGATGACGCTGGGGAGCGCCCAGGGGATGATGAGCAGCGTGCGGTAGAGGTTGCGGAACCTGAGCGCCTTGTTGTTCAGCAGCACGGCGATGAATATGCCGGCGGCGATGTTGAGCATGACCGTGATGAAGGCGAAGCTGATGTTCCACAGGAACACGGGGATGAGCGCCCTCGGGGCGGAGGCCATGATGGCGCGGAAGTTGCGCCAACCCACCCACCCGAAGTCGTTGTAACGCGCTATGGACACCGGCTCGGCGCCGTCTGGCAGCGGCTGGTCGAGGGTGAGGGTGGTGCCCTCCAGGCTGACGATGGTGCGCTGGATGGCGGCGCGGTCCAGGAACACGGCCACGGTGGCCAGGTCGGCTGCGAAGGGCGGCGCGCGCTCGAGAACCAGTGTGGCGCCGTCTTGCTCGAGTACGCGGATGCTCTGAGCGAAGCCTAAGTCGGGCATGTACAGCTCGACGCTCTGCGCCACGCGACCGGCGGGCGGCGCCTGGCTGAGGGTGAGGGTCGTGCCGTCTAGCGCGAGCCCTTCGATCTCGGCCTCACCGGAGGCGTACACCACGGCCCTCACGCCGTTACAGCCGTTGCGGAGGTTGTGGCACGCGAGGTTGGAGGTGCCTTCGACCTGCAGGGTGGCGCCGTCGACGCTGAGGATGGCGGTCTCGGTCGTGGGGTTGAGCTCGCCGTTGCGGATGCCCGCGTAGTCGGTGAACGCCAGGCCGATGGTGAGGATGACGGGGAAGAACGTGAACGTGAGCAGGAAGATGATGGCTGGCAGCAGGTAGTACCAGGGCATGATCCACGCGAAGCGCTGCGCGATCCACCTGAGAATGAGCACCAGCACGACTGCGCCTATGGGGAGGCCTACGAAGGCTGGCACGTCGGGCGCGAAGAGCCGGATGATCAGGTAACCGGCGACGCCAGCCACGGCCCCGAGCGTGAGGGCGATGGTCAGGAGGCCGAGCGATTTGAAAACGCCGCCTGCTGCGGTCTTGCTGCGGGGCAGATACTGCTTGGGTGAGCGTGAGATATCGATTCCTGGTACCCCCTGCGGGCGAACGGTGCGGTCCTGGGCTCTCGCGTGTTGTAGGCGCCGCCGCGGCCCTTTACAGGAATCGCGGCCAGGGAGTGCTCCCTGGCCGCGATTCTACTACCTCGGACGTTTGTTGCCGAGGCGCTGGGGAGTTGGTTACTCGCCCTTGATCTCGCGGACGGCCTGCTCGAGGACGGCGCCGACGTCGGCGTTGGCGTCTTCGGTGATGACGTTGAGTGCGTTACCCATGGGCGACCACACGGCGCCCATCTCGGGGATGTTCGGCATGGGCTCGGCGTTGAGGAGAGCGGCGCCGAAGCCAGCGATGATGGGGTCGTCGAGCACCTCGGCGAGAGCGGAGGTGGAGGCGGGGATGCGGCCGGAGAGGCGCGCCATGGAGACCTGCGCGTCCTTGCGGGAGAGCCACTTGGAGAAGTTGGCGGCTTCAACCTTCAGGTTGCTGAAGGAGTTGACCAGCACGCCCTGAACGCCCATGAAGCCCGAGAACGGGGTGCCGTCGGCGAGGGGCGGAACGGGATACACGCTGATGTCGAGCCCGACTTCCTGGTACTGGCTGATAGCCCACGGGCCGGTGTAGATCATGCCCAGGGCGCCGTCGACGAAGAGGCCGTTGGCCACGTCGTAGTTGGTGCCGGAGGGGATGAGGCCGAGAGCGAAGCGCAGGTCGTGCAGCGCCTGGGCGCCGGCGACGGCGCCTTCGTTGGCGAGGCCGATGTCGGCGGGGTTGAGTCCGCCGGCCGCGTCGCGACCGAAGACGTAACCGCCCCAGGTGTGGAGCCAGCCGTAGCTGAAGTAGAAGTTGTTGATGTCGTACATGAAGCCGAAGGTGTCGGCCGTGGTGAGGTCACCGGCCAGCGCCATGGTGGCTTCGTACGTGGCGGGGAGCTCGCTTACGAGGTCGTTGTTGACGATCAGGGCGGGGCCCTCAACGTACATCGGCAGGCCGAAGAGGCGGCCAGCGTAGGTGTAGCCGAGACGCGCCTGCTCGCTGAGGTCGGAGAGGTAGGCGGCGGTGGCGTAGGTGGACATGTCGAGCAGGACGCCGCCGACGGCCATCTCGCCGATCTGGTCGTGCGGTACACCGGCGAAGACGTCGCCAGCCTGGCCCTGCGGCGCAGCCAGGAGCGCCTGCTGCTTGAGTTCGTTGACGTCGAGGCGCACGATTTCGACGTCAACGCCGAACGCGTCGGAGAACGATGCCGATTCTTCGCGGAGCCATTCGAGGGTCTGATCGGTCCAGGTGGTCCAGACCGTTAGGGTCTGCCCGAACGCCACACCGAACGTGGTCAGGGCAACAAGCAATGCTACGAGGAACTTCCTCAAGGTGGATCTCCTTCCAGAACGTCACGTGGGCTGCCCGGAGGCACACGCCTCCTGAGAGTCGCCCACCCGACCTGTCTCTAAGATACTAAGCGCGCTCTCACCGTGTCCATGAGACGATTGACCCTTCCTTAACATCGACCACTCATTCAGGCATCCGAAGGCTTATTCGCGCCTCTGACGGCGTTGAGGCAGTGGATCACGGAGGCGGTAGCGGCCGCCGTCGGTCGGTTCGACAGCGCCCAGTAGTTCCAGTGTGGTCATGACCCCGATGAGCACGCTGGCCGAGTAAGGCGTAAGGCCAACCAGCGCGTCGAGCGAGAAGTCGAGAGTGGGGGAGAGCCTCTCCCTAATGGTCTCCAGCACCTGCTGGTGGACGCTGCCGGAGTTCGCGGACGATGCCGGCGGCCGCAGCAGTCCGAGGCCCGGTTGCAGCGCGCCTGGGGGCGCACTGTCAGAGGGCTCGCCCTGAAGCCTCACGGCCACGAACTGCTCGTACTGCGCCATGACGTCGGCGTAGCCGTAGACCAGTTCGGCTCCCTCGTTGACCAGCGCCAGGCAGCCGGCGCCAGCCGCAGACCAGGGCGCCGCAGGCACGGCCAGCAGGTCGCGGCCCTGCTCGAGTGCGTGCGCCACCGTGCTGTTAGTGCCTGAGCGTAAGCCGGCCTCGACCACCAGTACGGCCTTGGCCAGGCCGCTGATGACCCGGTTGCGCCGCAGGAAGGTGTGCTTGCGGGGCGCCATGTCAGGCGGCCATTCGGACACGACGGCGCCGCCGGTCGCCACGATCCGGCGCGCCAGGCCCGTGTGGGCGGCCGGGTGCAGGTGCCCGTGCCCGCCGCCGAGCACCGCCACCGTGGGGGCGGGCCGGCTGGTGGCTTCCTGATCGGCGCGCCAGTCGAACGTGCGCTGCGCTGCCGCTGCCGCGAGCTGCTCGTCGGGCAGTTCCAGCGCCTGCAGCGCCCCTTCGTGCGCAGCGCCGTCGATGCCCAGCGCCAGGCCAGAGACCACCACCAGGCCCTCGCGCGTTAGCGCCCGGGTGAGGTCGCGGGTGAAGCCCAGCGCCCCGGGCGTGGCCCTGCGGGTACCGATGACCGCGCACGACCTGAGCTGCCTGGAAGGGTAGGCCAGCTGGGCGGGTAGCCGCCCCTCGATGTACAGGAGCGGGGCGCAGCCGACCGGATCGTCGTGCAGGGCGGGCGGGTAGCCGGCGTCTTCCCAGGTGATGACGTGCAGGCCGCGCGCCAGGGCGGCAGCGATCTGGCGGGTGGCGCGCGCCACGCCCGCGCGGAGCTCGTTGACGTACGCCCTGGCGGCGCCCGCTGTCATGCCCAGGGGCGCACTCAGGGCTGCAGGAGTGGCCTCGAGCGCACGGTCGAGAGAACCGAACTCCTGAACCAAGGGCCGCAACCGCGCCGCGCTGCCGCTCCGGGCGGACAAGGCGGCCTGGTACAGCGCGGAGCGCTCGGGGTTGGGCGCTTCGCGACCGAAACCGGTCTCGGCTGGCGCGTGGCGGAAGGAGCTCACACCTCCACCATGTAACCGGCACCCTGGCTGGTGCACAGGGTGCCGGGCTTAGCGCCTAGACTGTGTGGGCTTTACTCAAGCTTCCAGCGACTGCCTTGAGGCGTGTCTTCTATGCTTATGCCGAGCTCAGCCAGCCGGTCGCGCAGCTCGTCCGAGGTACCGAAGTCGCGGCGCTCACGGGCGCGTTGCCGTTCGTCCAGCACCATCTCGACCAGACCCTCCACCGTGGTCAGGGCGTCGTGCACCTCGTCCTCCGCTGCCGGCACGCCCAGCACGCCGCTGAGCAGGTCGTCGAACAGTGCCACCGCGCCAGCCTGGTAGGCCGGCTGGGCGCCTTCCTCCAGCGCCCGGTTCACGGCGCGCGAGGCGTCGAACAGCGCGGCTATGGCCTGCGGCGTGTTCAGGTCGTCGTTCATGGCCGCACCGAAACGGGAGCGGAAACCTTCGAACGGCGCATGATCGGGCGTCACGTCCGGGTTCAGGCCGTGCCGCAGGTTGCGGTACGTCTCACGCAGCCGCTTCAGTCCCTGAGTGGAAGACAGAAGGCCCTCCTCGCTGAAGTCCGAAACGCTGCGGTAGTGGGAGCGCAGCAGGTGGAAGCGCACAACCAGCGGGTCGTACTGCTCGAACAGCTCGGCCAGGGGCACGAAGTGGTTCTTCGACTTCGCCATCTTCTCGCCGCCCAGCGTGATCATGTTCCAGTGCAGCCAGTAACGCGCGAACGCCTTTCCGGCCGCTTCGGCCTGCGCCACCTCCGCCTCGTGATGTGGGAACACCAGGTCGAGGCCGCCGCCGTGGATGTCGAACTCGTCGCCCAGGTACTTGGTGCTCATCGCCGTGCACTCGATATGCCAGCCTGGGAAGCCGGGACCCCACGGGCTCGGCCACCGCATGATGTGGCCGCCCTCTGCGCGCTTCCAGAGCGCGAAGTCGCGCGGGTCGTCCTTATCGGTCCGCACCTCAACGCGAGTGCCCTCGACCAGCTCGCTGGGGTCGCGCCCCGACAGCTTGCCGTACGCCTCCCACGCCGAGACGTCGAAGTAGACGCTGCCGCCCTGCTCGTAAGCAACGCCGCGGTCGAGCAGCGTCTGCGTCAGCTCCTGCTGCTCGATGATGTGGCCGGACGCGCGGGGCACTATGCTCGGCCTGCGCACGTTCAGTTGCGCCATAGCGTCGAAGTACGCCCAGAAGTACTTCTCGGCCACCTCCATGGGCTCGAGACGCTCGATCTGCGCGCGCTTAGCGAG
The DNA here is from genome assembly GCA_041676665.1 of Trueperaceae bacterium. Classification (GTDB taxonomy): domain Bacteria; phylum Deinococcota; class Deinococci; order Deinococcales; family Trueperaceae; genus JAAYYF01. Next base: position 14,712 of record JBAYRM010000010.1, read on the forward strand.
CTTGTCTTCGCCATCGTCCGCATCGTCGACCAGGTGACCCACGTCGGTGACGTTGGTAACGAACCGCACCGCCAGGCCGGAACTCTCCAGCCAGCGACGCAGAACGTCGAACACCACCGGCCCCCGCGCGTGGCCCAGGTGCGGATCGGAGTAAACAGTTGGACCGCACACGTAGATGCCGACGTGGCCCGGTACGACCGGTTCGAACGGCTGTTTGGTCCTGGTCAGGGTGTTGTAGAACTCGAGTGCCATCGTTCCCTCCGAAGCCTCGGTGCAGGTAGCCCAGGGCTAGGTATAGGTGAAGCGTGCCAGTACTGAGAGCCGCGAACGGATCCGTACTCAGGCAGAGTGAACATTGGGGTCATGGGTGGTGCGGCGGCGCAGGCCGCGATCAACGCGCGGCGGAACATCGGGCACCGTGCGAGCCGGCACCGTACGCGCAGGGGCGTGCGAGAGTTGGCTGGCGGCGCTCATCCACGCTGCGACTGTAGCACGCTGCTCACGCACGCGGCTGGTGGCCCGTATACCCCGTTCCCTGCGCCGGTGCGCGGCGCGCTCGCCACTGGTAGATTCGACTGATGGCGCACCTGACGGTTGCGAAGGAGACACAGTTCGAAGCGGTGATCGAGAACTCCCGCTTCTTGGCCTACGTGTGGCCCGCCGCCGGTCCCGAGGAGGCAGCCGACCTGCTCGAGCAGGTCAGGGCCGCGCACCCGGACGCCACCCACCACTGCTGGGCTTACAAGTTCGCTGAAGCGCAGCGCTTCTCCGACGACGGTGAACCGGGGGGAACCGCCGGCCGCCCCATGCTCGAGGTTCTCCTTAAGCGCGAACTAGACATGCTCCTCGCGGTGGTGGTGCGTTACTACGGCGGCAAGAAGCTCGGCGCGGGCGGCCTCGTGCGGGCGTACTCCGGCACACTCAGCAAGGCCCTGGACCAGGCAGGCGTGCGCGAGGTGGTCGACCTGGTGACCCTGCGCGTGGCTGCGCCGTTCGCCCTGGTCGATACGGTGCTCAGGACCGTCGACGACCTCGTGGCCCAGCACGGCTCAGCTGGCAAGATCGAACCGCAGTTCGGCCCGGAGGGTCTCGAACTGGAGCTGACCCTGCCAGACTTCCAGCTGGAGGGCGCGCAGGCGCGCCTGATTGAGGTCACCAACGGCGTCGTTAGGCTGGAGCCGCCGCCCGGCCCGCCGCCCCCTCCCGCTTGAGGGAACCTTCAGGAACGCGCGCGTAACCTGCACAGACCCGCGTTCACGTGCCACCATGGGGCCATGGCCAGACTTCTGACGATCCTGGCGGTGGCCGGCGCTTCGCTTTTGGCCGCCTGCGCCCCTTCGCAAGGTGAGCGTGGCGAGGCTCACGCCACCATCGCCATGTTGAACGCGCCCGCCCAGGCCCGGGTGAGCGGCGCCGCCGAGGCCGTACAGGCCGAGCTCGAGGGGCGGGCGGACGCACCGTTCGACTTCGTGTCGTCGTTCTCTATGCGTTTCCTCGAGACGCATAACGACCTGTTCCATAGCCGCGCTGCACCCAGCGCCGCCCGCATCGCGCGTAGCCACTCCGCCGACCTCGCCGTCATGATCGGCGCGCCCGTGCTGGAGCGCACGGTGACCGACAGCCGCGACGGCGCCAGCCGCCGGATCGACGTGTCGGTGGCGCTGGAAGCCCAGGTGGTCGACCCGCGCAACGACTCGGTGGTTCAAGTTTTGCGCACCCGCACGCACCAGGGGTCGCGCGTCGAGGCGACCTCGCTGCCGCTGGCTGATCTCGAGCAGGACCCGACCGTGCAGGTGCTCGCGGACCGCGCCGCACCCGAACTGGCTTCCTCACTGCTGGCGGAGCTGCCTTACCTGATCAGCTCGCTGCTCATCGGAAGTAACGGCGGATGATCTCGAGGTAATCGAGCGGCAGGTCGCCCTCGGTGAGCGCTTCCTCTGCTGCGCTCTGGTAGGGGGCGAGGCTGGTGCCTTGCGGCAGGTCGACATCGTCGCTGCCAGGCAGGCGCACGCTGCCCGCCACGGTCTCGGGCCCGTCACGCAGCACACCCGGCAACTGCTCCTGCTGACCGCTGGAACCGAGGGGGTCTTGTAGCTCCTCGTCGCTCATCGCTCCACCCGCTCCGGCGTTCTCCGAACCCTCGTCACCACTGCCCGCCTCGCCGGTGCCGCTATCGATTGACTGCTGATCGCCAGAGTCGCCCTCGCCTGCGCCGGCCTGACCCGGCTGATCTGAAGCTGGTTGGACGCCGACCTCTGCCTCCTCTTCGGCGCCGTCGGCGGCGCCGTCGCCCTCGGCGGCTTCCGTCCCGTCTTCCTGCGCCGGCTCTGAGCCGTCATCGCCGCTGCTTGGCGCTTCAGCCTGGTCGTCCGCAGCGCCGGTAGGGTCCCGGTCGGTCGCCTCGCCGTTGCTGCCCTGCCGTCCTTCACGGTCGTCAGGGTCGCCGCTAGGATCCCGCGGTTCGCTGTCGGGCGCGTCCTCGGCCGCCGCGCCGTCGGTGGGGGCCCCGGCCGCCGCGGGCCTTTCGCGCAGCGACTGCAGGTAGCGCGCCAGCGGCGCCTGGCCGTCGGCGTCGCCCTCCGGCAGATCGGTGACTGGCGAGTCACCGCCTTCCTCGTCACGGGCGGGGTCCAGCGCGGGCTGCTCCGCGCGGCCGGGGGAGGGCGGCTCTGGCGCCCCCGGTTCGGCGGCACCGTCCGCTGCCGGAGCGTCGCTCGCCCCTCCGGCTGGCGCGGTCGGGCCGGCCCTTGCGGCGGCTGACGCCGGGGTGGTCATGAACTCAGGCAGCACGACCAGCGACGCCGCCACCACCAGCGCCGGTAGCCACCAGGCCGGGCGGGGCGGACTGCTGTAACCGCGAACGCTCTGGCCCGCGCGTTCAACGACCGCACGCTCGAGGCCGTAAGGGTCGGACGCCGCGGCACCAGGCCCACCGGGGGGCGCGCCCTCGGAGCGGCGACCGAGCACGCCTAGGGCGGTCTCGTAACTCAGGCCGGTCTGTGCCCGGATGGCGGCCAAAGCAGCCGCCTCGCCGCGGCGTAGTGGCCAGGCGGCCCCCAGCACGGCGGCGACCAACGTGAAGACTGCCCGCAGCGGCAGGCCTAGCGGCAGGAACATGCTTAGCGCTGCGGCCGCCAGGGCGACCACGCCAGCGTGGAGCAGCCGCCGGTGCAGCGCAGCGGAGCGGGCCTCTCTAACGTGAAGCTCGAACGGCGCCCCGCGCGGCTCCGCGCCAACGTTCGACGGGCGTCGGCTGGCGCCTATCATCTATGCGCTCCGGCCGCCGCCACCACGTCGGGACGTGGGCGGCGCCATGGGCTCAGCAGGAACCACAGCGTGAGCCCGGCCCCTAGCGCGGCCACAAGCGGGTAGGGCGACGGGGCCAGGGCGGCGGCCCACGGGTTGAACAGGGTGTTGCCCACCTGCATGTCGAGCCAGGCGAGCAGGAGGATGACCCCGGGAACCGCCAGCGGCAGCAGCCAGTTGACCCGCAGTAGCGCTGTGAGCTTGCGTAGCAGCAGGCCGAGCCCGAAGTAGGCCGGAACGGTGACAAGGGTCACGAGCAGGCTTCCGAGCAGGCCCGTGGCGGGGAAGCTGGCTGCGTGGCTCACGACCTCGAAAGGCGCACTCAGCGGCACCCATGCGAGCAGCGCCAGCAAGGTGTAGCGCGCCTCGTGTAGCGGGTGGGGACCGGCGCCGGCGGCGTCCAGTTGACCCGGCACCCTGATCAGTAGCTGCGAGGCGCCGAAGCCGGCCGCAGCCAGCGCCAGGAAGGCGTTACGACTGGGAGCCAGCGCGAACCAGCTGTCGTTCGCCAGGCTGCCCGCGGAGGGCCACGCGAAGGTAACAACGACCACCTGCGCCGCCAGGAACAGGACGAAGACCTGCGCCATGTCGGGGCGCGCTAGCCGCCAGGTCACGGCCTCCAGGACCCTCATGGCGCGTCCTGCGCGTTCGTAGGTGCGCTGCGGAACGGGTCGATTGTTGCACCGCCGCCGCCCGGGGGCTCGGCTGCAGCGGGGAGCGCGCTGGCCAGCTGCACGTCCGGGTACAGGACCCAGGTGGTGCACACTGACTCGCAATCGTCGATGGCGAGCCAGGTGCCCTCCGGCACGAGGGGCGCCAGAGTGCGGGCCCAGTCTGCGGAGCGTTCCTCGCTTGTCTGGAAGGTGGAGGAACCGGGCTCCAGGTCGCCCTTCAGGCCCTCACCGACCAGGTAAAGGTCGCGCAAGGTTCGGGGGCCTCGGTTCACTGGCACGCCGCCCTCCAGCCGCAGATGCGCATCGCCAAGAGCGAGCGGCGCCTCGAGCAGCAGGCTGCTCCAGCGTTCGAGAACGAAATGGGTGCCTGCCGAGTCGCGCCAGTACGCCTGGGGCCTGAGCGGCCTGGCGGGCTGCGTGAGGCTAAGAGTGGTCTTGGGCATGGTCAGAAGCTCGGTGGTGCTCTGCAGCGTGGCGAGCTCGCTGCCACCGAGGGCCAGCACCGCCGTAGCCTGCAGCCTGGGGGCGTCTGGCCTTGTCAGGTTCCAGCCCACCACGGCCACCAGGCCGGAGAAGGCCAGCGCGGCCAGCAGGCCCGGGGCGCCGCCCAGCCGTAACAGAAGCAGCAGCATCACTGCGAACGCCGCGACCAGCATGACCAGGGTCGTCTCCTTGAGCGGCGCCTGCGCCTGCACCAGCGGTTCCTGAACCAGGGCAGCCTGCAGCGCCTGTCGGCTCGGCACTTGAACCTGGGAGACCGCCTCGACCAGCTGGTCGCGTTCGGCCTCAAGGTAGACGATGGCGCCCGCGCCCAGCCGGACGGTGCTGGCGCCACCTAGCAGAAGGGCCAGCTCGGCGTGGCTGGCGGGCAGGGGACCGCGCAGCGCGACGATGGCGCCGCCGCTGGCAGCTGCGGCCACGGCCTCCAGGCGAGGAGCGGCCGAGGTGCCGTCGATGATCAGGCTCCTCACACCGTCGTAGGCGCCGGAATCGATCGGCAGGAGCGCCGGCGCCACGTCGACCAGCCGCGCGCTGGAACCGAACGTGTCGAGGAAAGCCAGCCTGTAAGCGCCGGGGTTACTGGTGAGCACCAGGTCAAGTCGCCGCGTGTCGGCCTCGCGGCCGGCCACTGAGCCACTGGCGAGCACGCGCTCTTCAGTAGTGAGGCGCCAACTAAGGGCCCCGAAGCTGGGCAGGAACACGAGCTCCTCGAAGAAGGAGACGCCAGCGCCGCCGCGCACCTCGAAGTCGATGTTCAGGGGCACCGCGCCAGACCGGAGCGTGCCCTGATCGATCTGGAGGGAGAGCGTGGCGGGCGGGGCGTCACGCAGCTCGAGCCGCAGCGGGTTCCAGGCCTCGGCCACGGGATGACCGGCCACACCCAGCGTTAGCCGCACCGTGGCAGCGAGCGCCGCTGACTCCGTTGCGCTCTGGGCGCTGGCCACGCCGCTGCCCACGCCCAGTACCAGCAGCGCTGGGAAGCCGAGCAACACGGCGGCTAAGAGTGTCAGGGCCGTGCGTAACGGCCGGGCCGAACGGTAGGTCATCTTCGCCTGCGAGTATACGGGGGCGGTGGTTGCCGTCAGGTCGCTGGGGCGTTCACGACCGACCGCGGGCGCGAGGTCAGTTGCCCGCAACCTGCGGCACCAGCACGATGGCGCTGACCACGCGCCGCTCGGTGCGCCGGTTAACGGCCGCGCCGTCGATGACCAGCGTCGTGCTGCTCCCGCTGTCCAGGCGCATCGCCCGGTCCGCGCCCAGCGAGAGAAACAGCGGTACCAGCTCCGAGGCGCGCATGGTTTCGGCGACCACCAGGAGGGTAGCGCCGTCCGTGGTCACGCCCACCGCCGCCTGCTGGGTCAGGCCGTCGAGTATGCGCTGCCCGGTGGCGAACAGCTCGAGTTCGGGCTGGAACGCCGGCTGACCGCCCTGCACCAGCAGCGGTCCCGCCTCAACCGCGTACCGCACCTGGCCGAACTCGCTAGGCTCTATGAGGGTGTCGAGGATCACGCGGTCGCCCTCGTCGAGGAGCGCGATGGCGCGGTTGCCGGGCGGGTACACCAGCGCGAAGCCGCCTTCCGGTACCCGGCGGGGCCCGATCTTGTTCTCCACCACCACACCGTCGGCGACCAGCAGCACGCCGCGGCTGCCGCTGCCTGCGAACGCCCCGGGCGTGCGCACCACGTCTACGCCCTCCAGCTGCGCGTTGCCGACATCGATGGCGCCGTGGCTGGTGTGGAGCCTGATGGACACGTCGAGCCTGGCTATGAGTGGCGCCTGACCGCTTTTGAAGCCGATGCTGGCGCGGTTGCGGCTGGGAAGCGACTGCAGCCCGTGGTCCACCAGCAGGAAGCCGATGGCGTTGAAGCTGGTGGTGTCGAAGTAGCCGGCGTTGAGGGCCACGAGGGCGCCCGCAGCCAGCTCGCTGGTGGTGCGCGGCACCCGGCTCTCGCCGACCACGCGCAGCTCGCCGGCGGCGGGCTCTATGCGCACAACGTGGACCACGCTGCCGCCGCTGGTGGTGTGCACCGAGAAACGGCTGTACGTGACGCCCGCGGCCAGAGAACGCTCCGAGTGCACCACGGGCGTGAGGTCGCGCTCCGGCATCAGGTCGAGCACCAGGCGCGTGGGGTTAGCGAGCGGGAAGACGTCGTAGTCGAGCGCGGGGCCCGTGACCGTGAGCCTGGTGCCGCCGTCCTCCGGCGCCAGCTGCACCAGCACGCCGCCGACCTCGTCGGGCACCAGCTCGGGCAGCAGCATGGGCGGCAACCAGAAGCTCAGCTCCTCCCCGGCCCGCATGCGCCCGCTCCCGCGCAGCCCCTCGAGCTGTGTGCTGCTGAGTCCGGGCAGGTCGAGGACCACGCGCACCTCGGCGCTGCCGCTCGTGCGTACGCCCTCTAGGCGCGGCAGGGCCACGCTCAGGGCGTCCAGCACCGTCGAGTTCACGAGCACCTCGCCGCCGCGCACTACGGGCGCGTCGGCGGCTATGCCTGAGAGCCAGCCGAGACCGGCTACGTACGTCTCGTGGTACGCGCCGTAGCGGATGGTTATGGCGTCGTCGGTGAGGGTCGTGGCGGCGCCCGGTAGCCTGAAGTAAAGGTCGTCTGCGCTCTGCGCGCGGGCCGGCGCCGGGACCAGCAGTAGCAGCGCGGTCAGCGCGGCCAGGCTCGAACCGAGCTTGGCCGTTGGCAGGTGCTTGAAGCCGCGGAGGGCGAAGCGCAACATGCAGAAGAGTCTGTCAACTGAACGGCTGAACATCATGAGACCTGCTCTGCCCAAGAGCGGCGAGGCCGGCCGGACCAGCAACCGAGAGGGCCGCGATGCGGCCTCTGCCAGGGTGCCTTCAGAACGTCTGGAACAGCGCCCGGAACGGTTCTATGCCGATCGCGCCGCCGAGCACCTGACTGAGGGCGTGCTCGAACCGGTGCGCCTCGACTTCGGGGCGTGAGAACGTGAGCGCGCCCAGCTCGATGGCGCGCTTGCGCAGGTCGAACCTGGCGCCTTGCGCGAGGTCGATGACGGTGAGGTGCGGGCCGAGCAGGGCGTCGTCGACCTTGGCGTCCTTCGAAACTCGCACCAGCAGGTCGGCCCGCTCGAGCAGCGGGAGCGCCAGCGGGTCGGACGCCGCCCGCGCCATGCCGCTAGTGCCGGCCGCGGCGGGCAGCGCGCGCTCGGCAGCTACACGGTCGTCGTCGAGGAGGGTCAGCGAGGCCACCCCCATGCGGGCCAGCTCTCTGGCGAGCGCCCGCGCCTTAGCGGAGGCGCCCAGAATTACCGCGTGGGCGCCAGCCGCGTCCCAGCGGCGGCCCGCGAGCATGGCCGCCACGGCGCGACCGAACGTGTGATCGGCAAGGATGCCGGCGGGGGTAACGGTGAGCGTGTCGGCCGCGCCCAGGTCCTGCGCCTCGAGCGAGCTGCGATCCGCCAGCCGCTGCGCCTCGGCCTGAGCCGCCTCGCCGAGCACCACGGCCCCGGCGAAGTCCAGCCGCACGAGCGAACGCAAGAGCTCGCTGGTGCTGCCTTTGGGAACGGGGTGCAGGTGGAAGCGGTCGGCGCTGTCTCTGAAGGAACGCAGAGCGTGGTTGAGGTCGGCGTCTTCAGAAACGAGAGCCACTAGGTGCATGACTGCGAGTCTAGCAGTTGCGCCGGCCCGGCCGGGCCGCGCTGTGATAGCATCTTTGCCATGTTCGCGCCGTTCGCGCCGTACTTTCGGTTCGCAGCCTGCACCAGCTCGGCCACCCGCGCCGCGCTGTGGGCCGGCGGCCGAACGCGTCGCTGACGCGTAGTACCGCAAGGCCCGTTCCTGCAGCTCCCCATTCGCTCGAACCTGACGCACCCGTTGCGTTACCCCTGAGGTGTTCACATGCACGTACTGTTGCCTGACGGCAAGCAGCTGGATCTTCCCGAGAACTCTACCGGCAAGGCCGTGGCCGAGGCCATCGGCCCCGGGCTCGCCAAGGCCGCGTTAGGAACCCGCGTCAACGGTCAGCTCTCCGACCTGCAGAGCGAGGTGCCGCAAGGCGCCCGCATCGAAGTCGTTACCAAGCGCGACGCCGACGCCATCCGCCTGGCGCGGCACACCCTGGCGCACGTAATGGCGCAGGCCGTGCAGGAGCTGTTCATGGCCGAAGGCGCCGACCGCAGCCAGGTCCACATGGGCATCGGCCCTGTCATCGATAACGGCTTCTACTACGACTTCGACCTGCCGCGCACCCTCAACCCGGCGGACCTAGAGAGCATCGAGGCGCGCATGCGCGAGCTGGTCAAGGCCGACATGCCGCTCCGCAAGTACTCGCTGCCGAGGAGCGAAGCGCTGGCGCGTTACGAGGCGCTGCAGGACCCGTACAAGGTGGAGCTGATACGCGACCTGCCCGAAGGGGAGACCATCACCTTCTACGAGCAGGGCGGGGCAGAGGGCTTCACCGACCTGTGCCGCGGCCCGCACCTGCCGAGCACCGGCAGCGTCCCGCCGCACTTCAAGCTCATGAGCGTGGCCGGGGCGTACTGGCGCGGCGACGAGACCCGCCCCATGCTGCAGCGCATCTACGGCGTGGCGTTCGCCTCCAAGGAGGAGCTCGAGCATCACCTGTGGCAGCTCGAAGAGGCTAAGAAGCGCGACCACCGCAAACTGGGACGCGAGCTCAAGCTGTTCACCTTCGCTGACGACATCGGTCCGGGACTGCCGCTCTTCTTACCGCGCGGCGAGACCATGCGGCATGAGATGGAGAAGCTCGTGCGCGAGAAGCAGACCGCGTACGGCTATCAGCACGTGTGGACCGGTCACATGGTGAAAGAGGAGCTGTACCAGAAGAGCGGTCACATCGCCAACTACGAGGACGACATGTTCCCGCCCATGGTCGACGGCGAGGTGCGCTACCGCCTGAAGCCAATGAACTGCCCGTCGCACATGACCCTCTTCAACAGCCAGTTCTACTCGTACCGCGACCTGCCGCTGCGCATGGCGGAGTTCGCCACCCTGTACCGCAACGAGCGTTCGGGCCAGCTGGCGGGCCTTACCCGCGTGCGGTCGCTAACCCAGGACGACGCGCACATCTTCTGCACCGAGGAGCAGATCCAGAGCGAGTTCGCGCTGGCGCTGCGGATAGTGCGCGAGACCCTCGACGTGTACGGCCTGAAGGATTACTACGTGCAACTGTCGTTGAGGGGCGACGAGGGCAAGTACGTGGCCGACGATGACAAGTGGAGTCGCGCCACCGACGCGCTGCGCGCCGCGCTCGACAGTGAGGGTGTGGAGTACGTGGAGGCGGAGGGCGAGGCCGCCTTCTACGGCCCGAAGGCCGACTTCATGGCCAGTGACGCACTGGGGCGCGAGTGGCAGCTGAGCACGATTCAGGTCGACTTCATCCAGCCGTCGCGCCTAGGTTGCGAGTACGTGACCGAGGACGGCAGTAAAGCCACCCCGGTGGTGCTGCACCGCGCCGTGACCGGCTCCACCGAGCGTTTCCTGGGCGTGATCCTGGAGCACTTCGCGGGCGACGTGCCGCTGTGGCTGGCGCCTGAGCAGGTGCGGGTGGTGCCCATAACCGACAACCACCGCGCGGGCGCGCTCGAGCTGGTCGAGAAGCTGCGGGCCGCTGGCGTGCGCGCTGACGTGGCCGACGAGGGCGAGCGCATGAACGCCGCCGTGCGCGAAGCGGAGCTCCTCAAGATCCCTTACATCGCCATCCTCGGCGACCGCGAGCTGGAGAACGGTCAGGTGAGCTTCCGCAGCCGCAAGGAGCCTAACCAGAACGGCGTCGACGTGCAGGCGTTCGTGCAGCACGTGAGCGGCAACGCGAAGGCCAGGGCGCTCGAGATCGAGCCCCTGGCCTGAAGGGTCATGAGGTTCTAGCGGCTAGCGTTACTCAGCGGACGTAGATGTCTACCGACTCCATGGCGTCGGGCTGTATGCGCTGACCGGGGTCGATGCGCTGGATGACGTCGAGAACTTCGACGCCTTCCACGACCTTGCCGAAGACGCTGTGGCGGCCGTCCAGCCACGGGGTGGGGATGAAGGTGATGAAGAACTGCGAGCCGTTGGTGCCGGGCCCAGCGTTGGCCATGCTCAGCACGCCCTTCTCGTCGTGGCGCAGGCTGGCGTCGAACTCGTCACCGAACTGGTAACCGGGGCCGCCGGTGCCGGTGCCGGTGGGGTCGCCCGTCTGCGCCATGAAGTCTTCCAGCACGCGGTGGAAGACGATGCCGTCGTAGTAACCGTTCAGTGCCAGGAACACGAAGTTGTTGACCGTGACGGGGGTCTTGTCAGCGAACAGGTCGAGCACCATGGTGCCCTTGTTGGTGGTGACAACGGCGCGGTACTGCTTGCCGGCTTCGAGCACCTGCTCGGGCGCGCTGAAGCGGGTGACGCGTTCGGTGGAGAGGCGGTCGAGCTTGGTGAAGCCGTCGAGTGATTGCATGGTTGGTTCCTTCCGGGTCAAGCGGTCTTGACCGTGGGTGCTAGTTGCCTAAGGGGAGAGCGCTTCAGCGCTGCCGAGCCGCTATGACGACGGTCTCGATCTGGTCGGGGGTCAGGTAGAAGCCGAAGGCGGGGTCGGTGCCCAGCATGCCCGCAACCCCGCGGTTACCGGCCACGCTGAACGATTGACCGGTGCCGGGCAGGGCGCCGAGGAGTTCCTCCAGGGCGTCGGCCAAGGTCATGTCTTCGTCGGCTGGCAGCACCACACCCTGTTCGGCGAGCTCACCGACGGTGCCGGTGTACAGCACGATGGCGCTGGGCTGCGAGGGGTCGACTCGAGTGATCTCGGGCAGGACCTCCAGGCCGTCGATGACGTGCCCGAAGATCGTGTGCGCTCCGTCGAGCCACGGGGTGGCGGCGAAGGTGATGAAGAACTGCGAGCCGTTGGTGCCGGGCCCGGCGTTGGCCATGGCCAGGATGCCTTCTGAGTCGAACGTCAGGCTCTCGACTATCTCGTCGTCGAACTGGAAGCCCGGACCGCCGGTGCCGGTGCCGGTCGGATCGCCCGTTTGCGCCATGAAGCCTTCGATGACACGGTGGAAGGGCACCCCTTCGAAGTAGCGGTGCAGCGCCAGGAACACGAAGTTGTTGACGGTGACGGGGGTCAGGTCCTCGTAGAGCTCCAAGGTGATGGCGCCCTGGTTGGTGCCGATTACCGCCACGTAGTCGAGCGCCTCGTCGAGCACCTGCGTCGGCGCGTCGAACGCCTGCTGCGGTACGTCGGTCAGGAACGCGACCTGGCTGTAACCCTGCGGGAGGATCACGCCGTTCACGGTAACGGGTGCCTCTTCGGCCGTGCCTTCCTCCGGGTCGGCGGTGTCAGCCGGGTCCTGCGGCGCAGGGTCGGTGGCCGTTTCCGGTGCGGAAGTGCTCGTTGCCGCCGCTGAGCCTGCGGCAGGTTCGGCGGGCGCCGCCGAGCGGTCGCGCGCGAGCCAGATGCCGCTTACGACGATGATGGTGGCCAGAACTGCCAACGCGAAGATCCTCATCGTGCCAACGTTCCTGGCGTGAAGGTCACGCCTGCTGATCTAGTGTCGGGGTCGAGTCTCATGCCGCAGCAAGTGTACAGGTTAGCGCCGGCTTACCTGGTTCAGAGGGCCGAGAAAGAATCCCGTAAGTGCGGCTGGCGCACACTCGTGCCATGCACTTCAACGATCTGCTGCAACGCATCGTGGAGCGCGGTGCGTCCGACGTGCACCTTCATGTGGGGCTGCCGGCCATGTCGCGCGTTAACGGGAAGCTCGCCCCGTTCACCGAGTCCAAGATCACGCCGCGCTTCACGGAAGCGCTTCTAGACCTGATGTGCGACGTGCGGCAACGCGC
>JBAYRM010000011.1:0-26670 GCA_041676665.1 Trueperaceae bacterium
CCCCGCCGCGGCGCAACTCGAAGCACCCCAGGACCAGGCCACCGACGACCTCGCCATCTTCTTCGGCGCCGGAGACGACCGATGAACCTCCCCGGCCTCCTCTCCACCAAAGAACACCAAGCGCCCGGCTGCAAATTCTGCGGCGCCAAAGGCAAAATCCACACACCAGCCGGCGAAGAAGTCTGGCACCCAGGCGTCAACTGCTGCGCCCCGTCAGCCGTGCTCCAAGTCACCTGGCGTGCGCAAGACATCCGACGGATCGGCGAAGAGCTCGACAGCACCACCAACCCCAGCATCCGCGCTGACCTTGAGCGCATCCTCGAAGACGCGCAGGCCGACGGCCGCGAAGCCGTCGAAGCCCTCCGCTGGCAAGTCGGGTCAGAAGCAGAACTCAACGAAGCAATCCGCGCCTGCCGCGAGAAAGGCTACGACTACCACTTCACCCACGCCCGCGCCGCCCTCCACAGGAACGCAGCATGAACCCCATCGAGTGCCTGCACGTCGGCGACGAGTGGGGCGACGGCCCCGGCGACAAGCGCATCCGCGTGCACCGCGTCGACCCAGCGAACAACCGCGCGCAATTCCGCATGGCCGACCACCCCGGCGAGGGCAAGGTGTGGGCGGTGAACCGCGCCCTGAAGCGCGGCCAGGTCGTGAAGATCAGGCGGAGTCACGAGGGCGAGCGCGTGGCCATGAACGGCACGGTCCTCAGCGTGCAGCAGAACGGCGTGACCCTCGGAGCGTTCGAGTACACCACCTGGCACGAACCGAGCGAGGTACCCCATGAAGGTTCTCTAGGAGCTGGGACCCCATGAAGCTCTTCGATGACCTGACCGAGGCGGAGTTCCAGAGGCTCGTCATCGAGCTGGCACAGACCCTCGGGTACCTCGTGGCGCACTTCCGGCCTGGCCGTAACCGCCGGAATCAATGGAGCACGGCGGTGCAGGGTGACGGGAAGGGCTACCCGGACCTCACGCTCGTAGGCAGGGGCAAGGTGCTGTTCGTGGAGCTGAAGAGCAACACGGGCGACCTCACCACAGAGCAAGAGAAGTGGCTTGACCGAATCAACAAGAACGGTGGGGTTGGCCTCGTGTGGCGCCCGTCGCAGTGGGAGGAGATCGTGGCGTTCTTGAACGCCAGGGAGGGGAAAGCAGCGTGACAGGAGAAACAGGGATGGTCGACGACCACACCCAGTTGCTCAGGGCAGTTGCGAACGTCCTGTGGCCATTCCTCCGTGCCGGGGAGCGAGGCTGGAAGACCTACCGTGAGACGCGCCTCATCACCCCCACGGGTAACCCCCGCTCCGGCACGTACTCCAGCGCCCGCCAAAGCGAGAACCCCAGCACGTACGTCGAAGTCCTCAGCGTCAGCTGGAAGATCATCGCCACACTCTGGGCCGACGACTGGCCAGGCGGGCAGAGCTGGCGCATCACCCTCGACAAGAACTATGCCGACGCCGCCATCAGTCGATTGAACGCCGCCACCATCGCCGACTACGAAACCGCTCTAGAACTCAGCAACTGCCGCAAACCGTTCCAGCTCGAAACGGACGAGAACGGCGAGAAGCGCCTCACCCGCAACCGGAACGATGGACTGATCACCAACCTGACCGCAGCCGCCCTCGAAGCATTGGCTGGCGCCGCGGAGCTGCGCCGCATACCCTCGGAACTTGAGGCCACGCTCTTTAGCGACGCGGATGAGCACATCAGCCTCGACGCCATCCGCGCCGCACTACAGCTCGCTGGAAGCGATGAGCCTTGACCGTCAAAACAGGAGGGGCTACCATGCTAGTCAGTCGAGATGACTCAAGGAACCCCGCCGACATCCCCCCGGCGGGGTTCTTCGCTATGCGCGAGGTGGCTTCGGCCGCGTCGGCGGGGCGATGGGGGCCTCGAAGGCTACGAAGTCGCCTACGAAGTCTGCTGAGTATCCCCTGTTCGCCCCCTTGAACCGATACTCGCAATTCCATTCTCCCGTCAACTGCACAAGTACGCGCTTCACGGGGTAGTAGTGTCCGGTTCTATCTCGGTACGACAAGGTGGCCGAACCCGAAAACATTGCCTTGTACCTAGACATCCTTGGGGCCTCCCTGAAGTGCGACGCCAGCAGATCCCATGAAAGGCCCGGAAATATGCTTCTCTCGATTTCGAAGGCCACATTTTGAGCAAGCGACCTAGGGAGGGGCGCACCGCCGTGAATTGCATCTGGTGCTACTAGTCCGAAATCATAGGTCCACCAACCCTCGTCTGAGAACTGATCTTGCGACACACTTCCGCTCCATAGGTGTGGTTGACCTGTCCCAGCGGGCTGGACTATCCCTGGCTTCGGCATTTCCCAGTACTCCAGATATTCAGGAGTTAACTGAAGCGTCACATCGAGCGCAGGCCCGAATCCGGCATTGACCAACACGCGGCGAGGATCTTCAGTAGTGTCCCCAAACGTGACATTGCCTTGCAGGAAGTACAGTTCTGGAACGTGCTTCTCGCGACGGTCCTCGTTCGAGCGAACTAACCCGACGACGCCAACCCATGCCGCCACAGACATGCCTAGTGCTGACGCGAGATTCAGCGCAAGGTCCACGTTGAAGCCGGATCCCTTCAGTAGCCGGGCGAATGGCCCCCCTATTGCAACGCCAAAAGCGAACGCAGCGAAGAAGAAGAGGACACTCAGCCAATTGATTTGTAGCCATCTCTGGGCTGTCCCAAATGCTCTTTTCACGTACGCCAGGCTCCTTTCGTCCGGCAACACGGACTCTAGGACGGCAGCCGTCACACGCCTCTGACATGGCTCTTAGGAGGCACCCAGTATGAAACGCGGGGCCAAGACCTACTCCGGACCATCCTCAAGCTGAACTCATCTACAGGACCGTTGCCCCGTACCTTCCGCCTAACGCAATCTGCGTAAAATCGCACCCGCCGACAGCGACTTCACCCGCGTCGAAGCTAGCCACAGCCCGAACCTCCCGTATGAACAGCGGGTTCAGCGGCGCCACGCCCTGGCAAGCGCAACCCCGTCCGCGATTGCAATTATTGTTACGGCTGATGCAGGAATCACCGCACGCCTTACCCGTCCGACAGACTCGGCAGCAGCCCGATTGAGTAGGTTGCGACGGCGGCGCGGGCTGAGACGGGGCCAACGGAGCGGTCGGGCTAACCAGCGGCTGCACCGACGTAAGTAACCGAGCAACCGGATGCGACCCGTAAGCCGGGTTCGGGTTCAAGCCGATCATGTCCACAGCTCTCTCACCTGAGACGTTCGCGGTTCCAACCACGGCGCCCAGTTCGATCAGCGCCTGCGCAATCAACGGCTCCGGGTTCAACCTGACAGCGAACATTAGCGGCGTCCACCGCTGAGACGTCATACGGTTCACGTCGAACCCATGCGTCGATACGAGGTAGCGAATGACTAGCGGATCGCTGGTGCCAGCCGCGGCGTACATGAGCAGATCCTGCTCATACTCATCAACAAGGCGAGTTAAGCCCGATTGCCCGTCCAACGCCACCACAACCTCAGCTAAGGAGCCGTCCCGAATGATGCCGAACAACTCCACTTGAGCGCTGGCAAAACCCAGCGCCAACAAAACACCGACGAACGATAGTACGCGCATGACTTCCCCTAAAACAATCCGGCCTACCCGGAGTCTAGTCCTAGCCCCACTATCACGCGGAGAGGTCCTTCACTACGAAAGGAGACCGCATGGCCGGCAAGCACTCGGCGCCGACCTGCGGCGCCAAAACCCGCTCCGGGCGCCCCTGCAAGAATGTCGCCGGTTACAAGACCGACCACGTCGGAGAAGGCCGCTGCCACCTACACGGCGGCGCCAAGCCAATCAAGCACGGTCGGTATAGCAGCATCACCCGGCCGCGCATCAAGGAACTCCTCGAGCAGTTCGAGAACGACCCCACCCCACTTGACCTGCTGCCCGAGGTAAAGCTGCTCCGGGCCCTAGTCACTGATTTCATCGAGCGCTGGGACCACTACGCCGAGCTCACGCACACCTGGAACGCCCTCTACGACTCCGCCTATCTGGAAGCCGTAAGCGACTGGCGCGAGGAAATGATCCGCCTGCTTGAAGACGGCGGGTACGAGAACGTCACGCTCGACGAACTCCCCAAGGTTCCCGACCCAGCCGATTACGCCCCGCCCAAGCCACGCCAGGTGCTCGACCTCACCGCAGCTGCTGGTCTGGTGGACAAGGTTGGGGCGATGGTCGACAGGATCGAGAAGCACCGCAGGGAAGGCAGCATCACGCTCGAAACGCTAGACCGCGTCCTTGAGCAGTTGGGAGTGGAGGTCGTGCACGCCCTCGCGGAGGAGGTGAGCGACCCTGCTACGCGTACCCAGATTCTCAACAGCATCGAACGACGCTGGGGCACCATCCGACTCGACCCCGCCGCCCCACGTGCGGGGCCTACAGGAAGCAGCCGCCCGGTCAACTAAGGAACTAACCCGCTTCCCGTACCACCCCGCGCAGCGTCACATCTTCCACGACAGCGAAGCCCTCGGCAAGTACCGCATCTTCCCCAAAGGCCGCCGCCTCGGCGCCACCCAGGGCGCAGCATGGGCAGTCATCGAGTACATGCTCCAAGGCCGCAAGGTCCTCTGGGGCGACACCATCAACGGCAACATCCGCAGGTACATCCAGCGGTACTTCCTACCCGCCTTCCGAACCCTAGACCTCACGCCCGGCACTGGCTTCGTGTGGCACAAGCAAGACGCCACCATCACCCTCCCAAACGGCGCGTACACCGACTTCCGCAGCGCGGACAAGCCCGAGAACTGGGAAGGCTTCGGGTACGACGTCGTCTTCCTAAACGAAGCAGGCATCATCCTCGACGACCCGTACCTCTGGCATAACGCCGTGCTACCGATGATGCTCGACAACCCGGACTCGACGCTGATAGCGGCCGGCACCCCCAAGCTGAGCAGCATGAAGGGCGTGCTCTTCAAGGAACTGTGGGATAAGGCTGTGGCTGGCGCGGACGGGTACCACGGTAGGCGCTTCACCACCTACGACAACCCCTTTCTGAACGAGGAAGCCATCCGTAAGCTGCAGGCGGAGATCAGTCCCGCCGAGCGACCCCAGGAGATCGAGGGGAAGTTCATCAACCCCAACGAGCTCGGGTCGTTCTTCCGGCGCGAGTGGTTCACGCCCCTCGACGAACCCCCAGCCATCATCAGGGCCGTACGAGGTTGGGACTTCGCCGCCACCGAACCGAACACCAGCAACCCCGACCCCGACTGGACGGTCGGCGTCAAGCTCGGCATCACCACCACCGGCACCCTGGCCATCCTGGATGTCGTCATGGACCGCAAGGGCCCGGGCGGCGTAGACGCGCTCCTAGAGCGCACCGCTAAGGCCGACGGCCCAACCGTAGAGCACGTCATCCCCATAGATCCAGGCGCGGCCGGCAAGACCGCCGCACAACACTTCAAGGACCATCCCCTCGAGGGGTACACGGTTCACGACTACCCCCAGACGCGAGTGCAGGGCAACAAGGCCACAAGGGCCACGCCCGCCAGTGTCGCCGCCAGCGAGGAACGCATCGGTTACGTTCGGGCGCCGTGGAACGACTGGTTCTTCAGTCTCCTGGCCGCGTTCCCGAATCCCAAGGTCCACGACGACCCCGTAGACGGCCTCTCGGCCGCGTACAACACTCTGGTCGGTGGCCCCACGGTCCTGAGCCCCGCCGATAGCCTCGCTGCCCTCGCAGCGCTCAACAGGAGGTGAGCATGTTCCGACTCTTCAACAGACGCCGCCGCTCGCCACCCGTAGACGCCGCCACCGCCCGCCTGCGCGGCCTCGCGCAAGCCCTACCCCGCGGGCAAGTCAGCCGCAACCCGAACCTAGACGGGCTCATCACCCACTTCGAGGACACCCTAGCCGGCTACCCGAAAGACACGCGGCCACGCATCATCCGCGTATTCAGGATGCTCGCCCAGTCAGACGATGACGTGGCCGGCACAATCAGAGACCTCACCAGCCTCGCCATCACCCCATTCACCTGGGAACTCGACGGGTCCGAGGCCGCGCAAGCGCAAGCTGAGGAGACGCTCGAACTATGGCGCAAGGCGGTCTTCCCCACCGGCCTAACCGGCCTCGCTGAACACCAGGCGCGGGAGGCGTACATCACCGGCGCTACGAGCCTTGAGTGGGTGCCGCAGCCCGACGCCAGGGGCGTCCTACGCGCCGAGCCCGTACCTACGGAGGAGATCCGCATCCGGCGCGGGCAGGACGGTGAACGGGAGTACCGACAGGTGCCCCGCACCGGCGAACCCGTCACCCTCGATAACCGCACGTACCACTACGGCCCGCTCACCCTCGACGGCAACAACCCGTACGGCGTACCGGGCATGATCAGCACCCTCCACACCCTTGCGCGCAAAGGCGAACTATCCAAGGGCGAGGACCGCCTCATCAACGCCGCCGCCAAGATCGCGCTCGTGACCGCCGCCGTCACGCCACCAGAACCCAGCGACTTCGGGCTAGCCAAGGGCGACCCCACCTACCAGGAGAAACTGCAGGAGTACATGCGGCAGGTAGCCGAACTCATCGCTAGTGGTAGTGAGCGCGGCCTGTACGCGCACCCGAACACTGTTGAGTTAGAAACCACGAACGTGAACCAGAACCTGCAGGGCGCGACGGAGATAACGGACCGTAACCAGAAGCAGCTCTGGTCGGGGCTCGGCACGCAGCCGTTCATGCGCGGCGACATGGGCGCCAACTACGCCCTAGCGAAGGTCATCTACCCAACCATGCTCGCGTTCGCCGAGACCCTACGGGGCGCCGTCGCTGGCCAGTTGGAGTTCGGCATGAACCTGCACCTGCAGCTCATGGGCATCCCCGCACAGGCGTGGCTCACGTTCGACTCGCCGCCTAATCCGTTCAGAGCCGATGATGCCGCCGCCCAACTCGATGAAGCGAAGACCGATGAACTGATGCTGAAGCTCATCGGTGACGCCTGGCTTCCCAAGCTCAGCGGCCGTTGGGACGTGACCGTGGATGACATCGAAGCCGCCCGAGCGGCACGTGAAGGCAGCGGCGATGAAGAGGGCTAGGGCAAGCCCCGGATTGGAGTGACCGTGTGAAACTCGACCTCACTACACTGCGGGCGCCCTGGGCCCTACACCCAGACCACGTGCCCGCCCTACTCAACCTCGCCCGCGACGGCCAACAGAATCAGGCTCGAGCGGGCGACCCCGTTAAGCCCGAAGGCGGCCGCGTAGCGGTCGTGCCCATCCACGGCCCCATCTTCAACCGCGACGGCTTCGCCGCGTGGCTCGGCCTCCCCACATACCAGGGCATCACGGCCACGGTGAACGCCCTCGCCAACGACTCGAAGACCGAGGAGATCATCCTCTCCTTCGACAGCCCAGGCGGAGTCGCGCTCAACACGGACGAAGCCGCACACGCCATCCGGGAAGCCGCACGGGTCAAGCCCGTCAGGGCGGTAGCCAACGGGTACATGGCAAGCGCCGCGTACTGGCTCGCATCCCAGGCGACGGAGATCGTCACCACCCCCCTCTCGGCCGTGGGCAGCATCGGCGTCATCACCATGCACGCCGACTACAGCCGCCTCCTCGAAGAGAAGGGCATCGACGTGAAGGTCTACCGCACCGGCGAAATGAAGGGCCTCGGGCAAGCGGTCGACCCGAACGACGAACTCATGCAGACACGAGTCGGCAAGGAACTCGCCGGAATCCTCGACCTGTTCGCGGTTGACGTGGCAGCCGGCCGTGGCCTCACCCGCGAGGAGGTCCTCGCCAGGTACGCGCTCGACAGTGACCACGAGAGCGCCCTCAGGGGAAGCACGGTGCTCGGCGCTGAAGCTGTCCGCCTGGGGCTAGCTGACCGCGTGGCGACCTTCACGGAGGTCACGCATGAGGCCACCGCTCGACTGAAGAACCGCTCCGGTAGGCGCGCGCTCGCGCAGAAGGGACCACCCACCATGAACGAACTCCTAGCCAGGCTCGGCCTCACCGAGGACGCCACCGCCGAAGAAGTCGCTGCGGCGCTTGCGACCCTCGAAGAGCAAGCCGCCACCCGCACTAACGCGCAGGTCGCCAAGGCGCTCGGCGTAGACGCCGCCACCCCCGCCGCGCTCGCCGCCGTCAAGGCCGAAGCCGCGGACGGGCGCCGGTACCGCGCCGACCTCCTCACTCGCCTCCACGCGGCCACCATCCGCACCGAAGGCAACACGCCCGAAGGCGTCGCTGCCGCGGACCGCGCCAAGCGCATCTTCGCCAGTGCGGAGATGAACGACCTCACGG
This sequence comes from Trueperaceae bacterium, assembly GCA_041676665.1. GTDB lineage: Bacteria > Deinococcota > Deinococci > Deinococcales > Trueperaceae > JAAYYF01. The sequence goes on from JBAYRM010000011.1 coordinate 8,272, forward strand.
CCGAAGTACAGCGGCTCGAGGCGAAAGCCGCCAACGTCGTGCCCACCGAGCAGGTGAGCAAGACCACCGAAACCGACGCCGACGGCGCCAAGCCGCGCGTGTCCTACGAAGGGAACTAAGCATGCGAGTCAACGACCTGAAGTTCGCAGGCCAGCGCCACACCGCCACGTACATCACCACCGGCACCGTCGAGATCGGTGACGCCGTGGTCATGACCGCCGGCGGCACCGTAGCCCGAGGCGCCGGCATCCCCGTCGGGATCATCACCGCCGTAGAGGCCGACAACCGCGCCACCGTGCTCCTGTACGGCGAAGTCATCACCGCCAACGCCGCCGCCCAGCTCACGCCCGGCTACGCCCAGGTCACGGCCAACGCGTCCGGCCAGCTCGTCGCCGCTGGGGAGAACCCCGGCCGTCCCGCCATCATTCATGCCGCCAGCGCCACCGAGGCCGCGGTCACCCTCCTCTAACCGAGCGAGAGACAGGAGAAGCACGTGATTAAGAAGCTCACGCAACTCGACGCTGGCGTGTACACCGACATGGTGCGCGCCAACCGCACCAGCCTCAGCGAGCACCTCGACGCGCTCGCTGCAGCTGGCGACATCGACCCCGGCTTCCTGCCCACTCCACAGGAGCGCAAGGCCGCAGCTGGCGGACGGGAGATCACCGCGCTGCAGCACATCTTCGCCGCGCACGGCATCCGCACCAAAGGCGAACGCGCAAGCAAGGGCGGCGTCTTCACCCGCGGCGACAGCCACTACGTGGAAGGCGCCGAAGTGCTCTTCCCGGCGTTCGTCACCGAGTCGTACCAGACCCCTGACATTCCCTTCCGGGACGTGCAGGAGCCACAGCGCTGGATTGACCAGTCACAGCGCCAGCCCCGCAACCGCGTGACCCTCGCCGACCTCGTGAGCGCCAACGTCGGCATCGACGGCGACACGTACAAGGCCGGCGTCATCGAACGCGGCGCCGAGGACGACCTCGACCCCGCCCGCGTGACCGAAGGCGCAGACCTGCCGCTCTACATCATCAAGACGGCGGAGCACAGCATCAAGGTCTACAAGTACGGCGGCCGCGTCAGGGCCTCCTACGAGTACCTGCGCCGCACCAGCCTGAACCTCGTCGGCCGCACCATCGCCGGCATCTCCCGGCGTGAGGAAGTCCGCAAGGTGCGCGCCGCCATCGCCGTCGCTCTCAACGGTGACGGCAACAGCAACCCCGCCATCAACGTAAACAACGGCAACGCCGCCGCGTGGCGCGTAACCGACTTCGACATCATCGAAGCGGAGATGAACGACTACGACCGCGAGCCCGCCGTGTACGTGGCGGACAAGGCCACCCTCCTCGCCATCCGCGCGCTGCGCATCCCCGCAAGCGGAATCGCCCTGACCCCCGCACAGGCAGCCATGTACGGCAACCCGTACATGACCCCGTCCGGTGTGCCGCTCAAGTTCGCGCCGACCAGCAGCATCCTGGACGGCAGCAACAAGCTCCTCACCCTGGGCATCGGCGACGGCCTCGACCAGGTCACCGAGAACGGCAGCATCATCCAGGAAGCCGACCGGTTCATCGCCAACCAGACGCAGGAGTTCACCATCAGCGAGAACGTCGGCTTCGCCAAGAGCGAACCGCACTCCTTCTTCACCATCACCAAGGCGAACTGACCATGAGCGACCAGACACAAGCTCAAGCGTTCCAGACCGCCGACCACAACATCACGGACGTGCTCGCCGCAGTAGAGGCGGGCACCATCAGCGTGGGAGACGCCCTCAAGCAGGAAGAGGAGCGCGGCGAAGAAGCCCGCTCCAGCCTCCTGGAGAAGCTCCGCGCCATCATCAACCCGCCCACCAACGACCCGCCCGCGCCGAAGGCCAGCGGGAAGGTCAAGGTGCGCGTCAACCCCAAACGCGGCGTTACGGGTATCGCCTACTACGACCCGGAACAGAAGGTCACGGTCAGCGAGAAGCCCGTGACCGTGGAACGCACTGCGTTCATCAAGCAGCGCCTCCTGTCCGGGGAACTCGTCGAGGCCTGACCTCGTGACCCCGGATGACTTCAAGCGCCCCACCGGGGAGTTGAACCCCGACTGGTTCGAGGACCTGGACCCGCTCTTAGTGGCGGCCCTCGCTGAGTCAGCCGGGGAGACTCCCGAACGGCAACGTGCGTTCGTGTACTGGCGCGCCTACCAGGCGCTCGTCGCTGACCTCATGAGCGCACCGATCAGCATGCGGGCAGACGACGTGAGCGAGACCCGCTCCGACCAGCAGCTCGCCTACTGGCAGGCTCAGGCGGCCGCATGGCGAACCAAGTACGACACGGCCAGCACGACCCCGGTGGCCGCCGTCGGCGTAGCTCTGTAGAAAGGAGCCCCTGTGGCTAACGTGAAAGTCCGCGTGCTCGCGCCGAACTTCATCAAGCGCGGCAGCGTGCCGGGTGACGAGTTCAGCATCCCCGAAGCTCAAGCCGAACGCCTGCGGGCGCAGGGCCGCGTAGAGATCATCGACACACCGACCGACTCATGGACCGTCGCGCAACTCAAGGAGTACGCGCAGGAGCGCGGCGTCGAGTTGAACGGCGCGCGGACGAAGGCAGAGATCCTCGCCGCCCTCGCAGGCGCCGAACGGAACTAGGCCAATGAGCACCGTCACCAGTCGCTATCGTCCGCACACGACGCTCGTGTTCCAACCCGGCAACATCGAGGTGGTCGTGGGCCTGAGGCAGGTGACGGACGCTAAGCGCATCGGTAACCTGGGGCTGACGGATGCCCAGGCGGTTATCGAGGGGCGCCTCATTAGCCCTCTCGAACTGCCGGCCAACGTCAAGGCGGGCGCTCAAGCTCTCCTCCCGTGGGCGGGACGTAACGGCGCCGCTCGCCTAGAGCCGGTGCAGGACAGCCTCACGCCCAGGCTCCGAGCGAGGTTCGGGCAGAAGATCGTGCTGTCCTGGCGAACGGACGAGATCCCGTAATGGCCTTCGTACCTAACCCCGCTCTCCGGGCGGAGATGGACGCGCGGTACCGGAAGCTCATGGAAGCCGCAGCTGATGAAGCCGCGGACGTGCTAGCCGAGAACCTGAGCAGCCCTAGTCATGGCGCGGGCGTGCATTACCCGCGCCTACCCAACCAATCCAGCGCGCCCGGGCAGATGCCCGTCATGCAGAGCGGCGACCTCGCCGAGGGCGTCACCAGCCAGCAGGACGCCACCGGCACCGGCGCTCAGGTCGTCATTCAGGACAAGTTCGGGAAGCTCCTCGGACTTGAGTTCAGCCCGCCAAGCACGAACCCGAACGCCCCTCCAGGCGGAAGCAGGCAGTCCGGCGGACGCGCCCCGATGTGGGAGACCATGATGGACGAGCGCACCCAGGAAGCAATGCGGCGCCGCGTCAGGGAGGAGCCATGAAGTGACCCTCACTGAGTACCTCGCTAGCCTCCCCGCGGACCCGCTTGAGCCCGGCAGCCCACTCCTCATCGTGGGTGTGGGGCAGCTCACGTCGGAGCAACGCGAGCGCGTCGTAGACCCCGACCTGTACAACCGCCGCCCATACGCCGTCATCGTCGGCTTACCGCGCGGCAGCCCGCAACGCCTGCACAACCAGCGCACCCGCATGACCGGCGGCCTCGACGTGCACCTGAACCAGCCCGGCAGCCTCCTAGACCTGGGGGAACCCCTTGACCCCGCGCCCTTGGCTCACCTGCAGGCGCTCCTAGCATCCGCCCCGCAGCACGTCACCGAAATCAGCGAGGACTACCCCCTCATCGGCAGCCTCGGCCTCGGTACCGAGATTGACCCGCGCTCCGAGGACTTCGACACCTTCAGCGGCCTCACGGCCACGACACGATTCACCTACGCCATCTGGCGCTAGGAAGGAGAACACTCGAATGGCGAACAGCCCCGTTGATCCCACCGGCAGTGTAGTGACTGCCGACCTGCCCGAAAGCGCAGAGCTGTATTTGGCGCCGGTAAGCGAGACGCCCCTCGCAGCTGGCGACCTCGTGCCGAACACCACCGGCGACATGGGCGAGATCGCGCCCACTCGCCAGGTGAACCGCGTCCCGCTGCACAACGGGCAGGACTTCGTCGCGCTCGGCAGCCTGCAGAGCGCGGACTTCACGGTCAGGGTTTACCTGACGGACTCGAACACGAAGCTGCAGCAGATCAAGGCGGCGTGGACGAGCGGCGACCCGATGAAGGGCAACGTGTTCTTCCGCGACGGCTCCGGCGCGTCGTTCTTCGCTCGCGTGCTGCGCGTGCGGCCCGTGGACGACATCCAGGCGAACGAGTTCGCGTACGACATCCTCCTCTCGCCGTTCGGCGTGACGATGCTGGACGCGCCCTAATCCTCAATCCCCTTCATGGCCCTACTCCCGAGGGCCCTCTTCCTTCCAGCCCCCGGCACTCCCAGCCGGGGGCATATCTTGTGAAGCCATATCAGGAGTACCGCACGCGCCAAGGGCACCCTATCGCCCTGTTCGGCGTGGAAGAAACCGAGGACGGCGGGGTGCTGGCGTTAGGCAGTCACGCGCCAGAATCCCTCAGGCGCGGCCGCGTCCTCATCAGCCCCACCGGAACCCCGTACCGGCTCGCCGCGCCTCTACCGGCCGGCCTGCGCCTCGTGGGCGGCCCACAGGGGCACGACACCGAGGAGTTGGTCATCCTCGAAGCGAAGGAGAAGCAAGCGTGAAACTAGGCGACACCCTCAAAGCCGCCGGCGTCGAGTGGACCGTCAGGCCGTTCACCGCCGCGGAGCACCAACTCTTCGACGAGACCGCCGAACCTTATGACCTTGAGCGTAAGGCCGCGCAGTTGCAGGCCATGACCAGCGCCCGGGGCGGCACCGCTAGGGAGGCGCTGCTCAAGGCCGACCAGAAACGCATCCAGAGCCGCCTAGCCGCCTTCACAAGCGAGGACGGCGGTCTGCGCGAAGACCTCACCGACGAGGAACGACTCACGGCCTACGAGGTCGCGCTCGAGCTGGACATGCTCACCGAGAAGCTGGAAGCCCTCAGGGAGGAGCGCACCGTTGACGCGCTGCTCTTGGAGGAGGAGCTGGCGCAGGCGCGGGAGGCGGTGGTCATCGCCTTCATGCACCAGGTGCTAGGGGTCAAAGCGCCTTTACCGGTGTTCACTGCCGCTCTCACCCCCGACGAGATCGCGAGTCTGGATGATGTGGTGATGTTGGGAAAGCTACGGTTGGGCTTGAGCGCCTCAACGAGGCGGCAGCAAGCCGCGTTCACAAGGACGCTAGCCCTCATGCAGTCCCAACAAGCGTCAGGTGGCAACGCCTCAGGGTCACGGCAGCAGCCGCCGGCTGCCCCCCGGAAGCCTGGCGGGAGTGGCCGCTCGAAGAAGTCATCATCCAGATCGAAGGCTGGAAGCTAAGAACCTTCCAGGCGGCGTCGCCGATTGTTGAGTCGTCTCTTATGCAGACGGACTGGAACAACGCCGCCAAGAGCAAGGACCCCGGCCTCACACCGCACGCCAGGCTCTTGCGGGAGGAGACCCGGCAGGCCCTCCTGGCCGCCTTCGCACCCACCCTCGTACTCAACCAATGGGCCGAAGAAGCCCAAGCCACCAGCCGCGCACCCAGAATCGTGGACCTACCCGACCTGCACCCCACCGCCGCCAGGGGTGTTGTGGAGTGGGTCGAGAACCGCAATACCCCGTTCCCCAACGAATGGTGGTCGACTTTCTACAAAGCGTACGGCAGCATCAAGCGCGCGGCCCAAAGCACCGGACACCACAACTAGACCCACCCCAGTCAACACCTGGGCCCTCACGGGAGGAACACCATGACTGCACGCGCTGGCACCCTCACGTGGGACATCGATGTCGGACGCGCTGACGAAGCGCAACGCAAGATCGACGACCTAAGCCGCCGCCTAGACGCCGCGCTCAACAAGCCACGCGGCAACGCCCAAAGCACCTTCACGACCGTCAGCCAGGCCGCCGCCACCGCCACCGGCAAGGTGCAGCAGTACACCAACCAGTTCCAGAAATTGAAGGCCGAGCACGAACTAGGGCAGCGCAGCACGGTCGAGTACCGGAACGCCCTAACAGTCCTGCAGACGGAGTTGCAGGCGACCGCTCGCGCGACCGACAGCAACACTCAGGAGTACCGCCAGCTCGCCACCACGATGGGGCAAACGCAACGCGAGCTGGACAGGCTAACTCGTGAGCAAGACCGCGCGCAGAAGAGCGCAGAACGCCTCACACGCGAACAGCAACGCGTAGCTGACACTGAGATTCGCGACCGTGTTCGCTCGATGGTCAACGAAGTCCGTCTCCTAAGGAACGAGTGGCAGGAGACCGGGCAGAACACCGAGCAGACAAAGGAGCGCTTCTTCGAGTTGCGCGGTGAGATGGCGCACCTCCGGCAGGAACTGAACCAGAGCGAGGGTGGCTGGGAGAAGTACAACCGCGAGATCACCCAGCTGGCCGTAGCGGGCAGAAGCGCTGAAGCGACCGTTGCCGGAATGGAGGGCCGCGTCAGTCGCCTGGGGCTCGCCAGCCAGGTGAGTCTTGGTGCTACGGACGCGCTCAGGCGTGAACTAGGGCGGTTCGGACCGGCCGGGCAAGTCGCCGGCCAGGGCCTCGGCATCGTCAGCAAGGAAATGCAGATACTGATGGAGCTCGGGCCTGAGAAGGTCCTAAGCACCATCACGGGCGGCATGCTCCGCCTCGCTGGCGCGGCCACGCTCGTGGGCGGAGCGCTAGCCGTCGGGCTCAGCGTCGCGCTGTTCAAAGCCACTGAACGCGCCGCCGAATACGCGAGGGAACTAGAGAACGCCACATTCCGCACCGGACTGACCGTGGAGGGCCTGCAAGAGCTGCAGCACGCCGCGAGAAGCACGGGCGTGCCGATGGAACTCCTCAGCACCACCATGCAGCGCCTTCAGCGCCGCGCGGCGGACGCTAACGGCGGCAACAAGGGCCTGAAGGACTCCTTCGACGCGCTCGGCGTGAGCCTCACCGACACCAACGGCGAGATGCGCAGCACGGAAGACCTACTCGGCCAAGTCGCGGACGGCCTGAACAGGGTCGAGAACAACGCGGACCGGCTCGCTCTGGCGTTCAAGATCTTCGACACGGAAGGTGGCCGCTTGCTGCCGCTCCTGTCCCTCGGCAGCGATGGCATCAGGGAACTGCGCGAGGAGGCCCGCGAGCTCGGCCTTGTCATCAGCGGAGACACCATCCTCTCCCTCAGCGAGTTCCACGCTGAAGTGGAGACCCTGAAGCAGCAGTTCGAAACTGCCCGCATCGAGATTACCGCCGGGTTCCTACCTGTCGCTCGGGACATTCTCGTGCCCATCCTGCAGAACAGCGTCATCCCGTGGATGCAGGGCGCCGCCCAAGCCGTCGACAACTTCAGTGACGCGTTCTTCGACACCACCGAAGCCGGCGCAGCGTTCAGGGCGGACACCATCAAGAATCTGGACGCGGTCGTGCTCCTCGGCAAGGGCGTGGTCGCCGCCGCCGCCGCCGTGTGGGGCAGCGTGAACGCCATCCTCGGTGTCGGCGCGGCAGCGTACGGCGCGGGGCAAGGCGTCGCCAACTGGGACGCCAACAGTGAGCGCATCCTGGAACGCCGCGCGGACCTCATCGAGCAAATCGGCATGATGGAACAGCAACTACAGGAGGACTGGGCGGCGCCGGGGACTGAGGCGAGCGTCATCATCTCCCGCAACCTGCAAGCCGCGCGAGATGAACTCGCGAAACTCCCAGCTAACTGGCGGGAAGCGGTTGAAGCCGGCATGCACGAAGCCGCTGGCGGGCTTATGGACTCCGCTACCGCGAGCTTTGACGCCGCGATGGGCGCAATCACGTTCAATGCCGAAGACGCGCTGGAACGCTGGGCGCAGGGCATGGGCCCGCGAATGGACCGACCGGGCCGCAGCATCGGCACTAACCTCGGTGACGGCGTGGCCGGCGGCCTTGGGGAGTCCCTCCGCACCGTTGACGACATCTTCGAGGAACTCGCAGCTAAGGGCTCGCAGGTTCGGGAAGCCGTTACGGCGCTCGGCGGTGGGCTTGATGACGAACTGTGGGGCCTGCAGCAACGCGCACGGCTCGTGGACTCGGCCATCAACGAGCTGCTGGCGCGCCCGGACGTCAACCAGGGCGACACTCCCGACCGCCTCTCCTACCTCCTCAACCGCGCGGTTGAGCTTGAGACCCAGATAGGGCGCGTGCAGACCCAGCTGAACAACCTGAACGCGCCCAGGGGCGGCATTGCCGGCCTACCGGACGATCCGCTGACCATCGGCGGGTTCACCCTGCCAGGGGAGATTGACGCAGCCGAGGAAGCACGCCGGAAGGCCATGCTCGCTAACTGGCAGGCCGCGCAGGCCGCCGTAGACGCGTACGCCGCCAGCCTCGCCGACCTGGAACTCCGCCTGGATCTCGGCCTCGTTCAGCCACAGGACGAGGCTAACGAGCGCCTGAAGGCCACGCAGGCCGTCATCAACGCGCTCGTGCCCATGTGGGGCACCCTCACGGAAGGTCAGAAGGCGTACGTCCGCGCCAGCATCCAGGACGTGCGGGATCTCGAAGCGGAAATCGCTAGAGCCGAGCGAGCTGTTGAAGACACCGAACGCAGAGCGCAAGCGGCCGCCAACCGGCAAGCCAGCCTGCAGGATGAACGCCCGACGGTGTCTCAGGCCGATATTGACGCCCTCTATGAGCGGCAAGCCGCGCAAGTAGCGCAACGGCGCGAGGCGATACTCGCTGGCCTGGAGGAAGCCGCCCGCAGGAGCGGTGAGAGGCAAGCCACGCGAGACCAAGTGCGGGATCTAGGGGCAGAGGTGACTACCGCCCTGCGTGACGGCGCGCTAGACGGCCTGAACGATCTAGAGCAGCAGCTCGTGACAATCCTTGAGGGCATGGGTGACGACCCGAGCGCGGCGCCGTTCATGGGCCTCCTTACCCTCGTCCGGTCCGGCCTACGCGAGCTGGAAGCCGCCGCCATAGAGGAGGTCCGACGCCTCGCAGCGAACGTGCCGCGCGCTGCAACCGCGGAACTAGAACGCGAGGTCCTAACGCTCACGCGGAGGGCGAACATTGCGATTCGTGACGGCACGCTGGACGGCCTCCGCGAACTCGAGCGGGTGATCGTAGAACGCCTGAACGAGCTTGGGGATAGTCCCGAAGCCGCCCCCTTGATGGGCCTGCTCGTCCGAGTCCGCGGCGCTATCACGGAGTCCACGAACGCCGCGGCTGAGAGCGTCGAGAGCCTGCAGTGGAAGCTCGTCGCGCTGCGGAACCAGGGAGCAGAACCCACCAGCGCCGCCGTCCAAGAACTAGTGCGGCGGATCAACGAGCTGCAGCTTCGAGCCGCCCTGGACGAGCTACGCACGAAGGGCGCAGCTAACCTCAGCGAGTTCGCAAAGCGCGTACTCGAACTCAACGGCATAATCCCGACCGGCACGACAGAAACAAAGCGGTTCAGTGACGCGCTCCGGACCCTCGGTGTCGGCGCCGCTGACGGCCTCGCTGATGTGCTGGACGGCATCCGACGTATAGGAGAGGCGGGCGGGGACGCCGAAGAAATCATTGCCGGGTTGACGCAGGCACTTGAGGGCGCTCAGAAGGTCATCGACGCAATTGGTAGCGGTGACACTTACGAGCTGATCAAGGGCGCGGCAATGATGATCGGTGAGGGCATCGGTCAGGCTATGGGCGTGCCTGGCGTTGGCGGCGCCGTAGGCGCAGTCTTCGACCTTGGCCGCAGCATCGTCCAAGCCATTTCGGACGCGTTCACTGGCGACAGTCCGGCGGCTCGAGCTATTCGCGAGGGCCTCACGCCCGCCGTTCAGTCGGCGTTCACTAACGGCATCCTCGCCGCCCTTCAAGGCGGCGACGACTGGCAGAAGGCGCTGCGGGAGAACCTGCAGCTCGCGTTCCTGACCTCGCTGATTAATGCGTTCGTGCAGACCGCCATCGTTCAGGCAGTATTCGCACCGATCTTCACCGAGTACAGCAAGATGGTTGCGCGCGGTCAGTTCGACGCCGCAGCCGAATTCCTCTCTTCTTCCCTCCCGGGCGCCATCGAGACCGGCATTCGCCTTGCGGAAGACTTCGTAAGCAGCGTCCCTCACGGCCTCATCCCAACCCCATCCCAGCAACCTGGTGGCGGCGGGGCCTCGAACGACCCGAGGGGATTCTTCGAGTTGCCCACAGCGGCCATTAGCGGCATTGCTGCCCCCGACTGGGCCAGGGACCTCGTGAACGCCGGCCGCATCCAGCTGGAGGCAGCCACCGAGTTCAGGGAAGCCGTGGCCATACTGCAATCCGAAGGCATCCTCATCCGAACCGAACCCGGCGCCAGCGGGAGCACCGGCGGCGCGGCCGCCGCAGCCCGCGCCGTCTAGGAAGGAGGCATCGTGGCTCACACCATCGTCGACCCAGGCGCGGCACCCAACGTCGGCCCGCAACTCCGCCTCTGGATAGACACCATCGACCACCTGGAGTATCCGCTCATCACCATTCAACGCGGCGGCTTCACCCGCAACGTCCGCGCGTACCAAGCACCGGAAAGCGCGCAGCAGGTCGTCGCCGGCGACGGAAAGCCCGCGCTTGGGGAACGCACCGTAGACATCCTCGTTGAAGGCGCCACCAGCGCGGAAGCCCACGAGCGCCTCGCTGAGCTGGTCCAGTTCGCTGAGGACCGGCATAACGTCACCACGCGCGTCACGTACGACGGCGGCACCTGGTACTGGGCCGGCATCAGGGGCGTCACGAGCGTGCAGCCCGTCGGTGCGGGCACCACTTTGCGAGTGACGCTCGCCTACTACCCCGAAACGCAGTTTGGTGTTCGCTCCGGCAGCGTCCCGATAGCGGGGCCGCTCTAATGCCCTGGGAACTAACCATCTGGGGACCGAACGGCGGCCTCCGCGCGCGCATCACGAACGAAACGCACCGCAGTCCCGTAATGAGCGTAGAAGCCAGCGTGGACGCCGGCGGAGGCACGAACAGTATCAACATAAGAGGCCGGAACGTCGGAATGAGCGTCCTACCGCGCAGCATCATCGACTACAGCGCCTGGCGCGAACTCATCATCACCTTCGAGGACCAGATCGTGACGTTCGAAGACCAGGACCTCTACGTCAGGGACCTGTACGAACCTCTCGCTTCCGGAGTGGTGGTCACGAGCCCCGGCGCGACGTCGCCCGGCGCCGGGCCCATCGACAGGGACGCTGACGCCATCGAACGCGTTACCGCCGTTGGGTTGGATCACCTCCTTCACGAGAGAATCGTCCGGCCACGAGTCTGGGAGGGCGACATTGACGTGGCCACCATCGCGTACGAACTCTGCCTGGCGTTCAAGCACCCCATGCTTCAGGCGCCAGCAGCGAACTTTCCGCCCACCGGGCACTCCCTTGGGCTCTTCTACACGCCAGAGAAGACCGTGGCCGCCGCCCTAGACGACCTCGTCTCCACCTTGCCGACTGGCGGGTGGTGGTACGTGGACGCTAAGCGCGCGATTCACTTCCAGGCAGGCGCCTGACATGGCCACGTTCCCCTTCTCCCGCGTCCTTAACTACGAACGGCTCCCCATCGACGCGCAAGACATCGTCACGAAAGCGCGCATCGTCATCGTCTCGCAGGAAACCACTGAGCACTCGTTCGCCATGACCAGCGCCTTCGGGAACCTGCCGCCGAACCACACCGTGATCCCGTACCGGCCCGTGCCCGTCACGGTCGAGTACGAATCGCCGTACCACTCCCTCTACGGCGCAGAGCGGAGCTTCTCCCTACCGGCAGGTGTTGACCCGTTCCTTCCTGCGCCGCACTCGATGATTCCTAACCCCATAGCTAGCCCCGCTATTCCTGACCTGAACAACATTCGTGATGGGGACCTCACCACGTATGCGTCCGTCAGCGGCGGCTCAGGCGGGAGCATCCAGTACGCCGTGCACCCGCCATACGTGCCGGCCATTGAGGGCCGCGTGGTCATCGGGTTCCGCATCGTTTACGACCTGACCCTTCTAGGCGCCCCCGCACCCGGGAACGCTACTTACCCCCTGAACGCCGACCTGTACCTCGCTCACAATTTCGGGACAAGCGAGATCCTAGTCTCGAAGATTGCTTACTCCCTGCCAGCGACGGCTGAGTCCGGCGAGTTCGTGGCGTACTGGCCGCGCCCCATCGTCAACCAGGTACAGGACCGACCCATCCTGAGCGGAGGCGGTCAGTGGGTGCGCCTCATCTACATCCCGACCGGGTTCAGCAAGCTAGACATCTTCGAGTTCTACCCACTGATCGTGAACACGGCGCTCGTAACTGACATTGCTAAGGCTCAAATCCGCGTGCCCGCTAGTACCCCGCGCCGTGTCCAAGTACGCGGGTACCTACCGCCAGGCGACCTTACGCACACGATCGTGGGTTGGCCAGGCGGGGACTTCACGGGGGTCGTCGCGCGGCAAACGTACCGAGACATGAGCACCATCGTTGACTTCGAGCAGACCGGCGCCCCGCCCGGCGTGCCACAAGAACTGCTTGAGGCGGAACGCGTGCGCGTCAACCGCACTAACGAACTCATCCGCGCAGCTGAGTACCCCTCGCTGATTGGGCGAAGGCGCTAGGAAAGGAACGGTATGGCTGAGAGAATCGACTTATTCGACCCCACGGTGCTGAGTGAGCTGATAACTAGGATTATCAGTCCGGATTCCGACGCCCACATAAGTGGAGTTATCAGCGGCCCGAACGGTAGTTACTTCCGCGTGGGCGACCTGCAGGTGTGCTGGGGTCAACGCACACTCGAGTACGGCAATGGCGACCTAGTGCAAGCAACGTGGACGCACCCAGCGCCATTCGCCGAGAACCCGGTCGCCTTCGCCTCTATCCGCGACATCACCTACGGCGGCAACCTCACACTCCTGACCGTAGTCAGGGCCAACACCGCTCCGGCCACCACGCTGCTGCGCGTATACCGCCTCATCGGCAACACAAACTTCGTTGCCGGCAACAACATCGTCGTCAACGCTCTAGCGGTCGGCCGGTGGAGGTAATCAACGCCAGCGGCCAACCGCGAACAACGCCGCCTGCATTGGAGTGCTTGCAAGGTTGTTCCCGGCCGGGTTGATGACCTTCACGCGCATACTGGCAGGGGTGCTGCCGCTTCTAAACTCGCGGATACCGGCCCCAGCGCTATAGGACGTGCCCCAGCAGGCGGGCAGGTCGACGAACGCGGCTGGGTACGTCCAACTGTTGTTACCGTTCGCGTCCGTAGTCCAGCTCCGATCTTCAATCCAGCACACCTGCCAGTCGCCCACCCTAAAGTACGAACCGTTCGGCCCGCTGATAACTCCACTTCACCGACTAGGTTGTGCACACGCCCGCGACTTTGATTCGGGCGTTGGCGCCCAGGTTCGCGTAGGTGATGCTGCTTGGCCCCGCATTGTTGTTCAGGGCCACGAGCCGCAGTTCTGTGCCCGTCGCCCAGTCCGCGAGAGGGAGGTTCAGGGTTCCAGGCACGTTCACGTTTTCAATGTATGGCGTGTACGCTCCGGACGCGCCAGATCGCGTGAACGGAAAGCCAGCGATCCGCACCTGAGACGCGGGTGGGGACGAGATTGAGGTCACGGTCATGTCCACGTTGAACATGACGAGCGCTCCGACGCGCACGAACTGGCCGCTCCTTGTTCCGTAAGTGACGCCCCCGAGCGGAGCACCACCGGTGTAAAGGACGGGTATAAAGACCCCTGACTCGTAGAACGGCCCTATTCCCGCCGCAGCGGGTCCGATAATCCTAGTTGCGCGCTACTTCCAGTTGCCTATCGCGATTATGTCCGTGATGATCGCGTGAGCGCTGTTGAAGGTGTCGCCGGCTACGGCCAATGCCATCACGCGGGTGGCCCCAGCGCTTGTGCCTTCACGGTACACGTACCTGTAAGCGCGGGCGTGCGGCAGGAAACCTCCGGCCGGCTCGACAGACTGGAGCACTACGATGGGTGGGGCAGCGAAGGGGGCCGCGAAGACTGTAGATGCGCCAGGGTACAGGTGGCTGGTGGCGCCATTCGATGGCACCTCACTCACCCGCCGCCAGCAGACCTGCAGGCCGTTCGCGAACCGCACATAAGACCCGTTCGAGTTCGGCTCGAGATCTCCAGTAATCCTAGGTATCAGCCTTCTCAGCCAAAGTCTCAGCGCTTGGTATCAGTGGTGGGTTCCTCCCACTCTGGCCGGAAGCCCAGGTCTATCAAACGCTTGCCCTCTAGTCTCGCCGTAGTCGAGTAACCGTTCAGGGTGTTCGTTTTGCCCCTGTAGTGGTGGATTGCGCAGGAGAACGCGCCGTCCGTGCCGGGCGGGAAGCGCACTATCCGTAGCGTGCCGCTAGTTATTGCCAGTTCGTACCCGCGAGACTGCAGTGAATGGCAGTCTGACTCGTGCGCAGGTTCCGCCCCTTGGGCGTAAGTTTTCACTAACACCCACACTTCAGACCATAGGCCAATTGGTTGTTTCGCGCCCCGTAAATGCCTCACGGGGCGCTTTTCTCGTTAACCCCACCGTCCCCGCCCACTCGGCGGGGTTCTTTCGTTTCAGGAGGTTCCCGTGCTTAGCCCACCCGTGAACCGCGAGATAGGCGACCTCGCGCCAGCCTTCCGGATTCCTTTCCTCGCTTGGCTCGCCGCCGCGGAGTCCGTACTGACGCACGTCGAGTTCCGAGTCACCGAGACCCGGCGCACGAGGGAACGCCAAGCGTGGCTGTACGCCCAGGGCCGCGAAGAGCCGCACCTAGGCGCCCCGCGCGTCACGTGGACAATGGACAGCAAGCACCGCTGGGGGCTCGCTGTCGATATAGCCATGATTCGCCGCTCAACCGGACAGGCCATCTGGGAGATTTCGTCGTGGCAGCACCTTTACCAAGCCGTGCCCCTAGAACCGTACGGCCTGACGACCCTAGCACCCCTCGAGTACGTCCACATTGAGCACCTCCTAAGCGACGAACTGATTGAACGCGCGGACGCGGTGCACCTGGTGCACACGTGACCCGAAGGCCACACCCGGTGACGATCTGGCTGCGCAGGCGCCTTATGAAGCGAATCCCGCGACGTTGATTGCGTGTACATGTCTCCCGGACGTGCTTACGTTCCGGGTCTTCTTCGACACGACAAGGGGGTGATTCGGGCCTGAAGCGACAGGCGCAACGGTCTGCCCAAATTGGGAGACTTCATCGCTTTCGAGGAACACTGCGCCTCTGGCCGCCCAAGCCAGGGGCGCGAACACACTCGCGCCCTGATCGGAGGTCACCTTTTGCTCGCAGTCACCACTCTTGATTGTGAGAGGAGCTGATCCGACCATCTCCCGCGCGCCCTGGGTCAAGAGGCGCACCCAACCGAACTAACCAACGCCCCAGCCGCAAACGGCCGGGGCGCTTTACATGGAGGTACGAAATGCGGTCTAGAACGAAATTGCTCTTGCTAGCGCTGGCGCTAGCGCTCCTAGCGTGGGTGGGGATAGCCCTCGCGCAGGCCCTACCGCCAGGTGTGGACCCCGGCAAGCCGGCCACCTGGTTCATCACGGCCGCGGGCTGGGGCGGAATGGTGATCCTCATCGTCAACTTCTTGAAAGCCAACGTCTTCAGGGGTCTGCACGGCACAGGCACCATCTTGGTCTCTGCCCTCCTCAGCGTCGGCGGAGCTCTCCTCGCCGGCACTGGCGCACTTGGAATACTCGGCGTCAGTCTTGACGGAACACTGCCGGAACTCCTCTCGTTCGGTGTGACGGCCTTCATGGCCAGCTCGGGCGGTTGGGACACCCTCACTCGCGTGAAAGCCGCGCCAGGCAGCGTGCAGGCCGTAGTTGACGTCACCGCCAACCCAGCAGCGAATCGAACTGCCAACACCCTCGCTCAGAAGCAGGCGAAGCCGTGACGAATGCCGTGCTTGAAGCCCTCAAGGCCGCTCTTGGCCTCGTCGCTGGCCTCCTCCCCGAGAAGTGGGCCGGGCTCGTGCGCATGATTCAGGGCCTCCTGAACATGTTCAACTTCCCAGCCTCCGACCCGCGCACCGAGCGCGTGGCTGGCATAGTCGCCGAACTCCTCAGGGACATTGGCGAAGCAATGAAGCTGGACGCCACCGCTCAGGAACGCGCCCGCCTCGTTATCGAGAACCGCGCCTTGCGCGCGATCGTCGAACTAACCCCAGGAAGTGGCATATGAAGAAGCTCCTGTCTTCCCTTCTCCTGCTCGTCCTCTTGGCCGCTGCCTGCGTGCCCGTGCTCGAACCGACACCGGAGCGTGATGGCGCCGAGGTCATCATCACGCTAGAGCCGGAACAGACGCTCTACTCCGTGACCCTCTCCGTGCTGAACGCGCAGTCCGTCGACGAGCGCTGCGTCGTCATAAACACCACCGACGTCGGCTGCGTGCTCGGCACGCTTGAGGCGGGCACTACCACCACAGTCGTGGTCACCGGCGACCCGGGAACCGTCTACTGCAGCGCATTCGGGTTCACCGACCCTGACCTTGGCGTAGGTAGTTACCGGCTCTGGCCATGTAAGGAAGGGAACTGACGTGCCCAAGAACACCAGTCCGGAGGACCGCGAAGTCCTGAAGCGCGTGTATGAGGACCAGCTGCGTGACTGGACGGCGGAGCTCGACGCGGTGATAACGCGGCGCGACGAGGCCGAGAAGGCCGTCGGCGAGCTTGACGACGCCACCGGAGCGTACTTGCAGGCCGTCTTCGAGGCTGGCGTGCTGCAGGGCAAGATGGACGCCCTCCGCGCGCTCGCCGCCCGCGACGGCATCACGGATCTGTAAAGTCCCACTCTTTGGGCCGCCACGCGCGGCCCTTGTATTTTCACTACCAAATATCCAACTAAGCCGACGTTTCTCGTGAGAGGAGAGGCCGTGTTTCTGATCGTCCTGAACATCCTCGCCGGCACCACCGCAGCGAGCGTGTACGCCCTGTGGGCCGCGAAGTGGGCCACACGCAACAGCCCTGGCCTCGCTGTGATGAACGGCATCGTAGCGCTCGTCGCCGCGGCCATCGCCGTCACTTACGCCATCGTGCTGATCACCGGCAACGACGACCACGTGCGCGGCCTACGCGCTGTAGTGAGCTTGGCGCTCCTGACCCCAGCCCTCACCCGCATGCTCGAACTCAGGCGGGATGAACGGCGGGAAGCCGTCGCTAAGCAACTCGAAGCTGACCTGATGGAGACGCTCCGGCCTCATGACGACTGACCTAATCCCGGAGATCGTGAAGCTCCTCATCGCCTTCATCACGGGCTTGGTGGGGCCAGTGGGCGTCATCGTCGCTAAGGCCCGCATTGAGAAGGGCGCCACGGCGACAGCTACCGAACCCACGAGAAGGCGTGGCGAAACCACTGCTGACCCGCAGGCTCTCAGCAGCGTGGTGCTGCGGTGGGCAACGCAACTGTCGGAAGACGTGCAGCGAATGCACGGCCGGTTGGCGGAGCTGGAGACCGAAGTGGAGTCGCTGAAGCGCGAGAACGCGAAGCTACGGCGCCACAATGAGATCTTGACGAGCCAGATTATTGACCTCGGCGGGAAGCCTTGGAGGATGCCTGAATAGGAAGTGCCCCGCTAGGCAGGCGGGGCAAGGGGGTGGGTCTCACAACCCATGTGTAGGTTAGCGGGTCCGGGTAACGGGAGGGGTGCCTAGTACCGGTTGCTAGTGCACGTCATCGTTCGTGTGTTCCCGTACCCCGTTAGCCGGCAGGTGTTCGTGCTTGTGATCCTGCCGTTCGTTCTGCACGTCATCGTGCTCGAGGTGCTGCTGCTGCTCATCGTGCACGAGTACGTCGAGCTTCGCGATGAGGAATAGCTAGAGCGGAATGAACTCGGCCCTGCTCGGTAATTCGGACCCGGCACGTACGGTTTCGGCTTCAGGGTCGCGCCCTCCCCCTCGCCCGTCACGGTCATCCGGTAGAAGCGGGACGCTTGGCTGGTGAACACCCGGTCATCCCACTCAGGCGTCGAGTAAGTGACCTCGTCTCCAGAGCGCTCAACGACATGGATAGTGGTCGGGGTTATCAGCACAAAACGCGTGCGCTCCTCTTCGAGGATGCCCAGGCGCATCACGAACTCGGCGTTGGGTATTTCGCGGTCAACCTCGACGAAGGGCACGCGGAAGGCGTTCTCAGCGGTGGCGAGGATGATGCTTTCATCCGCGTTAGCTAATGCCAAGGCTCTTGGGATGATTCCTTGCGCGAAGGTAGCTCCTGCTATCAGGAACCCCAGTAGGAATACGAATCGTCTCATTGCCCCCTCCTATTGGTCGCAGGTTACTTGGCGGGCGCTTACGAGGTTGTCACAGGAGATCGGTCGTAACATCGGTCGTACCAATAGAAGTGGACGGCGCTTCTAAACTCTAGAAACGCCGTCCTGGACCTGGCGGGGGCAGCAGGACTTGAACCCGCGACCTACGGTTTTGGAG
>JBAYRM010000012.1:0-26453 GCA_041676665.1 Trueperaceae bacterium
ACGCTTCACGGTAGCGCCGCAGGTCCTCGTCCGTAACGTAGTTGCTCTTCCCGCCTATCACTAGCAGCGCTGGGCAGGCTATGCCACGGATGTCCTCCCACAGCTCCACGTCCGCGGAGTCCGCGATCATCGCCTTCACGACATGCTCCGGCACCCCGCGCTCGGCCGCGAAAGGCCGGGCTTGGTCAGCCCACTGCTGCGTAAGTCGCTTACTGCGCGCCGGGTAATCGAGGAGGATCAGGCTCTTTACCCGGTCCGGCCGACGAACGGCATACGCGAGCGCTACCGGCACGCCCGCCGAGAACGCCATGAGGCACGCAGGCGGCAAGCGAAGCTCAGCCAGCACCGCCTCCAGGTCCTGCACACGGTCATGCAACGAGTAACCCTGCTCCGGCGCGCTCGAGCCACCAAGACCACGCGGGCTGATGGCCACCGTGGTCCGCGGCGCGAGCCTGCGCATCTCAGTCCGGAAATCCTCGGCGTTACCCAGAGATCCGGGCACGTACACCAGTGGCGTGAGGCTCTGGTCGCCACGATGCAGCAGGTAGTGGAGGCGCACAGAGCCGCGCTCTACGTGGGCTTCGGTTATCGCAGTGTTCACATCAATTGCCTCACCATGGACGGTACTACGACCACCGGGCGTACAAACGCCCTGCTAATCCCGCGCTCGCTGATTCCGGTAGGATTGAGCTCGCGACCGATGATGGTAGCTAGGGTTCCGCCGCCCCGCGGGTCAGGTCCGAGCGCTACGTAACCCCAACCAGGGCAGCATCTTAAGGGACAAGAACCTCGAGGAGACAGGTCGGCACGTCGTAGACGTGTCGCTACTTCCTGGAGGTTCACGTGGTTCCGTCGCACACCCGCGCAGTCTTACAGGCCCTATTGGTCACCTTCCTGTGGTCCACCTCATGGGTGTTCATCAAAGTCGGCCTCGAAGAGATCCCCGCGCTCACGTTCGCAGGCTTACGCTACGCCCTCGCCTTCCTGCTGCTACTGCCGCTGGCGTTCAGGAGCGAGGTTCGCAAATCCATCGCGCGCCTCACTCGCCGCGAGTGGCTCCTTCTCATGGTGCTCGGGCTCGTCATGTACACGCTCACGCAGGGCGCACAGTTCCTCGCGCTAGAGCGGCTGCCGGCGCAAACAACGAGCCTCATACTCAGCTTCTCTCCGGTGGTGGTCACACTCCTCGGCGCCGCGTTCCTGGCCGAACGCCCCTCCCCTCTGCAGGGTGGCGGCGTGCTGCTGTTCCTGGTCGGCGCCTTCGTGTTCCTCTACCCCGCCTCGTTTCCGGCTGGACAGCTCGTGGGACTGATTTTTGCCGTAGTCGGTTTGGTCACCAACTCGGTCGGGTCGGTGCTCGGTCGTTACGTGAACCGGTCCGCTACGTTGCCGGCCCTCACGGTCACGATAGTCAGCATGGGCGTCGGCGCGTTCTTGCTGTTAGGCGCGGGAATGGCTGTGCAGGGTCCGCCGGTTCTGTCGCTGAGGTCGTGGGCGATCGTGGCGTGGTTGGCGGTGGTGAACACCGCCTTCGCCTTCACGCTCTGGAACCTGACGCTCCGCAAGCTCTCCGCCATGGAGTCCAGCCTCATCAACAACACCATGCTGATCCAGATAGCCATCCTCGCTTGGGTGTTCCTCGGCGAGAGCCTAGGTGTCAGACAAATGGTCGGGCTGCTGCTGGCGTCGTTCGGCACTGTGGTCGTGCAAATGGCCGGACGAGGTTCACGGTACTCGAAGGGCGTAACCGGCGGCCAAGCGAACCGCTAGGTCGGCCCCGTCGCGACTTCAGGCACCCATGCCCCGCTGCATGTCCGCCAGCCTGTGGCTGACTATCTTGGCGATCAGCTCAGTGGGGAGGGGCTTACCTAACGGGAACTTGATGGTGACGCCGGAGGCCTGGTAATCGCTCAGTCCCTCGATCGCCTCGTACACCTCGTCAGTTATCGAGTACAGCGAGACGTGCTTCTTCCAGCCAGCGAAGTAGATGAGGTCCTTGCCATCGAGTTGGAACGCGCCAATGTTGTAGCGCACGGTCTCTGTGGCGTGCTTGGGGACTGACGCGCGGATGGCCTGCCGCAGCGCTTCGAGGCTGCTCCTTACGTCCTCCGGGAACGAGGCAATGTACGCCTCGACCGATCTCTTCTCGGTAGTCTTCTTCGGTTTGCCCGCCACGTTGGGCGGATGCTAGCACGGCCGTTTTCAGAACCGCGACTGGCATTTGAAACCTACGTTGCGCACACTGTGGCATGACCAAGTCACCCAGTTGGGAACTGTTAGGCACCCTGAAAGCCCGCTTGGTGCTCGCGGTATACGCCGAAGCCGCCACACCAAGCGAGGTAGCCCGCAAGCTCGAGATGCCGGCCAACACGGTCCATTACTGGACCCGGCGGCTCCTGGAAGCCGATCTTTTGGAGCAGGTCGGTCAGGACGGACGCGTGCGCACGTACCAGGCGCGCGTGCCAGCGGACCAGTGCGAGCCGGAGGCGTGCGCGCCGTTCGTCCGCAACGCCATGCAGGCGCTGGATAAGACCGTCATGGCCGCTGCCGAACGCCACGACCTCGCTCCTGAAAAGCACAGCCATAAGCGCCCGGCCATCGGGATTCACGAACTTCGCCTCACACCCGAGGACGTAGCCAGGATAGTGGCTGAACTGTCGGCCACCATGCCCGCAGGCGAAAAGCAGGCACCGGAGGGCAGTAACGCTTACACCGTGTCGTTCATCGTCACGCCTGGCCGAGTGAGCGAGTTCTTCTGATGGTTCTATAAACGTTGGTCGCCGCGGTGCCCACAGGACGTTGTGCTACGGTCACTCCAAACCGAACAAACGGAGGAAACCGTTGCATAGAGACGACGCCATCGCCGATCTCATGTTCCTCGAGCGTGCGCTCGAGGAACGCTTCGCCTACCTGACAGCCAACGCCGTAGACCACTCGGCTCTCTTCATGGAGTTGCGAGAACGCCTGCCACCGGACGTGCAGCCCGACTGGTTGGGCTTGGAACTACAGAAGCTGCTGGCCAACTTCATCGACGGGCACGCCGCCACCAACGTCCCACCCTCGCCAACCGGGTACTTACCCTTCCTGACTGGCTTCGTTGGAGACCAACTCGTTGCATATGAGGCAGACAGGGGCCAGCTAGTTGATGGAGGTCGTCCATTCCTGGTCTCGATCGATGATGTTCCTGTAAGCGAATGGCTGGCTGTTGCAGCGAGCTACGTGGCCCGCGGATCTCCGCAGCTTGTAAGCCGTGGATCACAACGTTGGCTGCGCGCGGTGCAGATGTTGCGAGGAGAGATGGGGCTCCCGTCATCGGACGACGTCGACATCGTGCTGGCAGGAACCAACATACTCTCCCCTCGTAAGTACACGCTTCGGCTAACGGACCGGCCACCGCAGTTCGGCGTGTGGCCGCGCACCGAGTCACGGCTACTCGAAGAGAACGTGGGCTACATCCGTTTGCCCCATATGAATGCCGACGCGGTCGACGCGGTCCGTGATGGACTGGAACGCTTCGGATCTACTGACGGGCTGATCATCGACGTGCGGGGCAACAGCGGCGGCAGCCGTGACGCGCTCCTGGCGCTGATGCCTGCGCTCATGTCGCCCGAGGAACCGCCCCGCGTTGTGAACGTAGCCGCCTACCGCAATTGGAGTGGTTTCCCGCAAGACCACCTGGCGAACCGCCACCTCTACCCTCTCGACTCAAAGCGTTGGTCTCCCGCGGAGCGTTCGGCGATCGAGTCGTTCATGGAAGACTTCACACCGGCTTGGCGACCGCCCGTAGACGACTTCAGTGACTGGCACGCCATGGTCGTATCGCCAGCGAAGATCGGCGAACCGACCTACTTGAGTCGGCCGGTTGTAGTCCTGATGGACGCGGCCTGCTTCAGCGCAACCGACGTGTTCCTTTCCGCCCTAGGAGCGTTACCCAACGTGCTCCTCGTGGGAGAAGCCAGCGGTGGCGGTAGCGCCCGCGCACAGGTGGTCGAGTTACCGAACTCCGGCGTGAAGGCACGCTTCGCGTCCATGGCTTCGTTCCAAGCCACAGGCGAGCTGTTCGACGGGACCGGAGTGCAACCTCACGTGCGGGTGAAGGTGGAGCCGGACTACTTCGTATCGGACGGGACTGACCACGTCCTACAGGCCGCGAAGGACGAGCTACTGCATCGACTAGGTGAGGTTGGGTCCCGACACCAGTAGCCGCCGGATACGGTACATCCATGCAGCAAGCTACTGAAGCTGACAACACCAAACGCGGTCCTCACCCGAGCGAGATGAGCGACCACTTCTGACCGCCGCCACTCCTGTAACATCGGGTTCACCCCCGTGAGAAGAGGAGCGCCCGATGCCAGAGCACCAGACCACCGGCCAAGTAGACCCCAGGACCACGGTGACACCGGTCTCCGAGTTGGCGAGGGTGAACACCGGCCTCTCCATAACAGGCGAGGGCGTGGTGCTGAGCATCGCCACTTTCCATCAAGAGGAGCTGGTGGGACTCGGCATCATCGCGCGTGACAATGTGGACCGCCTCGCCCGCATCAAGCGCCCCGAAAACCGCACTTACGCCGAACTACCGGAAGCTGAGCGAGAGGCCATGCTCGAGGAACTGACGCGCGAAGCGCGGGAGATGGGCTACTACTAGCCCCTCGTCGCCGGTCGCCGCACAGGTGGAGCAGCGACTTACCGAGGACCGCCAATGACCACTAAGGCTCAGCTTCGTAAGACGGCACTTAGTCTCCCGGCCGCGGTCGAAGACCAGCGGGACGGACTACTCACTTACACCGTGCACGGCAAGGTGTTCGCGGCTCTGACCGCAGATAAGCAGGTGGCCCTCGCGCTGGACGAGGCCACGGTACGAGACTCGCTGCGTCACTGCTCCATCACTCGCACGCCCGGCCCGAACGGCGACCAGCTCTCGGTCTCGGTTCCCCTCGCGGACGTGAACGGCATGGAGCTCAACAACCTGGTGTTCAAGTCCTGGCTCAACCAGGCTCCTAATGACCTCGCGTCAGCCGCCCGGGCAGCCATGAAGAGCGAGGCGCCTGCCGGGCCGGACGCGTTACCAAAAACTATCGGCATGCCCGCCACCAGAGCACTCCTTCTAGCCGGGATAACCACCCTCGAGCAGGTCGCCACCCACACGGAGGCGCAGCTGCTCGAACTTCACGGCGTGGGGCCGCGCGCCGTGAAGATTTTGCGAGAGGCGCTCAGCGCCACGGGGAGGGAGATGGCCGGGTGAGCAGTGCACGCGGACCTCACTCCACCCGGTCCGGATGCGGCACCACCACAACGAGCACCTCTTCACTATCGCTGCTCTGCGCCACGCTCACGAAGCCGGCCATGGACCCCAGGTCCGCGTAGCCGAGCCCCACGTCCTCGGCACCGCGCGCCACTATGGACGACTGCCCGTAAAAGGCTATGTCCCACAGCGGCCCGGTCATCATGGGGTTTATGGCGTAAGGGAACCTACCGTCCACGGCGGTCTTCTCGAGGCTGCTGCGCAGCCAGTCCTCCTGCTGCCACGTGTTCCAGGGGCCGGGGTTGGCTGAAGGTTGCACGAGGATTTGCGCGCCTTGCGCGGCCAGACTGTCGATGACCTCGGGGATGAACGCGTCCAGGCAGATGGCTATGCCGATGCGGCCGATGGGCGTCTCGAACACCTGCATGTCGTCCAGCCGGCCCGGGTTCAGGTTGAGAGCCGCCTCCGCTTCCAGCTCGATCAGCTCCACCTTGTCCTGCTTGCCGATTACCAGCCCGTCCGGACCGAAGAGGTACGAGGTGTTGTGCACGCGGTGGTGAGTGGGACCCCGCTGCCACTGCACCACGCCGTCCTGGATCCGATAAGGCGGCAGCACAGCCGAGCCAGCCACCAGGTACACACCGTAATCGCGCGCTGCGGCCGAGAAGACCTCGAAGTACGTTTCGGCCATCATCTTGTTCTTGTTCAGCAGCAGCGCCGGCACCCAGCTCTTCCAGCGGATGAGCCGCGTCCACAGCAGCTGCATGGTGTGCGCCTTGATAACGGTCTCGATGGCCGTGCCGATGGAGTCGATGCCCGCCAGGCGCTGCTCCATGCCCTGAACCACGAGCAGCAGGCCCACGTCTTCCGGGAACACGACCAGCGTGGGCAGGTCCGGGTCAGTGGCCGCAGCCACGGCGTCCATCTGCTCGCGGATCTTGCGCTCGAACGCCTCGCGCGTCCAGTAATCGTTCAGGTCGAGGCTCATCTGCACAGCCACGAGTTGGACCTCGGGAGCGGGCTCCAGTGAGCCCTGGGCGTGGGCGGTTCCCAGCGCCCCTGCAAGTACGCCTAGCGCCATGACGCATAGCGCTACCGCGAGGAGGCGCCAGCCCACTGCCCGGGGCGGCAGATTCGGTGTTGTGTTCATGGGGGCATTGTTACCCAGTGGCGCACGGATTTGGCGCTAACCTTGCATGAACATGAGTTGGTCGATTCAGCCCTTCGACCCCCAGAGCGCCAGCGAAGAGACGGTGCGCCCGGTTCACGAGTTCCTTGTCGCCATAGAGGCGGAACTCGAGCCCGAGGACCCGCCTCGTTCACTGGAGTACACCGTTAGCAACTTCCGGAGCTACGGCCTCATAAGCAGCCAGACCATCGTCACCTTCTATGCGTGGAGCGGCAAGATGGCCGTCGACAGGGTGTTCGTGGAGGTGGGAAACGAGGAAGAGAACCGCCACATGTTGTGGGCCGACGTGGCGGTGTTGGCAACTCACCGCCGTCGCGGGATCGGCCGGGCCCTGTTCGAGAAGGCGGTTGAGGTGGCCGAGGCGGAGGGCCGCCGGTTGATCATTGGGAGCACCGACAGCGCCGTTCCGGCCGGTGAGGCGTTCGTGCGAAGGACCGGTGCCAGCGTTGGCCTCATCGAGGCCACAAGCGAGCTGCGCCTGAGTGGTCTCGACCACGACATCTTGGCTGCCTGGCAGCGCGCCGCGCCGACCCACGAGTTCCGGTTACTCACCTGGCTTGGCCCCTATCCCGAGGAGTACATGGAAAGGATGGCGGCCCTTCACGAAGTGATGAACACAGCGCCCAAGGGCGATCTGGATTACGAGGACGAACGCGTGACCCCCGAGGACCTGCGGGAATGGGAAGCGTACGCGGCGGCCCGGGGCGTCGAGCCCTGGACGGTTGTGGCTCAACACAAGTCGTCGGGAGAACTGGTCGGTTACACCGGAGTCGACTGGCGCCCGGATAAACCCGGCCTACTTGACCAGAGCGGCACCGTCGTGAACCCAAAGTACCGGCGCCGGGGTCTGGGGCGCTGGCTCAAGGCAACCATGCTGGACCTGGTGCTACGCGAACGCCAGCAAGTCACGCGCGTGCGGACCTCGAACGCTTACTCGAACGAGTCCATGCTGCGGATAAACGAAGCTCTGGGTTTCCGGCAGCTCAGAACCGAGACCGAGTGGCAGGTAGCAACAGAGCGGGCGAGGGAGTACCTAACGAGTAGTAAGGGCAGTCTGTAACTGTCTTATTGCGCAACCAGCAGCGGAGTCTTCCTCACAAGACTTCCGATTGGGGCGTCGTTTACGCCCCACCTCGCACGGTCTGGAATAGCATGCCTACGTGCTCCTAACGTCTGAACGAAGCCCGTCCGGCACGTTCGCGTTGCTGTCGCTAGTGATCGCAAACCTAGTGCCGCTAGTCGGCGTGTACTTCTGGGGCTGGAGCCTCACCGACCTGCTCATGCTGTACTGGCTCGAGAACGCCGTCGTCGGGCTCTTCACGATGCTGGGCATCCTGGTCGTTCAGCCTGTCGGGCAGGCGTGGTGGAGCAGCCTGGGCGCCAAACTGTTCATCCTGCCGTTCTTCACCATTCACTACGGCATGTTCTGGGTCGGTCACGGCTTCTTCCTCTCGACCTTCTTCGGCGTCCGCAGTCCGCTGTTCGGCGGAGTCGGTCCCTCGGTCGTGGGCGGGCCCTCCAGGTTCCTGGGCGGGCCGGAAAGCATGTTCTTCACGCCGGTACTCAATGTCTGGGAACGCCTAGATGTTCTCGCTTGGCCGCTCGTGTTCATGATCGCGTCGCACGGCGTGTCGTTCATGACCAACTTCCTGGCTTCGGGCGAGTACCGCAAGATAAACGCCCGCCAGGTCATGGGGCGGCCCTACAGCCGCGTGGTCGTGCTGCACGTGACCATCGTGCTCGGTGGCGTCCTGGTCATGTTCTTGGGGCAGTCGCTGGCCGTGCTGGTGCTGTTCGTTCTCGTGAAGATAATCGCCGACGTTCTGGCGCTGCTACGCGAGCAGCGGCAGGTTGCGAAACCGGCTCGGGCCACCGCCGTGGCGGACACGGTGAGTACCTAATCGAACACCCTTGGTGACAGTCCTGCTGGGCGCGTTGTCAGCCGCAGTGTGAGCTTGCCGTGGAAGCCCAACTACGTCATCGCCGTTGACCACCCGGACTTCTCCCGCATCAAGGTCCACGAAACGGTACCGTTCCGGTTCGACAGGCGTCTGCAACAGGAGCTTTGACCTGCAGCTAGCGAACCGCTAGGGTGCCTACTCCGGTATCTCCCCCGGCCTGTAGTTGGGCAACCTGCCCGCCGGAATTATCGTCAGGAACGCTATACCTGCCAGCACAAGCAGGCCCACCTTGAGTGCCCAGAGGCGCGCTTCGGTGTTCACCCGCAGCGCTTCGGCCTTCTGATCGGGCGTAGCGTCGGTGGCCAGGATGACCTCCGCCAGGTGGTCGTCGCTCACGAAGGTGATGCTGTCTAGGTTCACCTGCGCCTGCAACTCCGGCGTCAGGATCGGGTTGGTTGCCAGGTTGCGCATGACCGTGGTGCTGAGAAGCGTCACCAGCAGCGCTCCAGCCACGGCGGTGCCCACGGCGGCCGCCAGGTTCTGTGTGGTGCCGCGCAGCGAGCCCACATCGCCCGCCAGCTCTTTGGGAGCGGCGGTAACGAGCACGTTGAACACCAGCGTCACTAGTGAACCCTGACCGATGCCGAACGCCACTAGGCCCAAGAGCACGGGCACTGAACTCCAGTCGTTACGCACCACGACCACAAGCCACAAGAGGGCCAATGTGCAGATAGCGAACCCGAAGCGGCCGATCTGCCGCGGCGTGAAGCGGTCGTAGAAGCGCACCACCAGCAGCGCGGCGAAGAACACCGTGAGGTTGAAGGGCAGCATGGCGATGGTGGTGTCGAATGGGCTGCGACCCTGGACTATCTGGATGTAGAGGGGCACCGTGAAGTTGAGCGCCGCTTCCACCGCCACCACGGAGAACATGGTGTAAACGGCGGCGCGCTCGGAGGGGCTATCGAGGATCTGAAGCGGCAGCAAGGCTGTACCGCCGGCGGCGGCGTGACGCCTCGTCCAGCTTATGAACGCCTGACCGAGGAACACACCAACCACGATCACTATGGGCGCGGGCGAGAGACCGAGAATGCTGAACGGCGCCGCGTCGCGCGCGAGGACCAAGCCCCAGGCGTTCAAGTTGTTGAAGCCGAACGCTATGAGGATGATGCCGGTAGCGGCGAGGAGCACGCCCACCCAGTCGATGCCCACGTCGGGTCGGCCCTTATCGGGTTTGAGTTTGAGGCTGAGCAGCAGCACCACGGCCGAGACCACAATCAGCACGCCGAAAGCGGGCCGCCAGCCGATGGTGCTGCCGAGGATGCCGCCCACCAGGAACGCCAGCACGCCCGCCGCGGCGCGCGCCGAGCCGAGCATGCCCACCGCAGTGGCCTGCTGTGTGCCCTTGTAGTTCTCAGCGATGAGAGCCACCAGCGAGGGCACGATGACCGCCGCCGCCGCGCCGGCTAGTGCCTGCGCGGTGATCATCATGGTGGCGTTGCCGGCGAAGGTCATGAGCACCTGCGACACCCCGAACATGGCCACGGCCGCCCGGAACACCTGCAGCGCCCCGTACCTCTGCACCAGTTTTGCGCCCAGCATGACGAAGCCGGCCACGATCATGGAGTACGCCACCACGCCGGTAGCGACGGTGGTGGGCGGTACGCCGAACGTCTCGACCATGGGACCCATAGCCACCGGCAGCGACGCCACGTTGTAGGACATGATCATCTGCCCCAGCGCGATGGCGAACATGGCCGTCCACGGTTGTCTCTCTTCGTCGGGGATGATGTGCGCGGTCGTGGTCATCGTGTCTCCCTAGGCTGGCGTTAACGCTTCAGCGAACAGGTTTGGAGAGCAGCAGGTCGAGCCCGAGCCGCTGCGACAGGTAGCGGGTGGCCAGTTGGCCCCGGACGCTATTGCCAGCGGCGTCTAAAGGCGGTGCGAACGTTCCGAGCCCGCCCTTGCCTGGCGATACGGTGACGATGCCGCCGCCGATGCCGCTCTTGCCGGGGAGGCCGACCTCGTACAGCCAGTCGCCGGAGGTCTCGTACATGCCAGCCGTGAGCATGGCGGCCAGGGTGTAGTGGCATGTTTCGGGGCTAACGACTTGCTCGCGGCTGACCGGGTTGAAGCCGCCGTCGGCCAAGGTGGCGCCCATGACCGCCAGGTCGTGCGCGCTTACGTCCAGCGAGCACTGGCGCGTGTAGAGGTCGAGCGCCTCGAGCGGGTCGCAGTACACGCGGCCGAAGCTGTGCAGCAGCTACACGATGCTGCGGTTGCGGAAGTTGGTCTCGGACGCGGAGGCATAAACCTCCTGGTTCACGCGCAGCTCGCGGCCGGCGAAGCGCGAGAGCCCCTCGAGGATGAAGTCCCAGCGTTCCTCTAACGTGCCTCCTGGCGCCAGGCTGGTGCTGGCTATGGCGCCGGCGTTGACCATGGGGTTGGTGAGGCCCTCCGCGTGGCGCTCTATGCCGGCTAAGGAGTTGAAACCTAGGCCGGTAGCGTTCATTCCCACCTTCTGCCTCACTGCGCCAGAGCCGATTCGGTCGCAGATCAAGGCGAACAGGAACGGCTTCGAGACGCTCATGATGGTGAACTCCACGCCCGCTTCACCGGCTTCGTAGAAGTGCCCGGCCGTGTCGACCATGCTGACGCCGAAGTACGCGCTGGGCATCTCGGCCAGGGCCGGGTACACCTGAGACACCTGGCCCGCCGCCTCCAAACCGAAGAGAGAATGGGCTTCCGCCACGTACTCGGCGACTTGCTGGCTGGGCGGCAGATGACCGGTCGAGACGTACGTGTCGTCCCAGTCGACCAGCCGGCGGTTGTTCTCCATCTAAGCCTCCCCGCGGCCGGAGCCCACTTCGAACGCCGGCTTGACACTTATGTCAGAACTCGTTTGCTGGTCGGCATTATGACGCCCCATACGACGCCGATATCAGGTTTCTTTGCTCCCGATTCCTATAGGTAAGGCTGGGCTTCCTCCAACCGCTAAGCACGTCGAATCGGAGCGTCGGCCCAGGTGTGGGAGGGAACCGCGCGCAACGCTACAGCGGGAAGAACACCGGCACCAGCAGCAAAACCACAACCGTGAGGATCACCTGCAACAGCGCACCAACGCGCGGCACGTCGCTGAACTTGTAGCGCCCGGGGCCAAGCACCAGTGTTGTCACCGGCGACGCGACCGGGTTGATGAACGTGCACGAGGCGCCTAGCGCCACCACCACCAGCAGCGGCACCGGCGAAACGCCGAGCGCAACGGCGGCCTGCAACGCAACAGGCGCCATGAGCACGGCGGAAGTGGTGTTGGTAAGGAACTGCGTCACGACAACTGTGATGATGAAGACACCAGCCAGCAGAATCAGCGACCCTGCGTCGCCCAGCAGGCCAGCGATGGCGCTGGCGGCTAGGTCCACTCCGCCCGTCTCGGTCAGGGCTGTCGCCAGCGGCAACATCCCAGCCAGGAGGATAACCGTGGGCCACTGCACGTTGTTGTAGGCCGACTCGGGGGTAATGCAGCGCGTAGCCACGAGCGCCATCACCGCCACGAGTACCACCATCACCAGCGGCAGAGAGGTGAGCGTCATGACCGCCAGCATTGTCAGGACTATCGCGGCGGCTACGGGCGCCCGGCGGGCGTTAGGGGCCGGCAGGTCGCCTTCGCTGGCCTCACTGAGTAGCACCGCGTCGTTGCGCTCGCGCCGCATGAGAGCTATGGCCTTAGGGAAGCCGCGCACCAGCAGAACGTCGCCGAAGCGCAGACGCTCATGTGCGAGGTTGCCCTTCAGGCGCTCTCCCCCGCGCTGGATGGCCAGCACCATGATCCGGTACCGGTCACGGAAACGTAGTTCAGCCAGGGTCCTGTCCTGCCAACCCGACCGCGGCGTAAGCAGCAACTCGGCGAAGACGAGGTTAGACGGCACCACTTCGCCCGCCTCGGCGTTCACGACCTCGTAGGCCAGGCCGAACTCCTCGACCAGCCTCGTCAGCCCCTCGGCGGCGCCCTGAATCAGAACGCGGTCGCCTGGGGCCAGCGCGGCGTCGGGTAGAACGCGTCTCGACACGCCGACATCGCGCCTAGGACGAAGCCCGCGGCGGGCGGCCTCTGGGTCGGCGTCGATAGCAACCACGCGGGCACCGAACCGCTCCGGCCAGCTGAGGGCTTCGAGGGTGGCCCCGACCAGCGGCGAACCTGAAGGCACCACGAAGCGCCGGAGGTCGCCCGCCATGCCGTAGCGCTGGGCGTAATCTTTGAGGTCACCCGCACTACCGCTGTCCTCCTCGGGAGCGGCGGGGGCCCGAGCCGGAAGAAGCCAGCGACCAACTGTGAGCATGTAACCCATGGTGACGGCTACCATCACCAGCCCCACGGGCGCCAGTGCGAAGAAGCCCAGCGGCCCGTAACCGGCGTCATCAAGCGCCTGCGAAGCCACAAGGTTGGGTGGGGTAGCGATGATGGTCAGCGTTCCGCCCATTAACGCGGCGAAGGCGACCGGCATGAGGAGCCTGCTGGGGCTGATGCGGTTGCGCCACGCGAGGCGCATGGCGATAGGCAACATTATCGCCACGGTGCCAGTTGAGCTCATGAACGCCGACAGCAGCGCCGTGGCCAGCATGAGCATGGCCATCAGACGAACCTCGCCGGTGCCGGCCACGCGGGCGATAAGGTTGCCAACGTTGGCGGCCAGTCCGGTATCGACTAGCGCCCCGGACACCACGAACAGCGCGGCGATCATTACCACCAGCGGATCGGCGAAGCCCGCCAGCGCCTGCTGCGGTGTTAGCACGCCACTAAGCGCCAGTGCCGCTACCACCATGAGCGCCACCAGGTCCAACCGCACTCGGTCCGATACGAACAGCGCCAGTGCGACGCCCAGGATGATAAGGACAACGATCAGTTCGCTATGCACTCGTTACACCTCAGCCGCACACAACATGAGCCCTCAGGCTCCGGTCGTGAGGTTCGCAACGTGATTATCGCACCTCCCACATGAGCCGCCGCTTTCATGAAACTCTCAACGTACGTCCGTACCTCCGTGGAGTACGGCTTCGGCCATCCTGTTACGCGCATCACCTCATGACCCTAAGGAGGTTACGAGCATGCGCAAGCTATTCACCGGTTTCGCCTTCGTAGCGCTGTTAGCACTGGCGGCGTTGGCCTCGGCTCAGATCGCACCCGGCCCGGCCACGCCCGACCAGATACAGCGCGCTCTGAACGAGTCGCCGGGCCCTTGGGCCGACGAAGCCATCGAACTCCTTGTTAGCCAGGGCCTGTACATCGGCTACCCGGACGGCACTTTCGGCTGGCGCAACAACATCTCGCGCGCCGAGTTCGCAGTGGTTCTCGCGCGCCTCATCAACACGTACGGCCTAAGCAGCTTCAACCCGGACGAGCAGATGGTGCTGCGGAACGCCTTGGACGAGTTGCGCGGCGACCTGGCTGATGTGCTGGCGCGCCAAGACGGCCAGCAGCAGCAGATCGACGAGCTGCGCTCCACCCAGGCAGCACTAGAGTCGATGATCATGGCGTTCGAGGGGCTCGACGTGGGTGGCGACATTCAGGCGCTAAGCGACCGCCTGGCGGCCGTGGAGGCCGCCCTGGAGGACGTGCGCGCTGATATTAACGCACTCCCCGTGGTTCCTGTTGCGCCAACGGCCCAGACCGACCCGGGCGACTGGGAGGGGCTCAACGCCAGGCTCGGGGCCGCCGAGAGCGAAAGGGTCTCACTGGCGAACGAGTTGGCCGCACTGCGCTCCGAGCAGCAGACGCTGGCCTCGCGCGTAGCGGCGCTTGAAGCGCAACAGCAATCAGCGCCAGCGGACGCTGACGGCGCCACCGTGATCACGGTGCCCGCCGACGGCGCGAGCGCAGCGATGGTGAACGAGCTCCGCGGCCGCGTGGACCAGCTCGACACGCGCCTGCAGCGGGCCGACGAGGACGTCGCTGCCATGCGCGCCGAGATCGCGGCTAACACGACCCGTATCGACCGGCTGGAACGCAGCTTGTTGCCTGATCGCGCCGCGTTCTACGTGAACCTGGCCATCTTCGGCACCGATCCCAACTTCGACCTGTTCGCTAAGGCCACCGTTGGCCACGACAGCCTGTTCGGCGCCGTGGGTCTGCGCGCCAGCTTCGAGTACTCGCTGGGCGCCATGCCGCATAACGTCTCGGCGGCGTTCACGTACCGCATGAGCTCCGGCTCGACCGACGGCTACTTCGGCCTGGGCGGCGGGGTCACGATCGACGACCCCATGGCGCCGTTCGGCGAGATCCTCGCTGGGATGAACTTCCGCATGACTCGCACGCTGGGTATGTACCTCGAGGGCCGCTACCGACCGTTCTTCGACGGCGCCACACCTGCATCTGCGGGCCTGGGTGCTGGCATAAGCGTGCGGTTCTGATCTGCCTTAACTAGGCGCCGGAGCCCGCTCCAGCCCTAAATAGCCCATCTGCGCGCCCCTACCCTGAAACCCAGGTGGGGGCGCGCACATCACCGACCTAGCCGCTGGCGCCACGGCACAAGTGTCGCCGTACCGGCGCGCTCGGTCCTCAAGCCAGGTCGCGCCGCCCGAAACTGCGGAAGGCGACCCACGCGGCCAGGGCCGTCCACGCAGCTAGCACGGCTACCGCGACCGCCGGCGTCGTGGCTGCGGTCAGCGCGGGCACCGTCTGCTGCCCGGCAGGAACGAACGATGCGGCGAGTGAAGTCGTGGCGCCAACTGGCAGGTAACCCTGCAGGACGCCTAGGAACGGGACCACGGGCGCCAGCATGCCGATTAGCAAGGACTCAACCCCTAGGACCCACACCACGGCTAACACCACAGCGAGAACGACTCGCCGCGCCAGGGTTCCGGCCGCGAAGCCGAGCGCGATGAACGCCGCTGCCACTAACCACGCCGCGCCCAGCGTTGTGATGAGCGCGGACAGCGGCGGGAACGTAATGGAGTTGCCTGACACCAGCGCCACGACTACGCTGCTGACCACGCTCACTAGCAGGGTAACCACGGCAGCAGCGAGCGCGATGATCAGCAGCCCAGTCAGGCGCGCCGCCATGAATTGTGCCCGGCCAGTGAAACGCGAAACTACGGCGCGTACGGTCCCGCTTGAGTAATCGATCGCGCCAAGGATGGCGCCCAGGATCGCGAACTGCGGCGCCCCGTAAAGCGGTAGTGAGGCCAGCACGTAGTAAGAGGTGCCTTCCGGCAGCATGGCCCTAACGAACATGCCCTGCTGCTCGGGCGTGTACCACTGAGCGCCTACGGTGGTGAGGTAAGCGACCAGGTAGGCGAACAGCGCGATGCAGGCCGCCCAGATGCCCAGTGACACCCACACGACCGGCCTGAGACGCATGAGCGACAGCTCGCCCCGCAGGCCGGTCAAGAAGGTGGGTACGCCTGAGGACACCGGCGCGGCGGCGCTCATTCCGGGCCGTGGGGCCGTGGCGCCTTGAACTCGGGCGCTCGTTGTAGCGCGAGTCGGTTCGCGGTTCATGCTGTAGTCCCTTCTCCGGGTGTGGCGGGGCCGTTTCGGGCCGGTTCTGCGAGGAGACCGAGGAACGCGTCCTCAAGCGATTCGCGGACCTCCACCAGGCAATTGACCTCGATGCCAGCTTTCACTAAAGCGCTGTTGACGGCGTGCGGCCTCAGCTCACCGGTCAACTGGACGCGGAGCCTTGTGCCCGCTGCGCTGTGCCCATCCGCGGCGCCCTCGGTCCCTGGGGCCGTGGTCACTAGCCCCATATCGTGCAGGAGGGTCGCGGCGGCGGCCAGGTCGTTCACCTCGAGCTCGACCCAGCGGCCCGCCTGCAGGCGGCGGCGCATCTCGTCGATAGTGCCTTCCGCGATCAGCCTTCCCTGCGAGAGCACGCCTACCCGGTCGGCCACCTGCTCAACCTCACTCAGCAGGTGGCTCGACAGCAGCACGGCGCGGCCGCTGGCGCGCAGCTCTCGCACTACGTCGCGCATGCCTACGATCGACTCCGGATCGAGCCCGTTGGTTGGTTCGTCCAGCACCACCACCTGCGGATCGCCGATGAGCGCTGCAGCCACGCCGAGCCGCTGCTTCATACCCAGCGAGTACTGGCGGTACGGGCGGCGTCGATCCTTGGCGCTCAGCCCCACCAGGTCGAGAGCGCGGTCCGCTGCCACGCGCTTAACACCCCAGTAATCGCAGAGCAGTTTGAGGTTGGCGCTGCCCGACATGGCCGCGTAGAAGGCGGGCGCTTCGATGAGGGAGCCGGCGGTGACCCTCCCCTCCCCCTCGCCAGCCACCTGGCGGGGCTTGCTCCCGGTTCCGACCGCCGGTCCCATTCGGCAAGTGCCAGACGTGGGTGTCACCAGCCCGGTGAGGATGCGCATGAGCGTCGTCTTGCCAGCCCCGTTAGGACCGACGAGGCCGTACACCTCACCGGCGGCGACGCGCAGGCTGACGCCGTCTACGGCGCGCACGTCGCCGTACCTTTTGCTGATGCCGGCGGCCTCCACCAGGTAGTTCCGGTGTTGCGGCGCGACTGGGCGGTTCGGTTCGTACGTCTGGTTCACGGGCTCCTCCGTTCGGGCCTCTTGGTCGTGGGGTACTTTGTAGCACAAAGTGCTCGCTTGTGCAAAGTGCTGTGTGGTACAAAGGATGGCGTGAGCGGTAGAAGCGACGATAAGGAACGGGGTCCAGCCGAGATCCTGCGCGCCATAGACGCGGAGCAGCTGCACGCTCAAAGCGCTCTGGCGCCTAACGCCAAACTCCTCTACACCGCCTGGGGAACAGCCTGGGTGGTCTTGTTCCTGGCCCTTTACCTGGCTTATGTGCCGGTAGGCGAACCCGTGCTGCCGCTCTTCGCTGGCCTGCTCATCGGCGCCGGAGCGTTCATAACAGCCATCGCCTTGTCGGGCACGCATTCGGCCCGTCGCGCCTCCGGCTCCCGCGGCCCATCGGTGGTCCAGGGCGCCATCTACGGCAACATCTTCCCCGTGGCCTTCACCCTTATGGGGCTGCTCGGCTGGCGCCTAACCAGCGCTGGCGTGCCTACCATCACCATGCTCTCCTACTGGGTCGCGGCCCCCTGCCTGATCGTCGGTGTTCTATTCGTGGCCGGCGCGGCCATGTGGAACGACCGGTCGCAGCTGGTGTTCGGCATCTGGACCTTGGTAATAGGCCTCATCTCGGTAGCGCTACCGCCGCCGCACAACTTGCTGGCTGGCGTGCTGGGCGGCCTCGGCTTCCTGGCGCTCGCTTTCGTCCACTCCCGGCGACCATCGCTCACGTCGGGCCCCATAACGCGTGAGCATGGTGGATGAACTAGATCCCGTCATCCACGTCCAGGCCAGGTTGCGAATCGTCACCGTGCTGGACACACTGAAGCCGGGCGACTCACTGTCGTTCCCGCGCCTGCAGTCGCTACTGGACGTGACCTCTGGCAACCTCGCCACGCACCTGCGGCGCCTCGAGGAAAGCGGTTACGTGACCGTTGAGAAGGTGCTCGAGGGCCGCGCGCCGGTCACGTACATCAGCCTGACCGACGATGGCCGGCACGCGTTCCGGGTCTACAAGAAGAACCTGCGGGCGCTGCTCGAGCAGACCACAGTGCTCTGAACACGTTCAGTGAACAGGCGTGTGCTCGGCCAACAAGCGCATGTAACCGTCCTCAAGGTTGGGTTTCAGTTCCACCGCGTCTTGGGCTGGCTTCCTGCCTAGCACGCGTAGGCGGGTGCCGCCCTGGTCGGTGATGCTCGCGATGACTCGCCAACTTGCATCTGCTCCAAGGCCGCTAGGTAGCAACACTTCCCAGACGCTCCCGTCGGCGTAGCTGGTGAGCTCAGCGGGACTGCCGCGGAAGAGTAGCCGACCCTTGTTGAGCACCGCGAGGTCATTACTGGTGGCAGCGATGTCTTCGACGATGTGGGTCGAGAGGATGACGATACGGTCAGCAGCGATGCTGGCAAGAAGGGTTCGAAAGCGCACGCGTTCGGCTGGGTCGAGCCCCGCCGTTGGTTCGTCGACGATCAGCAGCCTTGGGTCACCGATGAGGGCCTGCGCGATGCCGAGCCTGCGACGCATGCCGCCCGAGAGAGTCTTCGTTCTGCGGTCGCCGTAATCTTCGAGGCCGACAACGGCCAGTAATCTATCGGCTTCGGCTCTTCGTTCCTGCCGGCTGTGGAAGCCTTTGAGGGTGGCCATGTACTGGAGGAACTCGCTGCTGGTCAACTCGGGGTATATACCCGGCTCCTGCGGTAGGTAGCCGAGGATGTTCTTGATGAGCCACTGCTGATTCTGATCGCTGACGTCCCAACCGTCGACGTTCACGGTGCCACTGGTCGGCTTGGCCAGGGTAGCGAGGATGCTCATCAAGGTGGTCTTTCCGGCCCCGTTCGGCCCAAGGAGGCCGAACATGCCAGCTCCTATCTCGAGGGATACGCCGTCGAGGGCCCGCACACCTTTCGGGAAGGTCTTGGTTAGGGCGTTGATGCTGATCTTCACTGCAGTCCTCCAGCGCGGTCCAGTGCCACCGGTATGCCAGAAAGAGACTCCAGCGCCGCTAGCAGGTTCTCGTGGTCTTGGCTTTCGGTGGTGGTGTACGCCTGGGCGAAGAGCCTCACGGCCTCCTCCCCGCCGATAGCGTCGCTCCAATCGGAGAGCGCCAGCACTAGCGCCACCGTCGACGGTTGTCTCGTGAGGTTCCAGGGGAGCCCGCGTTGGCGCAGTTCTAGGAGGCTGCTAGCGTCTCCCGTCAGCTGGCGCAGGCTGGCCAGGTCGTTCCGCCTGACGTCGGGTTCGGCGAGCTCCATGCCGATCCAAAGCGCGAAGGGTTCGATAGCGTGAAGGCTCGGGTCGGCGCCGTGCCACAGTTCGCTCCAGCGCGAGCCGAGTGGGCCCATTGACGACAGTTGCAGCAAGCGATAACCGCTGCCGGCTCCCGGTCCGAATCCGTTCGCGCCTTGGATGGCGCTTCTCGTCACCGTCGCTTCCGCGTAAGCGCGGGGATGGCGAGCGTTGCCGTTCAGCCAGGCGCGCGCCGCCAGGACGTAGCCCGCCCGGGCGGTGAGTTCCGGCGCCATGTTGCGCTGGTAGGCGGCACCGACCTGCAGATCGTGCGACAGGTCGTACGCCTCAGGCAGCACAACCGTTTCCAGGTTGGCGTACACGTCAGGCAGGTAAGGCAGAGCTACTACCTGTGGGGCGGCCTCCCCCAGCATCTCCCACAAGCGTTCCGCTCCGGCAGCAACGTTGTGAGTAGCGGCCAGCAACCCGGCCGACGGGTCCGTTCCGGTTATCACTTTCTCGTGGTCCGACTTTCTCCGTGGTGGCAGCGCCACAAGGAGCTGCGGTGCGGGACCGTCGTAGCGAGTGACCTTGCTGTTCGCTCGGATGATGAGCACGTCTTGGTCTTCGGCGATCAGCGGCTCGGTGGTCCAGGGCCACGGGCGCCAGTCGCCGTCCCTCAGGAGGTAACCAGCGTCGTTGAAGAAGGCGCTGGTGATCGGCTGGTTCGAGTCCAGCACGGGGAAAGCGCCGCCCGTCTGGAAGCGGTGATCGGAGTACGGCCACTGCGGTGCGCCTTCAAAGGCGAGCTGGATCTCAAGGTCGGCATCCGGCCCGAGATCCAGCGTTCTGAGTTGCACATGCACGCTGTCGCCCTCGCGTGTGACGCTCAGCTCTTGGCCATTACTCGAGGCGCTCAAGTGTATACCGGGGCGGAGGCGCAGAGTAAGTACGTCCTGGACGCCGCCAGCTGCACGCAGCGTCATGGTCGCCGCGCCAGCGATAGGCGCGTCAGATCTCGGATCGATCGCAACCTCCAGCTCGCTTGCCATAACCCGCCATGCATCGAGCTCGGTACTGCGGGGCGTCATGGCAGGTTGCTGAGCACTGACCTCCCGCTGGAAACCGGCCTGCGTAAGCACTACCAGTGACAGAGCGACCAGCAGGGCCACCGTAGGCAAGTGGCGGCGCCTGTTCGCGCGCCGGGAGTCCACTGAAGGCGCCAATGCCACCCAGGCGGCCAGCAACGCCAGGCCAAGGACCGCCAGCGAAATAGCCAGCTTCGTGACCAGCGGTTGAGCCATCACAAGGCCAGCTGCGGGCGACAGTAGCAGTCCCTCGTAGAACACGTTCCAGGAAGAGAAGAGTGGCATGTACGGCCCCACGAAGCCGCCTAGTAGTCCACCGGCTCCATAGAGGGTCAACACCCACAACCCCAGCCACACGAGGAGAACCGGCAGGATGCGTCTCCAGACGAGCGACAGGAAGGCGAGGAACCCCAAGCCCAGCGTCAGGCTGGCGAGCGCGAGTCCAGGGCCGTAAAGCAGAAGCGTCCAGTTCGCCTGACCGCCAACGAGTTCACCCATCAGCCAGCGGGCCAGCAGTTGCAACAGAGTGGCCGGAACGAGCCAACTGAACATGCCGAGCATCGTGCCGAGCGCGTGCGCGACGTTGTCATGCGTAGTAACCAGCACCAGATCCCCGCGCTCCCCCTGCAAGCGCTGGAGTCCCGGCCACGCAAGGAGCGGCAAGAGCAGCAGCGCGAACGCAAGGAACTGCCGAAGCTGCTGGCTCGAGAAGCGCAGGAACGAACCGCTGAAACCGTCTGGCATGAGCACCAGGAGGGTCGAACCCAGCACCGCCAGCTGCACGAACCAGAAGGCTAAGGAGCGGGTCGTGAGGGTGAACTCCAGGCGCGCGGTGCCCAGCACCGCCGGCCAGAAGCTTCGCCGAGGCGCTCGCGCAGGATGGTCGGCGGCACCTCCCCGAGGCTGGATGAGGTCGGTCATGAGGTCGGTCATGAAGTGGCCTCCTGCAACGTGGCGCGAACCTGCCGCTCCGGGTTCCGGTAAAGAGCGCCCGTGATGAGCAGAAACACCGCTGCCGCGAGAAGGAGTACGGCACGGTTAACTTCCCACCCCGGCCCGCCGGCCGCGATCAAGCCGTAAGCGCTCGACCAAACGGCGAGCGTGCACACCGCTGGCAGTGCGGTAGAGCATGCGTCTTGCAGCACCGGAGTCGTTAGCAACGACAAAGCCCAATACCCGACGGCAACGCCTATGCCGGCAGCGCTACTCGCCGTGATCGCGGCAGCCAGCACGCCTAGCGCGCTGAGGAAGGCTGTCGGAGCCAGCCAGGTCAGTGCGGCGAGGCCGTCGTCGACGTTCTTGAGTGCGGCCGCCAAGTGCACCGCGGCCGGAACCAGGAGCGCGCCGCTAAGTGCCAGCGCCCACCTCGCCACCAGCAGGCTGCTTAGCCGGGTTCGGCTCGCAGCGACAAGGGCGAGAGCGGTGTCGCTCTGCAGCAGGCCCGCACTGACCAGCAGTAGCGGCAACGGCGTGAGCAGCTCTAGCAGCACGGCCGCCTCCCCTGCCGAGCCGTCCGGTCTAAGAATGACCAAGACCAGTAGCGCCGCCGTCACCGTCGTGATCACGAAGTACGCACGGACGCCCGGAAAGTAAACGGGCGCCCTCACGACCGCGCTCCCGTTAGACCAGGTCGCGCAGCTAACGACCACGCTGCAAGCGTCAGGGCCAACGCCAGTACGAGTTGCGCGAGTAGCGGCCCTGCACCCGGCCTGAACAACGCCTGCAACGAAACGCCCGGATTGATGACGCCGTTCAGCTCCAGAGCGGCCAGCAGGACCAGACCCGCCCACGCGGCCAAAGCTGAGACCACGGTGATGGCCGGGCGCCAGAACTGAGCCAGCAAAGTGGCCAGCACCGCGATGATGACGGTTGGACCGAGCCAAGCGGCCACCAAAGTAGTCAGCGACGTATCTCCGAAGAGCGCTAAGGCCAGCGAGCCGACGAGGCTCAAGCCCACCAGGATCGTAAGAGCCACGGTCGTGCGCGCGAACACGAGAGCCCCGAACGGAGTCCGAGTGGCGCTAACCAGCGCGTGCGCAGGGTCAGACAGTGGCCCGCTAAGCAGCAACGTGAACAGGCCTGCGGCAACAGGCAACGTTCCCGCCAGCACCAACAGGTCGAACCCGCTCATGAGCCCACCCGCTGCACAGAACACCAATACGGTCGCGGCGACCATCCCAAGAACTAACCGCTCCCTGGTAACCACCGGCCACTGGGCCCAGATCAGTGAGATGGTGGCGCCGAACACCCCAGAGTCGTTCTCCCGCCGTACGGCGCGCAGCAGCGAAACGGGCAGTTCGGGCGGAGGAGTCGGCATGGCGCTCACCGCGCTGCGCAGGCTGCGCCGCAACAACGCCTCTTGCTGTGCCCTCAGTTGCTGGTGATCGTCTTCGGCCGAACGGTTATCAGTGGGCATCGCCGAACTCCTTTAGGAGGGGCCTTAGCGCGCTAAGAGCACGGTTCTGACGGCTCTTCACCGTTCCAACAGGCACCCCGAGCACCCGCGCGGCCTCAGGGCCCGTGAGGCCATGCAGGTAGATGAGCTCGATTACCACGCGCTGCTGCTCCGGAAGCTCACTCAGAGCGGTCAGGATGGCCGATTCAAGGTGTGAGAACTCCAACCTGTCAGCGGGTCCGACCGCATGGCTTTC
Source organism: Trueperaceae bacterium (assembly GCA_041676665.1). Taxonomy (GTDB): domain Bacteria; phylum Deinococcota; class Deinococci; order Deinococcales; family Trueperaceae; genus JAAYYF01. The sequence goes on from JBAYRM010000012.1 coordinate 22,825, forward strand.
CATCAGGTCGGGCTCGTAAGCGGTAACCCGCTTAGGGAGTTTCCGCATGGCGCTAGACACGCGCCTGTGAGCTATCGAGTAAAGCCAGGTCCGTACGCTGGCGTCCGCCCTGAAGCTCTTCGCGCCTCGCCACACGGCCAGCATCACGTCCTGCAGGGTCTCCTCGGCCAGCTGCCTATCGCCGAGCCGCCGAAGGATGAACACGAACAGTTCGTGAGAATGCACTCGGTACAGCTCCCGCAACGCGTCCTGGTCACCCGAAGCCACCGCCTTGATCAGGTCGACACCAACGACGCCGACGACGCCCATGCGATCACCCATCCGCGGCGAACCGAACTTGAACCACTGTGCCAATAGTGACTCCACTAGTTAGCACCGCCTTTCACCGATACAGTCCCCCCGAACCCCGGAAAGGTTCCATAGGCCACAACTTGGCAATCAACGGCGAGGGACTAGGTGACGCGGAAACTGAGCTACGGCCAGACTACCTGTGAAGTTCCGATGGGGTAGCCGAACCCTGGATGCCAGGACCACCTTTGCCAGAGAGTTCCTGTACCATCCGGCATGCGCGCGGTACTTGTGAACGCCCCGAACGAGACGCCGGTCCTGACCACCGTCCCAGAACCCGACCTCCCGCCCCACGGCGCCATCGTCGAGGTGCGCGCCACCGGCGTGTGCCGCAGCGACTGGCACGCTTGGGTGGGCCACGACGACACGGTGAGCTTCCCGCACGTGCCGGGGCACGAGTTCGCGGGCGTGGTGCGCGCCGTGGGAGCGGACGTGCGCTCGTTCTCGGGTGGAGAGCGCGTGACGGCGCCGTTCTGCTGCGGTTGCGGCGCCTGCAGCGAGTGCCAGGCGGGTCATCAGAACCTGTGCCTGTACGAGTACCAGCCGGGCTTCGACGGTTGGGGCAGCTTCGCTGAACTGGTGATGGTGCCGTGGGCCGACACGAACCTGGTGACGCTGCCTGCGGGTCTCGGCTTCGACCTAGCGGCCAGCCTCGGGTGCCGCTTCACCACCGCCTACGCAGGGCTAACCGCGCAGGCCGCGCTGCAGCCTGGCGAGAGCGTGGTGGTGTACGGCTGCGGCGGCGTGGGTCTGTCTGCGGTGGCGGTGGCGGCGCACATGGGCGCGCGCGTCATAGCCGTCGACATCGAGCCCGGCCGCCTCGCCCTGGCGCGCGAGCTGGGCGCCGAGTCCGTGATCGACGCCCGCTCCTCCGACCCGGTGGCCGCCACGCGCGACCTCACGCAGGGCGGCGCCCATGTGTCGGAGGACGCTCTCGGCAGCGCTGGCACAGCGGCGCAGGGAGTACTTTCGCTTCGCAGGCGCGGCCGGCACCTGCAGCTGGGTCTGTTGCTGGGCGACGATTCCACGCCGAGGATCCCGCTGCAAGCGGCCATAAAGCACGAGCTGAGGATCCTCGGCAGCCACGGCATGCAGGCCAGGCGTTACCCAGAGATGCTGGCGTTCGTGGAGCGTAGCGGTTTGCCGCTCGAGAAGCTCATCGGTGAGCGCCGGCCGCTTGAGGACGCGGGGAGCGTGCTGGCTTCCATGGGGAGTTTCGCACCGACGGGGGTGACGATGCTGATGGCTGGGGGCGCTGGCTAGGTCACTTGGCATCGTGGTGCCATTTGTAAGGAATGCTATCCTTACTTACAGGAGGCCCGGTAAGATGCGTGTTCGCGCAACAATCACCAGCAAAGGCCAGGTGACCATCCCCCTAAAGGTCCGCCAGCGATTGGGGCTGCAGCAAGGCGACAGCGTGGAGTTCGTGATCGAAGATGGGGTGACCATCCTGCGGCCCGCGCTCACCACCGATAACCCCTTCGCAGCCTACGCAGGTGCCCTGGGCGCCTTCGAGGACGCAGACGCGGTGAACCGTTGGCTGCGCGACCTTCGCGACGAGAGCTGAACGTGCTCAGCGCGATCGATACCAACGTTATCTCCGCGCTCTGGTCTGAAGAACCCACTGCGGGCGCCATGGCGGAGTTGTTACGCACCGCGCGCAGCCAGGGAGCACTCACCGTTAGCGCCCCTGTGTACGCGGAGTTGCACGCATATCCTGGGGCCACGGCTGAGTTCGTCGAGAAGTTCATTAGCGACACGGGTATACGTGTAGATTTCGATCTGGGTGATGGCGTTTGGCGCCTAGCGGCGTCTACCTTTGCCGAGTACGCCGAGCGTCGCAGGCGTTCGGGTGGCGGTGGCTCTAAACGCCTTCTTGTTGACTTCATCGTTGGTGCTCACGCGGCCACGGAGGCCGATCGGCTCCTCACGCTGGACCCTGATCGGTACAGGACCGCGTTCCCGGATCTGAGGCTAGAGGGCCCCTGATGACCGAGGTATCCCTAGCCGTCATAACCGACGTTCACGGCAACGCTTTAGCGCTGGAGGCGGTGCTGGCCGACGTCCGCAGCCACGCGCCGGACCTGCTCGTGAACCTGGGCGATCAGATCTGGGGGCAGGTGGACCCGCTGGGTGCGTACGAGCTGCAGGCGGGCCTTGGCGCCGTGGAGGTGCGCGGCAACAACGACGAGAAGCCGCTGATGGACGCTGCTGCGCTCCCCGAGGTTGAGGGCGCCTATTCGCGCTGGCTGGCGCGGCGTGCTTCGCGAGCGGCCCTCGAACGCTTGGCAGCCCTGCCGCTGACCGCCTCGCTGGTGGACAGCAAGGTGCTGGCCGCTCACGGCACGCCTGCCAGCCCGTGGCGCGACCTGCTGTGGCGCGTGCAGGATGGTGCCCTGGTACCAAGGCACGACGCCGGCGTGCGAGCAGAGCTAGAGGGGCTGGACCCTACCGTGGAGGTCGTCCTGGTAGGGCACACGCATTCGGAGCGCGTTGTGCATCTGGACGGGCGTCTACTGGTGAACGTGGGTCCGGTGGCCTGGCAGAACGACGGCGACCCACGGGCCAGGTGGGCCTTGCTGCGGCGCCGGGCTGGCCGCTGGTCGGTGGAGATGCAGCGCGTGGAGTACGACTGGCACGCGGCTGCTCAGGCCGTTAGGGCCAACGAGCCCGTGTACCCGGCGGAGGCCGACGCTCACGTTGAGGGAGCGGATCAGCGCGATACGCGCAAGCGGGCGTGATCCGGGCGCGCTTACCGACGGCGCTTCAGCCACAAAATGCAGCAAGGACATCGGTATCACTCCCGATGAGTTCCTTCGGGCCGTCTGAGGCGCGTCTCACTCAACGCTGGTCGTTTGTCGCCGCTTGACGCCCCCGCCCCGCGGACCTATCCTCTGTACTACCCTTAGTAACTAAGGGTACCGGCTGCCGAACCGCGCCCGCTCTCCCCTACAGAGGTTCTCTACATGAGGTCCCCATGCGCTTGTTGATGACCCAAGCTCGAGTACACCTGACGCCGCACACCGGGGCGCCCGCCGCCGTGGCGTGGGGCGCAGCCGCCGAGCCCGGCAAACACGCCCGCTCATCAGGCACCAGTCTCCCCTCCCCTACCCGCAAGGTGATCAGCGTGGTCGACGAGTGGCGTTACGACGGCCACTGGTGGGAACCAACGGAGCTCAAGCGCCACTACTACCTGCTCGAGCTCGACGGCGGCACCCAGCTCGAGCTGTTCCTAGAGGGAGGCGAGTGGTGGGCGGCCCGGGCCAGCGACTGAACGCCCT
>JBAYRM010000013.1:0-26448 GCA_041676665.1 Trueperaceae bacterium
CAAGGGCTCGTCTTTGAAGGCTCTTGAGGCTTTGCAGGCGAACCCGAAGACTCAGCGTGGTGAGAACGAGTGGGTTGACCGTATCTGGGAACTGTTGGATGCGGTGGATGAGTACATTCCCACCCCTGAGCGCGATGTTGATAAGGCGTTCCTGATGCCGGTTGAGGACGTGTTCACGATTACTGGTCGTGGCACTGTGGCCACGGGTCGTATTGAGCGTGGTGTTGTGAAGACTGGTGATGAGATCGAGGTTGTTGGTCTTCGTGATACCGCTAAGTCGGTTGTGACTGGTGTGGAGATGCACCGTAAGACGTTGGATCGTGGTGAGGCTGGCGATAACGTGGGTGTGCTGTTGCGTGGTGTGGGGCGTGATGATATTGAGCGGGGTCAGGTGTTGGCTAAGCCTGGTTCGATCACGCCGCATACGGTGTTTGATGGTTCGGTTTACATCTTGAAGAAGGAGGAGGGTGGTCGTCACTCGGCTTTCTTCACTGGGTATCGGCCGCAGTTTTACTTCCGTACGACTGATGTGACTGGTGTGGTTACTTTGCCGGCTGGTGTGGAGATGGTTATGCCGGGGGATAACGTTGAGTTGTCGGTTGAGTTGATCAAGCCGATCGCTATGGAGGATGGTTTGCGGTTCGCTATTCGTGAGGGTGGTCGTACGGTGGGCGCGGGCGTCGTGACCGCCGTCACCAAGTAACAGCCGCCAGCGCGGAGAAGCGAACCGGAGCGCCCAACCGGCGCCACCAACTTGACCCTAAAGGCAGCGTGCCGAGGGCGGCCGGAGAAGCGAGCAGTATCCAGCCCCCCTCGGCACCGCTGCGGGAACCCCGGAGAGCGGGCGCGGCGCGGTAGCCGCAAGCTTTACGTAGAGTCCGGGCATCTGCTACGATGTCCAGTCTGATTGGGAGGCCAAATGGCCAGTGACGTTCGAATTAAACTGCTCCTGGAATGCACAGAGTGCAAGCGCCGCAACTACGCCACCAACAAGAACCGGCGTAACACGCAGGCCAAGCTGGAGCTCAAGAAGTACTGCCCGTGGGACAAGAAGCACACCATGCACAGAGAAGTGAAGGTGTAAGCAAGTGTTCAAGGGCTTGGGAACCTACCTCAGGAACTCGCGCGCCGAGCTGGGCCGCGTGACCTGGCCGACCCGTAAAGAGGTCCTCCAGGCTACGCAGGCCACCCTGCTCTTCGTGGTCATCACCGCCCTGTTCCTGTTCGTGGCCGACCTCACGCTGGGCAACCTGATCGGACTCATAACTTGAGGCCGCGCGCCTCAAACCTTGGGACGCTAGTTCTCACCGTCGGATCGAGGGCCTTTACATGAGCATCGAGTGGTACGCAGTCCACACTTACGTCGGACACGAAGAGAAGGCCAAGGAGAACATCCTTAACCGTGCCCGCGCGCTGGGCATGTCCGACCAGATCTACCAGGTGGTCGTGCCCACGGAAGACGTGGTGGTGCAGTCCGGTCGCGAGAAGAAGGTGGAGCCCAACCGGCTTTTCCCGGGCTACATCTTCGTGCAGATGGACTTAGGCGATAACCCGGACGAACCGAACGAAGCTTGGGAGGTCGTGCGCTACACGCCCGGCGTGACCGGTTTCGTTGGTACCGCAACGCACGCGGTGCCTCTGAGCGCCGACGAAGAGGCGCGCATGCTCGCCACGTTCGGCGTCACCGGTTCCCGCGAGACCCCCAAGGCTCACATCACCTTCAACGTCGGCGAGATGGTGCAGGTCACCGCCGGCCCGTTCGCAGACTTCACCGGCGTCGTGTCCGAGGTCAACCCGGACCGCGGCAAGGTCAAAGTGCTGGTTTCCATCTTCGGCCGCGAGACACCGGTCGAGCTCGACTTCTCTCAGGTCCTTCGCGCCTAGCGCCGGAACCGGGCCGTGTTCAGGCCCGGGCAGGCGTGTGCGCTGACGACAAGAACAGCGTTATGACCCCGCGGCCAGCCATGTCCGTGGGGGAGCTAAAGGAGGAACCATGGCTAAGAAAGTAGCGGGCATTGTCAAGCTGCAGCTGCCTGCCGGAGCCGCCACCCCGGCGCCCCCGGTCGGTCCTGCGCTGGGCCAGTACGGTGCCAACATCATGCAGTTCGTCAAGGAGTACAACGCCGCCACGGCCTCTATGGCCGGCGACGTGGTGCCGGTCGAGATAGTCATCTACGCCGACCGCTCCTTCACGTTCACCACCAAGACCTCGCCTGCCAGCTTCCTCATCAAGAAGGCCGCCGGCCTGGCTAAGGGCTCGGGCGAGCCGCACCGCAACAAGGTCGGCAAGCTCAGCTGGGACCAGTGCCTCGAGATCGGTCGCAAGAAGATGGCCGACCTCAACGCCGCCGACGAGGTGGCCGCAGCCCGCATCATCGCCGGCACCGCCCGCTCTATGGGCGTGACCGTGGAAGGGGCGCCGAACTGATGGCTAAGCGTGGCAAGCGTTACCGCGCGGTTGAAGGCAAGGTCGATCGCGACCGGCTCTACCAGCCCGCCGAGGCCACCAGCCTCGTGAAGGAACTGGCTACCGCCAAGTTCGACGAGACCGTAGAGGCCCACTTCCGCTTAGGAATCGACCCGCGCAAGTCCGATCAGAACGTGCGCGGCACCGTCGCTCTGCCTCACGGCACCGGCAAGACCGTCCGGGTCCTGGCCGTCACCCAGGGCGAAGGGGTCGCCGCTGCGGAAGCAGCTGGCGCCGACTTCGTGGGTGGTCAGGAAGTCATCGACCGCATCCTGGGCGGCTGGATGGACTTCGACGCTGTCGTAGCCACCCCCGACATGATGGCCGCCATCGGCTCCAAGCTCGGTAGGGTGCTCGGTCCCCGCGGCCTGCTTCCCAACCCGAAGGCCGGCACCGTCGGTCCCGACATCGGCGGCATCGTGCGCGCCCTCAAGGCGGGCCAGATCGAGTTCCGCTCCGATAAGACCGGCGTGGTGCACGCCCCGATCGGCAAGGCGTCGTTCGGCCCCGAACAGCTCACCGAGAACCTCGCTGCCCTGCGCAGCGCCGTCGAGGCCGCCAAGCCCGACAGCGCCAAGGGCCAGTACCTCCGCACCATCTTCCTGACCTCGACCATGGGTCCCAGCGTCCGTGTGGCGCTGAGCGGCGCTACTGCCGAGGCCTGATTCGTTGGCATCCCGGTGCGCGGCGCAAGCTAGCACCTCTGGCGTTGGAGACAGCAGGGGCCTGCCAGGGCTTAAAGATCCTGCCGAGACGTGAAGGCGAAGGCGCGAGCCTGAGCACTAGCAAGCGTTTCGCGGCCGGTTCGAAGGAAAAGCCTTCGGATCACATTCGAGTAAGTGAGAGGCAAAAGGTACACCATGGCCAACCCAAGGAACGACGCGTCGGTTGCCAATCTGCGTGAGCAGTTAGGCGACGCCAAGACGTTCTTCCTGGTGGACTACCAGGGCCTCTCCGCTGACGATCTTGGCAACCTCCGCAACGCGGTCCGCGCTGCGGGAGGCAAGATCCTCGTCGCTAAGAACACCCTCATCAACGTCGTGCTCAAGGAGCAAGGCGTGGAGGGGTTCGACGATGTTCTCAAGGGCCCTACGGCCCTCGTCCTGGTGGGCGAGGAGATGGCTGCGCCTGTCAAGGCCATCACCGCGTTCGCTAAGGCCCACGCGAAGGAGCTGCCCGTAAGCAAGGGCGGGCGCCTCGAGGGGAGCATCCTCGGCGAGGACGCGCTGGAGCGCGTTTCCAAGATGCCGACCAAGCAGGAGGTCCAGTCGCAACTGGTCGGCCTGCTCCTCGCACCGATGCAGCAGCTGGTCGGTGTGCTGGAAGGTCCGCAGCGGAACCTGGTAACGGTAATCAACAACTACGCAGACAAGGTTAAGGAAGAAGGAGGAGCCTAATGGCTTTCGACAAGCAAGCAGTGATTGATCAGCTCAGCGGCCTGACCGTTCTCGAGCTGGTGGAACTGGTAGACGGACTGAAGGAAACCTGGGGCGTCGAAGCCGCCGCCGCCATGCCCATGGGCATGATGACGGCCGGTGCCGCCGCCGGTGGCGACGCCGGTGCTGCCGCCTCCGAAGAGCAGACCGAGTTCACGGTCTCCATCAAGAGCGCTGGCGACAAGAAGCTCAACGTCATCAAGGAAGTGCGCGCCATCACGGACCTCGGCCTCAAGGAAGCCAAGGACCTGGTCGAGTCGGCCGGCGTTGTCAAGGAAGGCGTGAGCAAGGAAGAAGCCGAAGAGATCAAGACCAAGCTCGAAGCTGCGGGCGCCACCGTCGAGGTCAAGTAAGCGAGTGCTCGCTCGTCGGGGTCAGTAACGGCCCGGGCGGGCACATCGCACCGGATGCAGGCGGCCACCGGCCGCCACCGGCCAGGGACGCGGCGGACCCAAAAGTCCGCCGCCACCGGCCAAAAGTACACGCCAAGCGGCTCCGGCCGCGAAGCAGCGCGCAACACCGCGGACTCAAAGGTTCGCTGCTATACTTCGAGTTTGAGTCAGCCCTCGGTCCCGAAGTGACTGGTAACGAAGCAGTACGGAAACACGCAACTGGTCCCCGCGCGACGGAAGTAGCTGGCGAAAGTGGAGGTTGGATGGGCAGGCGATTCGCACCGGTTTCGCGGCCGCACGTTGCTGTGCGGACGCCGAACTCTCGTCGACCTCACTTTGCCGGTCGCCGGGAGGCGATATCTTGACTCTGGGGAAGGCCACACGATGACAAACCAATCACCGCGATCACCGCGCCAAATAGAGCGTGGTGCACGGCTCCATGGCGGCTTCGCAGCGCCCGCAGGCACCGCCCCTTCCCCTGAATATTACAAGCAACCAAGCTCTCTTGCACAAGGGGGCGCGTACGCGGGCCGGCGGTCGGCCCACACCCGCAAGCCAGCGGCGCGACTCCAGATCACGACCGGCAACCTGACCCCTACTCGAGTGAAGGGATGAAGATGCGCGAAATCCGAACCTTCGGCAGGATCAAGGAGATCCTGGAACTGCCGAACTTGACGAACATCCAGATCACCTCATACGACAGCCTGCTGCAGCGCGGCACCCCGCCTGAGCAGCGCGAGAACCTCGGCCTGCAGGCCGCCTTCCGCGAGGTGTTCCCCATCGACGAGACGGAGCGCGGGCGGCAGACCGACCTCGCCCTCGACTTCCTCGAGTACCGCCTCCAGGAGCCGGAGTACGGCCCCGACGAGTGTCGCGAGAAGGACCTCACTTACCACTCCGGCCTGTTCGCCAAGCTGCAACTGGTGCATAAGGACACGGGCCTCATCAAGGAAGACGAGGTCTTCCTGGGCGACCTGCCGCTCATGACCGAGGACGGGTCGTTCATCATCAACGGCGCCGACCGCGTGATCGTGTCGCAGATCCACCGCAGCCCCGGCGTGTACTTCACCACCGCACAGGGCACCACGGGCGTGTCGCGGTTCACCGCCAGCATCATCCCCATGCCTAAGCGCGGCCCCTGGATCGAGGTCGAGTTCGATAACTCGAACGTGCTGTGGATGAAGGTGAACAAGCGCAAGTTCCACTTCACCCTGATCCTCCGCGTGCTCGGGTACTCCGACGCTCAGATCCGCGACCTGTTCGCGGGCAACGAATCGATCATCGACGCCACCCTCGAGAACGAAGGCGCCGCCGGCATCAACCCCGACGAGGCGCTGCTCAGGCTCTTCACCGTGCTGCGCCCGGGCGACCCGCCCAAGGTCGACAAGGCAACCCAGTACCTCTTCGGGCTGCTGGCCGACCCGCGCCGCTACGACCTGGGCGACGCCGGCCGCTTCAAGATGAACAAGAAGCTCGGCCTCGAGCACGAATCGAACACGCTGCTCGGCTTCGTCGACGGCAAGTTCGTGGACTACGGCCTGGTCACCACGCTGCAGTACCTCGTCAACCTGCAGGCCGGCGCCGACGGCTACGAAGCCGACGACATCGACCACCTCGGTAACCGCCGCATCCGCACAGTGGGCGAACTCGTGGCCGATCAGATCCGCGTGGGTCTCGGCCGCATGGCTCGCGGCGTGCGCGAGCGCATGCTGCTCGGCAACCCCGACGCCGCCACGCCGCAGAAGCTCGTGAACAGCCGCCCCATCGTGGCGGCCCTGCGCGAGTTCTTCGGCCGCAGCCAGCTCAGCCAGTTCAAGGACCAGGTCAACCCGCTCTCTGAACTGCGCCACAAGCGCCGCATCTCCGCCCTCGGACCGGGCGGCCTCACCCGCGAACGCGCTGGCTTCGACGTGCGCGACGTGCACCGCACGCACTACGGCCGCATCTGCCCGATCGAGACGCCGGAAGGCGCCAACATCGGCCTCATCACGTCGCTCGCCAGCTTCGCGCGCGTGAACGAGCTCGGCTTCATCGAGGCGCCTTACCGCAAGGTGGAGAAGGGCCGCGTGACCGACGAGGTGGTGTACATCGACGCGCACGACGAGGACAAGTTTCTCGTGGCGCAGGCCAACACCCCGCTCACCGACGACGGCCACTTCGCTACCGAGACCATCGTGGCGCGCAAGCTCGGCGATCCGGTGTTCCTCACAGCCGACGAAGTCGACTACATGGACGTCTCGCCCAAGCAGATCGTCTCCGTTCCCACCGCGCTGATCCCGTTCCTCGAGCACGACGACGCCGGCCGCGCGCTCATGGGTTCCAACATGCAGTCGCAGGCCGTGCCGCTCATCCGCGCCGTGGCGCCCTACGTGGGCACCGGGGTGGAGGAGCGCGTGTCGCGCGACTCCGGCACCGTGGCAGTGGCCGAGGCGCCCGGAACGGTCACCTACGTCGACGCTAACCGCGTGGTCGTGGAGGGCGCCAAGGGCGTCGAGACCGAGTACCACCTCACCCGCTTCCAGCGCTCTAACCAGAACACGAACCTCAACCAGCGGCCCGTGGTGAACCTGGGCGACAAGGTCGTCAAGGACCAGGTCATCGCCGACGGCCCCGCTTCCGAGGTCGGCCGCCTGGCGCTCGGTCAGAACGTGCTGGTAGCCATCATGCCGTTCGACGGTTACAACTTCGAGGACGCCATCGTGCTGTCCGAGAACCTCGTGCGCTCCGACGCCTTCACTAGCGTGCACATCGAGAAGTTCGAGAAGGAAGCGCGCGACACCAAGCTCGGCCCCGAGAAGATCACCCGCGACATACCGGGCCTTTCCGAGGCCGCGCTGCGCGACCTCGACGAGGACGGCGTGGTGCGCATCGGCGCCGAAGTGCGCCAGGGCGACATCCTGGTGGGCCACACGAGCTTCAAGGGCGAGAAGGACCCCACCCCAGAAGAGCGCCTGCTGCGCTCCATCTTCGGGGAGAAGGCCAAGGAAGTTAAGGACACTTCACTGAAGGTGCCGCCCGGCGACGGCGGCATCGTGCTGCGCACCGTGCGCTTCCAGCGCGGCGACCCCGGCGTGGAACTCAGGCCCGGCGTGCAGGAGATGGTGCGCGTGTACGTGGCGCAGAAGCGGCGCCTGATCGAGGGCGACAAGCTGGCCAACCGCCACGGGAACAAGGGCGTGGTCGCCAAGATCCTCGCCCCCGAAGACATGCCGTTCATGGCCGACGGCACCCCCGTTGACATGGTCTTCAACCCGCTCGGCGTGCCCTCGCGCATGAACCTCGGGCAGATCCTGGAGACCCACCTCGGCATGGCCGCGCGGCATAACGGCGTCTCGTACGTGACGCCCGTGTTCGACGGCGCCACGGAGCACGAGATCAAGGACCTGCTGGAAGAGGCGGCTGACCGCGAGATCGCCGCTAACCGCCAGGCCGGCTTCGAGGCCGACATCCGCGAGACCGAGGTCTACCGCCGCGCCGGCAAGCTCGGCGTCATCGACCGCGACCTCTCAGCCGAGGAGGCGCACCGCGCGCTGGCGCGCTCCGGCAAGAACGTGCTGTTCGACGGCCGCACCGGCGAGGCCATCGACGCCCCGATCGTGGTCGGCATCATGTACATCATGAAGCTCTACCACATGGTCGAGGACAAGATGCACGCCCGCTCCACCGGCCCCTACTCGCTCATCACCCAGCAGCCGCTGGGCGGCAAGGCGCAGTTCGGTGGTCAGCGCCTGGGCGAGATGGAAGTGTGGGCGCTCATGGCCCACGGCGCCTCGCACACGCTTCAGGAGATGCTCACCATCAAGTCCGACGATATCGACGGCCGCAACGCGGCCTACGAGGCCATCGTGAAGGGTAACGACGTCCTCGAACCCACCATCCCCGAGTCGTTCAAGGTGCTCGTGAAGGAGCTCCACTCGCTCGGCCTAGACGTTAGCGTGCTCGACGCCGACGACAAGCCCGTCAGCATCTTCGACGAGTCAGGACGGCACTGGTGAGCGATCAGAACAAGCCCGCATTCCGTGAGGGGACGCGTATGAGAGAACAGCCCAGGGAGTTCACGCAGGTCCAGATCAGGATCGCCTCACCCAAGACGATCCGCGACTGGAGCTACGGTGAGATAACCAAGCCTGAGACCATCAACTACCGCACGCTCAAACCCGAACGCGACGGCCTCTTCGACGAGCGCGTCTTCGGTCCCGAGAAGGACTGGGAGTGCTCCTGCGGTAAGTACCGCGGTCAGCGCTTCGCGGGCAAGACGTGCGAGCGCTGCGGGGTCGAGATAACCCGCGCCACCGTGCGCCGCTACCGCATGGGCCACATCGAGCTGGCCACGCCCTGCGCGCATATCTGGTACGTGAAGGACATCCCCAACAAGGTGGGTGGCCTCCTCAACCTCAGCACGGCGCAGCTCGAGCAGGTGCTCTACTTCGCCAAGTACATCGTGACCGACGCCGCCGAGGCGCGCCTGACCGACGGTCGGCCCCTAAAGCGCGGTGACCTCCTCAGCGACGAGGAGTACCGCCAGCTGCGTTACGGCCTGCAGGAGACCTACACGGTCTCCGGCGGCGAGGACGCCGTAGTAGGCGACGGCGAATGGGTCGAGCAGGGTCAGCAGCTCGCCAAGGGCCTCAAGGCCAAGATCGCCGGCATCGCGCAGTACCGCTTCCCGCGCCGAGTGACCCTCGACTACCAGGAGGCGCGTGACGCCCGCATCGTGCTCCCCAAGAAGGAGTTCATCGAGGAGGAGAGCTACTCGGGTGGCCAGCCGCTAGCTGAGCTGACCGAAGCCCTGGTGGTCAACGCCAACGAAGAGGGCATAGTCGAGCTCCTGCCCATAGGCTCCGACGGCGGCGTTCTCATCGTGCGTGACGCCGACACCGAGGAGGAACTCGCCTCCTACCTGCTGCCCGCCGGCATGGAGCCCTCCGTGGGCGCCGGCGAGTTCGTGGAGGAGGGCGACGAGCTGGCGCGCGCCGCTGCCGGCACCACGCTGAGCCTGCCGAAGGCCGCTACCGCCACCCTGCGCGCCGCGAAGGCCAAGGGCGTTAGCTCCACCGTGACCCTCAAGGTCGTGTGGGAGCGCTCCGAGGTCCACGAGACCAACCCGACCATGCACGTGCTGGTGGGCGACGGCGCCACCGTGGTGCCCGGCGAGAAGGTCGTCGGCGCCATCGACGCCGCCCAGGAGATCATCGCTGCCGCTGCCGGCACCGTGCGCCTGTCGCACCCGGCCAGCATCATCGTCTCGCGCGCGCGGGTGTACCCGTACGAGGACGAGCCGATCGTGGTGAACGGCGACCGCGTGCGCGTAGGCGACGACCTGGCCGACGATGGCCGCATCAAGGCCGACATCGAAGGCCGCGTAGAGATCGACCTCGTGAGGCGCCAGGTGCGCGTCATCGAGAGCTACGACTTCGAAGCCAAGATGGGCGCCGAAGCCATCAAAGAACTCCTCGAGTCGCTCGACCTCGAGCAGCTCGAGACGGAGCTGGCCGAGGAGATGACCTCGCAGAGCCGCCACAAGCGCGCCAAGGCGCGTAAGCGGCTCGAGATCACCCGCGCGTTCCGCAACTCCGACAACCAGCCGGCGTGGATGGTGCTCGAGGCCGTGCCGATCATGCCCCCCAGCCTGCGCCCCATGGTGCAGGTCGAGGGCGGCCGCTTCGCCACGTCAGACCTGAACGACCTGTACCGCCGGCTCATCAACCGCAACAACCGCCTCAAGAAGCTCATGCAGCAGGGCGCGCCCGAGATGATCGTGCGTAACGAGAAGCGCATGCTGCAGGAAGCTGTTGACGCCCTGATCGACAACGGCCGCCGCGGCAGCGCCGTGGTGCACCCCGGCTCCGACCGGCCTCTGCGCAGCCTCACCGACCTGCTCGGTGGCAAGCAGGGCCGCTTCCGTCAGAACCTGCTCGGTAAGCGCGTCGACTACTCGGGCCGCTCGGTCATCGTGGTCGGCCCGCAGCTCAAGCTGCACCAGTGCGGTGTACCCAAGCGCATGGCGCTCGAGCTGTTCAAGCCGTTCCTCTTCAAGAAGCTCGAGGAGCGCGGCATCGTCAGCAACATCAAGAGCGCCCGCAAGATGCTCGAGCGTTACCGCGACGCCCGCGACGAAGTGTGGGACGCCCTGGAAGAGGTCATCAAGGACCGCGTGGTGCTCCTCAACCGCGCCCCCACGCTGCACCGCCTCGGCATCCAGGCGTTCGAACCGGTGCTGGTAGAGGGCCAGGCCATCCAGCTGCACCCGCTCGTGTGCGAAGCGTTCAACGCTGACTTCGACGGCGACCAGATGGCCATCCACGTGCCGCTCAGCGTCTACTCGCAGTCCGAAGCGCGCCTGCAGATGCTCTCGAGCCACAACCTCCTCAGCCCGGCGCACGGCAACCCCAACGTGCAGGCCACCCGCGACATCATCCTCGGCCTTTACGTGCTCACGCAACTCCACACGGGCCACCGCGGCATCGGCGCCGAGTTCAAGGCGGAAGCCGACGCCATCAAGGCGTGGGAGGAAGGCAAGGTCGACCTCAACTCCACCATCACGGTGGCGGGTAAGGAGACCAGCGTCGGCCGGCTCATCTACTGGTTCAGCGGGGTCGACGAAGCCTTGCTGGCCGTCGAGCAGCACCTTATCGATATGCAGGACGTTGTTAGCGTGCGCGTCGACGGCGAGGTCATCGAGACCAGCCCCGGGCGCCTCTTCTTCGCTCGCATGGTGAAGGAGACCCTAGAGGCCGGCGGCGAGGTGCCTAAGGACCTGCTGCGTTACGACACCGTGTACGAGCGCGGCGCGCTGCGCGACCTGGTGCTCGAGAGCTTCAAGCGCCTCGGCATCGAACGCACCGCCGCTCTGCTGGACGGCCTCAAGCAGTACGGCTTCGAGCTTTCCACCACCTCGGGCATCACCATCGGTATCGACGACGTCGCCATCCCGCCCAAGAAGAAGGAACTCCTGGCCGAAGCGCAGGCCAAGCTCGAGAAGATCACGGCCGCCTACAACCGCGGCTTCGTGAACGAGCAGGAGCGCTACCAGCAGGTCGTGCGCCTGTGGAACCAGACGAGTGAAGACGTCAAGGAAGCCGTGTTCGAGAACTTCCGGGAGAACATGCCGTTCAACCCGCTGTACGTCATGGCTCAGTCCGGTGCCCGTGGCACGCCGCAGCAGATCCGGCAGCTGGCCGGCATGCGCGGGCTCATGTCGGATCCGTCGGGCGAGACCATCGAACTGCCCATCCGCGCGAACTTCCGCGAGGGTCTCGACGTGCTCGAGTACTTCATCTCAACGCACGGCGCCCGTAAGGGCGGCGCCGACACCGCGCTGCGCACCGCCGACTCGGGCTACCTGACACGCAAGCTGGTCGACGTGGGTCACGAGGTGGTCGTGCGCGAGGACGACTGCGGCACCGCCGACTTCGAGACCATCCCGCTGTACGAGGGCGAGAAGGCGCGTCCTAAGGGCCAGATCGAGATGAGCCTGTACGGTCGGCACCTCGCTTCCGACGTCGACCTCGGCGACGTGACGCTAGCCGCCGGTTCTGCGCTGTACAAGGAAGACGTGAACGCCATCGTGCGCGCCATGAAGGACCTGCCCGAAATGCAGGGCATCGAGGTGCGCAGCCCCCTCAGCTGCCAGACGCGCGCGGGCGTGTGCCGCAAGTGCTACGGCCTCGACCTGTCGATGATGCGCGAGGTCAGCCTCGGCGAAGCCGTGGGCGTCATCGCCGCCGAATCGATCGGCGAGCCGGGCACGCAGCTCACCATGCGCACCTTCCACACGGGCGGTATCGCCACCGGCGCCGACATCACGCAGGGTCTCCCGCGCGTGATCGAGCTGGTAGAGGCCCGCAAGCCGAAGGTCAAGGCCACCATCTCCGAACTCGACGGTGTGGTCGAGCTGGCCGAGGACGAGGACAAGATCCGCATCACGGTCACCTCCGAGGACGGCGAGTTCAGCCGCGCCTACAAGGTCGACCGCAACGTGCGGGTGCTGCCCAAGGACGGCGATAAGGTCGAGGCTGGCGACGCGCTCACGCGCGGCAGCAAGAACCCGCACGACCTCCTCGAGGCGCGCGGACCCGACGCCGTTCAGGCCTACCTCGTGAACGAGATCCAGAACGTTTACCGCGGCCAGGGCGTGAGCGTGCACGACAAGCACATCGAAGTGATCGTGCGGCAGATGCTCAAGTACGTCGAGATCCTCGAGTCGGGCGACAGCCCGTACCTCGAAGGTCAGACGGTGGACCGCTTCGACGTCGAAGAGGTGAACGAGGCTCTGCTGGCCGAAGGCAAGACCCCGGCCGGCTGGAAGCCGCTGCTGCTCGGCATCACCAAGGCGTCGCTCTCTACCAAGAGCTGGCTCTCGGCCGCCTCGTTCCAGCACACCACCCACGTGCTCACTGAGGCCGCGCTGGCTGGCAAGTCCGACGACCTGGTAGGCATGAAGGAGAACGTCATCCTGGGCCGCCTGGTGCCTGCCGGCACTGGCCTGGCCGCCATCCGCAACACGCGCGTGGCCGACGACCGCTCGCTGGAGAAGCTCAAGGACGCTCCCGCACGCTTGCCTGACCCGGTCAGCACCCCGCGGCAGGCTCCGGAGCAGCCGCAGGCCGGCGACAGCGCCAGCTGACCCTCGAGCCGCCGGGCGCTACACGCGCCTGAGCCGAGAACCGTGCGCGGGGCCCCAGAATGGGGCCCCGCGCTTGTTTAACTGGTACGGTTTGCCAAGATGATCGTTGCTTTCGACCCCGGTAGGAACCTGGGCGTGGCGTTCGTGACGGAAACGGGCGCCATGCTGGAGGGCGAGGTGCTCGCGCCGGAGCGACTCGACGCCGTAACGGTACCTCCCGGCGCTACGGTGCTGGTAGGCGACGGCACCGGTAGCCGCGAGTTAGCAGCGAGATTACGCGCCAGGGGACTCGAAGTCGAACTGGTGCCAGAGGCGGGCACCAGCCTCGAGGCGCGCACGCTTTACTTCCAACAGAACGAGCCGCGCTGGTGGGCGCGGCTCGTGCCGGTAGGTATGCGTTCGCCTTCGGTGCCTATTGACCACTACGCGGCTTACGCTATCGCTCTGCGCTGGCTCAAGAGTCAGCGGGCCGGGCAGGGAGCAGGCGATGAGCGGAGCTAGCCGGGACGGCAGCCGCTCAGTTCAGGCCGTCTTCCTCGCCCACGTCCATCAGCTCGCGGGCAGCTTGCTCGGTTACGTCTAGCACGGCGCTTATCTCGCCAGCGAGTAGCCTGATGGCACGCCGGTACGCTTGGCGGTCCAGGTCTGGGAGTCCCCGTTCGAGGTCCCAGCGACGCAGTTCGCTGGCCAGCGTGGCGATCTGGTAAGGGTCGCCGGTGGTTAGCAGGTCGGTGACCTTGCGGTGGCGCGCGGCCCACTGCTTAGGCAGAGTGATCCGGCCGTTCTGAAGGCGCTCGAGCACGCTCTGCACCTCTTCGCGCGTCAGAGCCGGACGCAGGCCGGTTCCCTGAGGCGCGCTCACGGGCACGTAAGCGCGCGACGTGCCGTTAGGGAAGTCCACCTGGTAGTACTGCTGGTTGGTGCCGCCGACCGTGCGCATGGTCGTGCCAGCTACGAGTCCCACGCCGTAAGGGGGGAGGACGACCCGGTCGCCCATCTTGAACGTTTTACCCGTGTCCTTCAATGTATTACGCTCCCTTCAATCAGAGGCGCCCTGGCAACGGCGCAGTGCAGGCGCACGCCTCAGCTGCTGGTAGAGTTCGGTGTTATTGGGGTTTCCGCTTGTGTTCTGGTGGGCTTGATGGGGGCTCCGCCATACACATGCACGTGAACCATCCTAGCAGATTTAGTGGAATTTTGCACGTAGTCAAAGGTTTTTCAGGACGTTCACTCAGGCGGTTCGCGCGACTCCGTGGCGGTGGGCACCACCGCAGCTGACGGTGCCGCACGGGCGGCCGCGCCACCCGGCCTGACACCGCGGGGCCTGCGGTCCTCCCGCGCAGACCTGAGCGTCAGGAGCACCCCCACTAGGAGGATCCCCGCGCCCACCAGCGTTAGGGCGGAGGGCACCTCGCGGAACACCAGCAGAGCCAGCAGGCCCGAACCGAGCGGTTCGAGCAGCATGGCGGTGGCCACCACCGTCGGGTCCAAGTGCTTGGCGGCGTAGTTGATGCCCGTGTGGCCCACGAGTTGCGGCATGAGGGCCAGCAGCACGATCCAGCCGTAGGTGGCCCACGGGTAGCCCAGGTAGTCGTGACCGAACAGCGCGGGCAGCGGCAGCAGCATCAGGGCCGCCACGCCGTAGGCGGTGCCGGCGTAGGCGTCGAGGCCGACGCCTAACCTCTGAACGGCGCGGCCCAGCAGGATGTAGCCGGCGCCCGCCACGGCCCCTAACAGCGCCAGTGCGTCGCCTAGCAGCGGCTCTGTGCCGCCCGACATGTCGCCGAAGCCGATGGTGGCCGCGCCAGCCACCGCCAGCAGCACGCCCACCAGCACTCCGAGCGTCGGGGCCGTGCCCAAGAACAGCCAGGCCAGCAGCGCCATCCAGAGCGGCTGGGTGGACGCCAGCGAGACGCTGGCGGCGACCGAAGTGAACGAGAGCGACGAGATCCAGCTGGCGAAGTGCAGCGCCAGCAGCGCGCCCGCAGCCACAGTAAGCCAGGCCGTGCGAGCCCTAAGAGGCGTGCGGCGCAGGCCCCGTAAGGTCACCGGCAGCATCACGGCGGCAGCGATGGCCATGCGGTAAAGCGCCACCACCACGCCGGGTGCGTCCGCGAGCCGAATGTAGATGGCAGCCAGGCTGACGGCGAGCAGAGCCACCGCCAGGACCAGCCACACCCGCCGGGTCGCGGGCGGAGCCGAGGCGGTTGGGGGCGCCACCGGGCCGCTCGCGTTCGTCACACCGCTCTCAACTGCGCCATAGGCGCCAGGCGGCGACCAGCCAACCGGCGATCATGAGGCCGCCGCCAACGGGGGCCACCGCACCGAAGAAGCCGGGCGCGCCGGCCACCAGCAGGTACAGGCTGCCGCAGAACACCAGCGTGCCCGCGAGCACAGTGAGGGCGGCGCGCGGCGCCCCCCTCCCCAGTCGGGCGAACTGGCCCAGCAGCATGAGACCCAGACCGGAGTAGATCTGGTAGCGCACTGCGGTCTGGAACGTCTCCAGCCGCGCGGCGGAAACTAGCCCCTCCAGGCTGTGTGCGCCGAACGCGCCCAGCGCGATCCCTAGGCCCACCAGCAGCGCGCCCGCGCCGGCGGCCTGCTGAGCGTTCAGCGGCCCACTGGCGCTGGGTGATGGCTCGTTACGGGTTGCTGGGTTGGCTTGTAGGTTCTCTCGGTTCATACCTGGCCTAGCTTCGCCCGTTCGTGGTGGCGCCGTCAAAGGGGTGCGCCCACGCGGGCCCGTGCGTGAGGGCGGGCCCGCACCGCGCCGCGCCGCGGGCGCGCGGTAAGTTGGTGGCGGAGCCCATCTGATGACCGACTTCCCAACCGACTTCGTGTGGGGCGTTTCTACTTCAGCCTTCCAGATCGAGGGTGCAGCCGCCGCCGGGGGCAAGGGCGCGTCTATCTGGGACCACTTCGCGCATGTGCCCGGCAACGTGGCCGACGGCAGCACGGGCGACGTTACGACAGACCACTACCACCGCTACGAGAGGGACGTGGAGCTTATCGCCGAGCTCGGCGTTGGTGCCTACCGGCTGTCGGTGTCGTGGCCCAGGCTGTTGCCCTCGGGACGCGGCAAGCCAGCCGCGGCGGGCCTCGACTTCTACGACCGGCTGCTCGACCAGCTGGTGGGTGCGGGTGTAGCGCCGTGGGTGTGCCTGTACCACTGGGACCTGCCGGCGGCGCTACAGGAGCTGGGCGGCTGGACACAGCGCGACGTGACGTACTGGTTCGCCGACTACGCTCAACTGGTGGCCGAGCGCTTCGGTGACCGCGTAGACACCTTCCTCATGCTTAACGAGCCGAACGTGCACGCGCTGCTGGGGCACCTGGCGGGAAGGCACGCTCCCGGCCTCACGGGTCTCTCTAACTACCTGGCGGCCGTGCACCACCAGAACCTCGCGGTGGGCGAGGGGCTCATGCGCCTGCGCGAAATGGGCGAGTGGCCACTCGGCACGGTCGTTAACCTGCAGCCGATCCTCGCCGCCTCGGACTCCGAAGACGATCAGGCCGCGGCCGGACTGGCGGACCAGGCCTATAACCGCGCCAGCCTCGACCCGCTGCTGCTCGGCGAGTACCCGCCGCTGCTGGCGCCTCTGCTCGAGGCGGTGACGCGCGCCGGCGACGAGGCGGTGATGCGGCAGGATATCGACGTGCTGGGCGTCAACCATTACACCGTCCAGCGCGTCGCGGCGGGCGACGGGCCCATCGGCATCGAGGTCGTTGCGGCGCCGCCCGGGGTGGAGACCACGGGCATGGGCTGGGAAGTCGCCCCGGAGGCGCTAACGCGCCAGTTGCATGAGCTCACCGAGCGCTACGGGGAGCTGCCGCTGGTGATCACGGAGAACGGGGCCGCCTACCCCGATCCGCCAGTTAGGAACGGCAGCGTGGCCGACCGGAAGCGGGTCGAGTACCTGCGGCGTTACCTGCTGGCCGTTAAGGAGGCCATCGGCGCTGGCTGCAGGGTGCGCGGCTACTTCGTGTGGACCCTGGTCGACAACTTCGAATGGGTTGACGGCTTCCGCAGCCGCTTCGGGCTGGTGCACCTCGACCGTGAAACGCTGAGCCGCACGCCGAAGGCGTCGTTCAGGTTCTACCAGGAGGTCGTCGCCACGGGGTCAGTGTCGGGCTGAGGGTCGGCCGCCACGGCCCGACAGTGTGCGCCCTTGTGAGCTGCGCCGCTGGTTCAGCGGCCGCCGGAGCTGCCGCCCCCACCGCCGCCGCCACCGCCGGACGAGGAGCCGCCGGACGACGCAGAGGCCGAGGCGGAACTGAGGGAGCTGCTGAGTGAGTTGATCGAGCGCGAGAGCCCGGCGAGCGAGGTGATGTTGCCGGTGCTGGTGGCGCTGAGCCAGGTGGCCGAGCGCACGATGGCGCCTTCGTCGACGCCAGCTAGGGGCGCCGCCTTCTGCAGGGTCTTGAGGTACTGCTCGGCCACTCCCATGGCCGCAGCGTAGGCGTAGTACACGTCCCACAGCTTGAAGAAGTCGAGGGGGGCGTCCTTCATGCGGGTGTAGTCGGTGAGGGTGCGCTTGAAGCCCTGCCACTCCCCGACCTCCTGAGCGATCTCTGGCCGCCAGGCGGGTAGCGCGGTCAGAGCTACTACGGCCAGCGCCAGCAGGAGGCCGACGCCTACGACCATCATGGCCGTGGCGCCCCTGTCGGTCACGAATATGAGGATGCCGGGCACGATGGCGGTCAGTGCCGCGTAACCCGCCCAGCGCTTCGCCGCCTGGCGGCTCTCGGCGGTGGTGAGCTGGCCGCCGCGCTGGCCCTCCAGCCATTTGCGTACGCTCTTGCCCCACTTGGGCATGAAGGTGGTGGCGTGGCTCTGCGAGTACTTGCGCAGGCGCTCGTGCGTGACCTTGTGGTGAAGCGGGTCACTGGCGCGGCGCAGGTACTCGAGCACGGAGGCCTCGAACGCGAGGAGGTCCTCTTTCGGCCGTTCGGGATGCAGTTGAATGTCGACTTTAGACCGGTTGCGCGGCTGGAACTCGCCGTAACCGCGCCGCATGAGGTCCATGATGGTGGCGTGGAACGCTGGCCCCATGCGTCCCTGGCCGTAGCTCTGGTCCTGGATCGTGGCTACCGCGGCTGGCGGCAGGTCTGAGGGCGGCTCGAACGGGTACTTCATCACCGCTGTGCGTGGCTCGCGGCCGACCTTGCGGTACTGCCTGCCGATGCCGGCCCCCACGAGGCCGAGTAGCGCCAGCGGGATGGCGCCCCACTCGGGTCGCCGCCTGGTGGCGAGCCACGTCTGCACCCCGGCCACGCGCGCTTCGTCCAGCAGCAGCTCCTCGAATCCCGGCTCTGTCCCCTGACGCAGGAACAGCGTCGGGTCCATGAGGTAGCGGATCTCGACGCCGTCGCCGTCGGGTACTCGGTCGAAGGAGACGCTCAGCACGTCACGGTTGTCGCTCAGAATGACTTCGGGCAGCTCGAGGTTGCCGTAGCGGTGCACGTAGGCGTCGTACGGCTCCTGCATGCTTCCCGGTATGCGCACTGTGAGCTGGTAGCCGCGTATTTGCGGATGCTCCTGCTCGAGGATGTTCCAGTACCACTGAACCACGTCGCTGTAGTAGTCGATGACGCCGTCTAGGCGGTACACGAAGCGCACGCGGCGCTCCTGCACGCGCCGGTCGTTGCGCACCACCAGTTCGGTGCCGCCCGCGCAGGGCTGCTGGAACGCCCGCGCGCCGGGCCCGCTGCTCACGGCGCCCGAGCCCTCGAGCAGCGTGACCGACTGGCCGGGGTCGAGCTCGATGCAGATGAACGCCTCACCGAAGTCCTCGTCGGTCCACAGGGTGCGCGTGTCGGTCACCAGGACCGAGCCGTCTGTCGTGATCTCTACGTCCTGGACAACGTCGATCCAGCGGTAGGTCTGCGCCCCTGCACTGCCCAGACCGGCGAGCACGAACAGCAAGACGGCGAGAAGTGCGTGACGGAGGTGGCGGTGCAGCGCGCCTGCGGTTGGGTTCATGCCATCAATGTTACGCGCCGCGGCGCGAATGGGCCTACTGGAACGCACGTCCGACGATGGCGCCCGAGGATCCCATCACGAAGGGCGGCGCGTCGCCGACCGTGACCTCCACGCCGGCGCCGTTGCCGACGTAGACGTAGACGGGCAGGTCGAACGTGAAGCTGGCGCCGGGCTGGGCGGTGGTGTAAACGAGCCGCTCACCCTGGTTGCGGGCGCCGCCGCGGTATACCTCGAGCCAGCTGGGCGCGGTGATGTTCAGCGCCAGCTGGCCTTGCGCCACGGACGGGGTGGCGGGCGCGTCGCCAGCGGCCGGCGCTACCTGCGTGAGGTCGACTTCGATGGCGCGGCCCTCGCTCAGGTCCACGGACTCTTCCCACGGTTCGTAGCCTTCTAGTACGACCCGCATGGTGCGGTCAGCGCGCGCGGTCACGGGCGCGGAGCGGATGGGGGTTACGCCTGGCAGCTGGAAGCCGTCGATGCTCACGCGCGCGCCGGGAGGCGAGCTGGTGACGTCTATGAGCACCGTGCCGGCGCTGGCCGCTGGTTGCGTGGCCGCGCCGCCTTGCTGCGTGCTCGGCTGCGCTTCTGGCTGAGCTGGCACGGCCTGGGTGGGGGAGGGCAGCAGCTGACCGGTGGAGCCGCTATCGAGCGTGTTGGGGGTGGTGGCGCCTCGGAAGAAGAGGCTGTTGTAACCCCACACCGCCAGGCCCACCAGGCTGAAGACCAGGAGGACGGTGAGAACGGTGGGGCCGATGCGGGGTCCGCGCGGAGCGTCAAGGCGGCGCCGCTTGGGTGGGGGCGGCGGCTCGCCGCGCCGCTCCTTCTCGAGGCGCTCCTCGATGGTGGAGAGGCCGCCCGCCCGCTGGCGTTCGGACTGGTACGTGCTTAGCGCTTCGGAGGCGGGCACACCGACCGCCTGGGCGTACAGCCTGACGAAGTTGCGGCTGTACACGTCCTCCGGGAGTTCTTCGTAGCGGCCCTCCTCGAGGGCGCGCAGGTAGTCCTGCCTTATGTGGGTCAGCTCGGCTACGTCGGCCAGCTCGAGGCCGCGCTCGGCGCGCCCTTCTTTCAGCATGCGCCCTAGCTCCGTGCCGCCGCCCTGCACGCCGCTTCCGGTGAGGCGACCCTCGCTCATGGCCGGCGCCGGGCACCGCCGCCTGTGGCGGTGATGGCCGCAGCCACGGCCGTAGCGAGGCGGGTGTTCTCTTCTATCAGTCTGAGGTTCACTTCGACCGTGCGGCCTTCCGAGAGCTCGGCCAGCGAGGCGAGCATGAAGGGTGTGGCTTCGCGGCCGCGGACGCCGGCTGCGTGAGCTTTCTCGTTGGCGCGGGCCAGGAGCTGGTCGAAATCGGAGCGACTCAGCCCTTGGCTGACGGGGTTGCTCAGCAGCACGCCCTGCTCGAGGCCCAGATCGCGGTTAGCGGCCAGGATGGCGGCGGCTTCCTTGGCGGTGTCGACGCGTGTGGGCAGGCTCAGGTCGGTGTTCTCGACCAGGAAGCCGGCCAGGGTGTCACTGCGGTAACCGACGACGGGCACCCCGAGAGTCTCGAGGCGCTCGAGCGTGGCGCTGGCGTCGAGGATGCTCTTGGGGCCGGCGCACACCGTGAGGACCGAGTAGCGCGCCAGGGCTGGCAGGTCGGCGGACTCGTCGAAGGGGGCGTCGTGAACGCCGCCTATGCCGCCGGTGGCGAAGACGGAGATGCCGGCCAGTTGCGCGCCGAGCAGGGTGGTAGCGACGGTCGTGCCGGCGTCGGCGCCGCGGGCCAGCAGCGCGCCGAGGTTCCATAACGACGCTTTGTCGGCTGCACCGGACGCCAGCCGTTCGAGCTCGGAGTCGGAGAGCCCCACGACCAGGTCGCCGCCTACGACGCCCAGGGTGGCGGGCACTCCGCCTTCTTCGCGCACGACGCTTTCGAGCCTGCGCGCGAGTTCGAGGTTACGCGGCCGGGGGAGGCCGTGCGTGACGATGGTCGACTCAAGCGCGACCACGGGCGCGCCTCTGTTTAGGGCGTCGCGGACTTCGTTGGAAAGGCGTACCCTGCGAGCTTCGGCCACGCCTCTAATCTTACCCCAGCCCACAAGTCGGTCATGAGAGTTGCTGCGTGATACGCTCCTTCCGGTGAACTGGCCCGAACTCCGTTCAGTGTTCCCGTGGGTCGAACAGATCGCGTTCGGCGCTGTGGCCGGTTTCGTGGCTGGTTACGCGTTGAAGAAGGTCGGCAAGTTCGTGGCCCTGGCCCTGGGGCTTATCTTCATCGTCATCCAGCTGCTGGCGTGGTCGGGGTTCGTGAACGTGAACTGGGAGCTGATCCAGGACCGCGTGGACCCGCTGCTGACTTCCGAGTCGCTGGAGCGCAGCTGGAAGGGTTTGCTTGGGTTGCTGACCTTCAACATCCCGTTCGCAGCGGCTTTCGTGCCGGGTTTCATCCTGGGCGTGCGGCGCGGCTGAGGCGCGCTCTGGGGGCCCCGCAACGCTCCTTCGAGCACCCCTTCACTATCAGAACAGTTGAGTGCCACACACTAAACCTCCTTGCTTTACTTACGCTTGACATGCTCCCGGGACGCTGGCTAACATTGGGGGTGTGTTAGCACTCGCACGGCGAGACTGCTAAGCAAGCCCAAGTACAGACAACGGAGGAACCCATGGCAGAAAGCAAGAAGAGCCTCAGGCCCATCGGCGACAAGGTCGTGGTCGAAGTCATCGACGAGCCGCAGACCACCGCCAGCGGCCTCGTGCTGCCCGACACCGCTAAAGAGAAGAGCCAGCGCGGCAAGGTCATCGCCGTCGGCAGCGGCAAGCTTCTCGAGAACGGTAACCGCGAACCCATCGAAGTCAAGGTCGGCGACACCGTGCTGTTCGCCAAGTACGGCGGCACCGAGATCGAGCTGGGCGGTCAGGAACTCATGATCCTGAGCCAGCGCGACATCCACGCCGTCCTAGAGTAAGCAACCCGCAGCACAGACCCAGACTCAGATAGAACCGGAGAGAACATGGCAAAAGACCTGATCTTCAAGGAAGAAGCGCGTCGCGCACTCGAGCGCGGCGTTAACTCCGTCGCCAACGCCGTCAAGGTAACCCTCGGCCCCAAGGGCCGCAACGTGGTCCTCGAGAAGAAGTTCGGCGGCCCCACCATCACCAAGGACGGCGTCACCGTCGCCAAGGACATCGAGCTCAAGGATCCGATGGAGAACATCGGCGCCAAGCTCCTCATCGAGATCGCCAGCAAGACCAACGAGATCACCGGTGACGGCACCACCACCGCCACCGTGCTCGGCCAGGCCATCGTGCGCGAAGGCCTCCGCAACGTGGCCGCTGGCGCCAGCCCGCTGGCCCTCAAGCGCGGCATCGAGAAGGCCGTCGAAGCTGCCATCGCCAGCGTCGCCACCATGGCCAAGCCCATCGAGGACAGCAAGGCCGTAGCCGAAGTCGCCGCCATCTCCGCCAACGACGCCGAGGTCGGCACGCTCATCTCGGAAGCCATGGACAAGGTCGGCCGCGACGGCGTGATCACGGTAGAGGAGTCCAAGACCCTCGAGACCGAACTCGACGTCGTCGAAGGCATGCAGTTCGACAAGGGCTACCTCAGCGCCTACTTCATCACCGACTCCGACGCCATGGAAGCGGTCCTCGAAGACGCCTACATCCTCATCCACGAGAAGAAGATAAGCGCCCTCAAGGACCTCATCCCCGTCCTCGAGCAGGTCATGCAGACCGGCAAGCCGCTCCTGATCATCGCTGAGGACATCGAAGGCGAAGCGCTGGCCACCCTCATCGTCAACCGCCTGCGCGGCACCCTCAACGTGTCCGCCGTCAAGGCGCCCGGCTTCGGCGACCGCCGTAAGGAGATGCTGCGCGACATCGCTGCCGTCACCGGCGGTGAGGTCATCAGCGAGGACCTTGGCCACAAGCTCGAGAACGTGCGCATCGACCAGCTCGGCCGCGCCAAGCGCGTCCGCAGCAACAAGGACGAGACCACCATCATCGAAGGCGCCGGCTCCAGCGAAGTCATCGAAGCGCGCATCAAGGGCATCCGCGGCGAGCTCGAGCACACCGACTCCGACTACGCCCGCGAGAAGCTCCAGGAGCGCCTCGCCAAGCTGGCCGGCGGCGTCGCCGTCATCCGTGTCGGCGCGGCTACCGAGACCGAGCTCAAGGAGAAGAAGCACCGCTTCGAGGACGCCCTCTCCACCGCCCGCTCGGCGGTCGAGGAAGGCATCGTGGCCGGTGGCGGCGTGACCCTCATCCACGCCATCGCCGCCGTGAAGAAGGTCGCCGAGGGCCTCAAGGACGACGAGCGCACCGGCGCCAACATCCTCATCCGCGCCCTCGAGGAGCCCGCCCGCCAGATCGCCGCTAACGCCGGCGCTGAAGGCAGCGTGGTCGTGAACACCATCCTCGGCAAGGCCGACGGCAAGTACGGCTACGACGCCGCCACCGACAGCTACGTCGACGACATGTTCAAGGCCGGCATCGTGGACCCCGCCAAGGTAACGCGCACCGCCCTGCAGAACGCCGCCTCCATCGGCGCGCTCATGCTCACCACCGAAGTGGTCATCTACGACCACCCCGAGAAGGAAGCGCCCGCACCCGCCATGCCTGGCGGCGACATGGGCGGCATGGACTTCTGAGTCCAGCCTGAACCTAGAAGGTAGGGGCGGGAGTACCCAGAAGATCGGGTACTCCCGCCCTTTCTCGTGGCGCACCGTTCTCGGGTCACGCCGACCGTTGCCCAGTGACTAGCCCCGCGCCTGTAGTAGCGTTTGCTTCAGCTAGGCCGAACCGCGCGAGTCGCGGCGGCGGTAAGAAGTTGGGGAGGACGAGCACCGTTGAGCACACCCAAGGCGCTGGCAGCGAAGTTCCCGGAACGGTGGGTGTGGCCCGACTACGGGGGCGGCTCGCTAGCTAACCTCCCGGCCACCGTTGGTCGACTGCTGGGAGTGAACGGCCCCTGGCGCTCGCCGCCACTAACGCTCACCGCCGAGCGCAGCGAGCTGCAGGGTGGCGCCCGCCACGTGGTGCTACTGCTGATAGACGGCCTCGGCTACCTGAAGCTCCAGGAGCTTCTCGCAGCCGCGGACCCGGGCCTGCACCGGTTGCTGCAGCGCTACACAGCCGGAGTACCGGGCCAGTTGCCGAGCCCGCTAACCTCCGTCAGTCCCTCAACCACCACGGCCGCCACCACCGTAATCCAGGCAGACGGCAGCCCGCCGGGCGGCCTCGGCATCGTTGGCTTCACGCAGCGCCTGCCGCGCCTCGGGGTGGTGGCCAACATGCTCTTCTTCCAACCCGCCAACGACACTGGCGCCCACCTGGGCGACCTGGAGCGATGGGGCGTAACACCCGAGCAGATGCGGGGGGCGCCGTCGATATACCAGCTGCTGGCCACCGGCGGCGTGCGCGGCTATGGGTTGGCCCCCGCCAGCATCTACCGCAACCCGCTCTCGAGACTGCAGTTCGAGGGCGCCGAGGTGAGGGGCTACGTCGACTGGGTCGACATGCTCACCCTGCTGGGATCGCACCTCGAGGCCAGCGCCGGCGCCCCCGGCTTCACGTACGCCTACATGCCCGACTTCGACTCGCTAATGCACCGCGACGGCGCTAACAGTCCGAGCGTGCGGCGCCTGTTCGACGCTTTCGTGCCGCAGTTAGGGCGCCTGCTCGACGAACTCTCGCCCGCCGCGCGTGAGGGCACCCTGTTCCTGCTCACGGCTGACCACGGGCACATGAGCACACCGCTCGCGGGGCAACGCTACCTGACCGACCTGCCCGCCCTGCAGCCGCTGCTGGCCGCCAGTGCGGCGGGCGAGCCGCGTCACGTGTTCCTCTACGCCGCCACCGGAGCGCTGGAAGACCTGCATGCGGCCGCCGCTGAGCTACTGGGCGACGCGTTCGTGGTCCTGCGCGGGGCGGAGGCGCTGGCGGCCGGACTTTACGGCGAGCCCGGCACCCTGCACCCGGAGGCGCACCAGCGGGTGGGCGACGTGGTGCTGCTGGCTCGCGGTCCGGCCACGCTGTGGCCCGACCGTGAGGTCGCTCGACTGCGCGGCATGCACGGCTCGCTCGAACCCGAAGAGATGCTGGTGCCCCTGCTGGCGTTACGGGCTGACCGCTGACGAGGCCAAGGCGGCGAGGTTGGCGGCCAGGGCTGGCGTCAGGTTTCGAGTAGGCTGCGGCCTGTCATGGCCGCTGGCTGCGGCACACCCAGCAGCTCGAGCACGGTGGGCGCCACGTCAGCCAGCGCGCCGCCCTCACGCAGACTGGCTCCCGCCAGCTCGGGGACGTCGGTCACCAGCACGCACGGCACCGGGTTGGTGGTGTGCGCCGTGTGCGGCCCGCCGTCCGGCTCCAGCATCTGTTCGGCGTTGCCGTGATCCGCCAGCACGAGTAGCGCGCCGCCCCGCGCCAGGGTGGCCTCCACCAGACGACCCAGGCCGGCGTCAACGGCCTCGCAGGCCGCCACGGCGGCGGACAGCACGCCCGTGTGCCCGACCATGTCGGGGTTGGCGTAGTTGATGATCACGAACGCGTCGTCGTGCTCACGTATTCGCTTTGCCACGATGTCGGTGAGCTCGGCGGCGCTCATCTCGGGTTGCAGGTCGTAGGTTGCCACTTTGGGGCTCGGCACCAGCACGCGCTCCTCGCCCTCGTAGGCCACCTCACGCTGGGCGTTGAAGAAGTAGGTCACGTGGGCGTACTTCTCGGTCTCTGCCGCGTGGAACTGCGACAGGCCCGCGCGCGCGAGTACCTGCGGCAACGTCTCGTCCACGACGGGTAGCTCGAACGCGAACGGCGCGGCCAGCTCCTTGTCGTACTCCATGAGCGAAGCGAAGGACACCCTGGGGGTGGCGCAGCGCACGAACTCGTTCCAGCCCGGCCCGCCGAGCAGCGCGTAGGTGAGCTGCCGCGCCCGGTCGGCCCTGAAGTTGAAGAAGAACACCGCGTCGCCGTCCTGTACGGGCCCAGTGGGCTGCCCAGTGTCACGATCGACCATCACCGTGGGCGCCACGAACTCATCCGTTTCGCCGCGCGCGTACGCCTGGCTTATGGCCTCCGCCGCGCTGGTGGCGCGCTGCGCGGCGGCGCCGCACACCACCGCGTCGTACGCCAGCTTGGTACGCGCCCAGCGCCGGTCGCGGTCCATGGCGTAGTAGCGCCCGCACACGCTGGCCACCTGCGCGTCGAGTCCCGCCGCGCGCAGCTCGGCGAGTTTCGTCTCGAGCTGTTGCAGGTAGCCGGCGCCGCTGTCGGGCGGCGCGTCGCGCCCGTCGGTGAACGCGTGCACCCGCACCCGCGCTACGCGCCTGCGGGCGGCCAGCTCCAGCAGTGCCAGCAGGTGGCCCAGGTCGGAGTGCACCCCGCCGCCGCTCACGAGCCCCAGCAGGTGCAAGGTGGCGCCCTCCTTGGCGGAGGCGTAAAGCCTAAGCAGCTCTGGCGCCTCAAAGAACGAACCGTCGTCGATGCTCGCCTGGATGTGCGTGAGGCTCTGCCGCACCACGCGGCCAGCCCCTAGGTTCATGTGACCGACCTCGCTGTTGCCCATCTG
>JBAYRM010000014.1:0-25712 GCA_041676665.1 Trueperaceae bacterium
GAGTCACGGTCACGCGGCCGCCTTCTCCGGTTACGCGCAGCGCGTTGTCGATGAGGTTGCCGAGCACCTGCGTCAGCCGGTCGGGGTCCACGAACGCCAGTACCCGCTGCTGGGGCGCCTGCAATTCACCCGCGACCTGTTGTGAGGTGAGGCGCGTCTGGTAGTCGTCGAGAACCGCGGCGGCCAGGGCGGTGAGGTCGACGTTGCGCCGCCTCAGCTCGAGGCGGCCCGCGTCGGCCAGGGAGAGCACCCGCAGGTCCTCCACCAGGCGTGCCAGCAGTTCGGCGTTGCGGTTCAGGCTGGTCACTTCGGCAGCGGTCAGGGGCACCAGTCCGTCCTGCAGGGCCTGCAGCCTGAGCGAGAGCGCGGTGAGGGGCGTGCGCAACTCGTGGGCGATGTCGGCGATCATGGCCTTGCGCTCGCCCTCGTAGTTCTCCAGGGACTGCGCCATGCTGTTGAAGTTCTCGGTGAGCCTCTCGGTCTCCAGGCTGGTGAGGCCACGCGGAGCGGAGGGGGGCACGCGCGTCGTTAGGTCGCCCTGCGCGAGCAGCGTGGTGGCGGCGGAGACGCGCTCGATGGGGCGAGCCACGAGGCGCGAGAGCCACAGGGCCAGCGCGAGCGACATGCCGGCGGCCAGCGCCACGCCGAGGAGCAGGGCTTCGTTCTGGAAGCGGTTGAAGGCGCGGTAGGACGACGCCAGCTGCTCGTTGTAACTGCCGGCGTCGGGCGCCCCGCCGGGAAGTCCGGTGCCGTAATCGCCGCCGTCCGGGCGGGGGCCGCGTGGCGCCTGCGGGGCGAACAGTTCGGTGACGCCGTCCGGTAACAGCGGCCGCGGGTGCGGCACCCTGAGCCGCACCTCTTCAGGCAGGTCGTAGAAGCGGCGCCACTCGGCCCAGCGCTGGGTGCCGGCGATGACCACCAGCGTGAGCACCATAGTGCCCAGCATGGCCAGTGCTAGCTGAACGGACAGCCTTCGCATCTACCCCTCCACCAGCCGGTAGCCTACGCCCCTCACGGTCTCAATGACGTCGACCGCCCCGCGCTCCGCGAGCTTGTGCCTCAGGTTCTTCATGTGCACGTCGACGACGCGCTCCAGGGCGTCGCTTTCGGGCATGGCTTCCTCGAACAGTTCGCGGCGCGTGATAGCGCGGCCCGGCGTGGCGGCAAGGTGGCGCAGGATCTTGAACTCGCTGAGCGTGAGGGTCACGGGCTGCGAACGGAACGAGGCCTGCACGCGGTACTCGTCGACCACCAGCTCGCCCACGCGCAGGACCTGCTCCGAACCGTCGGCGCCAGCGTGGCCGCGCCTCAGTACCGCCTGCACGCGCGCCAGCAGCGCGCGCGGGCTGAAAGGCTTGGTCACGTAATCGTCGGCGCCGAGCCCGAGGCCGAGCAGTTCGTCTACCTCCTCGGCGCGGGCGGTGAGCAGGATGACGGGCACCTGTGGGCGCGTGGTGTCGAGCCGCAGGCGCTTTAGCACCTCGAGGCCGTCCAGCTTGGGCAGGCCGATGTCGAGCACGATCAGGTCCGGCGTGGCGGCGCGCCACAGCTCGAGGGCGCGCATGCCGTCTCCGGCGCGCTCCGTGTGGTAGCCGGCATCCTTCAGGTAGAGCTCGACCATCTCGGCTATGTCGCGGTCGTCCTCAACTACCAGTACGCTCTGCTCGTGCGCTACTCCTTCGCTTCCACGGCCCGAGGGGCCAGACTGCTTACGGCCGGGCGCGGCCCGGCGCTCTCGCAGTAGGTGATCACCAGGTCCGCCACGTCCATGAGGAGGTCGATGCGCTTGACCTCGACGCTTTCGACCTCGAGACCGGTCCGTGCCCGCAGGTCGGCGATGAGCTCGGGGCGTCTGCTGGGCACCACCAGGTCGAGACGCTCATAGCGTACCGGCTGACGCTCCAAGAAGCTGAAACCCCAGCCTTGCTCGACTAAGAACACGACCAGCAGAACGAAGGCGTTGGCGGCCGCCGCCAGGCCCAGGTCGCCCGCGGGTACGAGCAGGGCGTTCACGACGGGCAGGGCGATGACGACGAAGAGGTAGGTCATCTCCCGGAACGACGTCTCCTCCGTGCGGTACCTGAGCACCGAGAAGATCGCGAACAGCCCGAAGCCGACCCCGATGCTGAGCTCGCTGCGTGCCAGCAGCGCCATGACGGAGTACACCACCACGTTGAAGGCGAGGTACGAGAAGGTGAACTCGCGCTTGGGTGTGCGCCGGTAGTAGATGCCGGCCACGAGCACGAGCGCTGATACGAGGTTGAAAAGCGCCCCAGTCAGGAACGAGCTCACGTCAGGCATGGAGGGGTTCTCCTTCCGTCAGGCGCTTGAGGGTGCGCAGGCGCGGCTTGAAGCGGTTGTGGCGCAGGTCGGGGCGCAGGAGGCTGACGCCGATGCAGTACTTGCTGAAACCCGTTGGCCTGACGCCCAGCGCGCGTAGCCGCTGCATGACGGGCGAGGCGCGGTCGATGCTGGGCTGCTTCACTTCGGCCACCACCGCCCCGGCAGCGTCGTAACGGGACTCGCTTGAGGCCATGAAGGTCAGGTCGGTGTCGATGGTCACCCGCTCGGGGCGCCCCCTGCCCACGAGGGTCATGCGCTCGTAAGCGTTCCAGAGCGTGGGCCTGAGGACCTGACCGTCCTCGTCGCGGTGCGCTGCGGAACCGTTGAGCGTGGCGGTCATGACGCTGAGCGGCACGTGCTCGTCCCAGTCCCCGACCTCCACGCGGGTCTTGTCGGTCACGCCCTTGTTGTTACGGCGCTTGACCTCGAGGAAGAGCTGGCCCGTGGTGAGGTAGCGGCGTTCGCGGACCTTGACGCGTTCGCCCATGCCCCGGTGGTGCGCGTTGAAGAGGTCTAGCGCGTCGGTGTCGAAGTAGAGGGTGAGGTAACGGTGCCGCACGAGGCCACCCACCTCGAGCAGGGCGTAGTGGCCCTCCAGCTCGGAGAGGAGGCCTTCTAGCAACGCCGTGCTGAACACGAACTTGGTGTCCTGGCGCTGCATGAGGGCGGCGCCGCCGAGTTCCTCCAGGCCAACGGTTGAGAATGCGCCTAGGGGCGCCGATAACGTTTCCATGTCGGTCAGCATGGCAAGCGGCGTTGAAGCCGCTCTGTAGCGTTCGTGTAGGCCTTGTGTAGGGCGCCGGTCTTCTGGCGGGCGTCCGTTACTATCGGCGCATGACCCTTAACGATTACCAGACCGGCGCCCGCACCACCGCCCTCTACCCGGAGCACGCTCGCGTGATCTACCCGGCGCTGAAACTGGCGGGCGAGGCGGGCGAGGTGGCGGAGAAGCTCGGCAAGCTCATGCGCGACGAGGGTTACGTGGTGGGAGCGGCACTGAACGACGAGCAGACAGAGGCGCTGGCCAAGGAGCTCGGGGATGTGCTCTGGTACGTCGCTAACCTGGCCGCGGACCTTGGGCTCTCGCTGGAGGATGTGGGCGCGATGAACCTCGCCAAGCTGGCGAGCCGTAAGGAGCGCGGCGTGATCGGCGGTAGCGGCGACGACCGCTAGGTAACGGCCGTTTCAGCCCTTACCCGCGAGGAGTTCCCTTAGCACGACCGCCTGGTTGTGCTCCTCGTCCTTGGCGCCGTAGACCAGGGTGAGGTCGCCATCGAGCATGAGTCCCTCTAGTTTGGGCAGGGCGTCGTTGCCCTCCAGCTCGCGGCGGTAACGCACAGCGAACTCGTGGAACCTCTCGGGGTCGTGCCCGAACCACTGGCGCAGCTCGGTGCTGGGGGCTAGTTCCCTGGCCCACCAGTCGATGCGGGCCTTCTCCTTGCTCACGCCCCGCGGCCAGACCCGGTCGACCAGCACGCGCGTGCCGTCGCTACTGGCGGCTTCCTCGTACGCTCTCTTGATGCTGAGCATTCTTCACGTTACCGCCGTGCGGGCAAGGCGTACGCACGGGCCTCACATCGCGTCAGGCGTCCGCGATCAACCGCTTGCCCAGCGAAACAACGTCGTCCTGCTCGTAACCCAGGCGGCGGTAGAAGCCGACAACGGCCACGTTGGTAGACCTCACCATCAGGTTCACCTTGGGGCAGCCCAACTCAACGAGCAATCTCTCGGCCTGCTGCATGAGGTCGCGCCCGAGCGAGCGCCGCTGGTGTGAAGCTGCAACCGCGAGGTAGTAGATCCAGCCCCGGTGACCATCGAAGCCGGCCATCACGCTACCGACCACCGCCGCAGCGTCCTGGGCCACCAGGAAGAGTTCGGGTTGCACGCGGAGCTTGCGCTCTATGTCTTTCCGTGGGTCGTTCCACGGCCGGACGAGGCCGCACTCCTCCCAGAGCTTCACGATCTCGTCCGTGTCCGTGACCGCGAACGGTCTTATCGTCGTCATTCTGCTACCGCCAGGGCGATCTTTCCGCGCCTATGGGCGTTAGCCACACTTGGAGTAACCGCAGCTCTCGCACTTCTGGCAGCCCTCTTCGAAGCGCAGGGGCGCGCCGCAGTCGGGGCAGCCGCGGCCCTTGTTGAGCACGTTCTCGGCGCCGGCGGTTTCGAGCGCCACGGCCAGCAGGTCGGCTTTGGACGCCACCAGGCGGCCGTGGTACGTGCCGTACATACCGCCGTTGATGCCGCGCAGGGTCTTGATGAGCGCTTCGGCGGGCACGCCGTACTGCAGGGCTATGGAGACCACGCGGCCGAGCGCCTCGCTGTCGGCGTTGGCTTCGTCGCCGGCCTTGCCGGACACGATGAACACTTCGGTGGGCAGGTCGTCCTGCTTGTTCACGGTCACGAAGAAGCCGCGCTTCTCGCCCGTGGGCAGCATGAGCTTGACGCTGTCGGTGAAGCCCGAGAGGCGGATGGGGCGCTCGAAGAGCGGCTCGCCGGGCAGGTACTCGTTGCGGCCGTTGCTCTGCGCGGTGGCGGCCTGCGCGGTGGTGGCCACGGCGATCATGCCGCTCTGACGCGGTTGCTCAGCAGCTGGGGGCGGCGCTACGGCGGCCGGGGTGCTCGCGCTGACGCCCTCAGCCGCGACCGGTGCGGCGCTGGTGTCGGCCTTCTTGTCGCTCTTCTTGCTGCTGGTGGAGAGCACCTGGAAGTCGCGCGAACCGTCGCGGTACACGGTGATGCCTTTGCAGCCGGTGCTGAACGCCAGCGAGTACGACTCGAACACGTCGTCGACCGTTGCCTGGTTGGGGAGGTTGATGGTCTTGGAGATTGAGTTGGCGAGCTTCTCTCCCCCATCGAACGCGCGCTGCACGGCGCCCTGCATCTTGACGTGATCGGCGGGCGCGATGTCGTGCGCGCAGCGCAGCACGCTCTGCACGTCCTGCGGGATGAAGGCGAGGCCCTGCACGGAGCCGTGGTTGGCCTGCACCTCGGCCACGACCTTCTCCCAGTCCCAGCCGCCGTCCTTGTAGAACTCGGCGTGCGGCTGGTGCTCCTCGAGGAGCTCTTGGAAGAGCGGGTGGATGAGCGCGTGGTAGTCGGTGCCTATCTTGCGGTAGATGAACGGCGCGAACACGGGCTCCACGCCGGACGAGACACCCATGAGCATGCTGGTGGTGCCGGTGGGCGCCACGGTGAGCACGGCCACGTTGCGGCGCGGGGTCTCGAGGTCGCTCTGCGCGAACATGGGGAACGAGCCGCGTTCGGCGGCGAGGTCGCGGGAGGCTTCCTCGGCGGCGTTGCGCAGCGCGCCGATCATGGCTTCCACGGCGTCGCGGCCCTCCTCGGAGTCGTAGCCGTAACCCATGAGGATGAGTGCGTCGGCGAGGCCCATGACGCCGAGGCCCAAGCGCCTAAGCTTCATGCTCATGTCGCGATTGTCCTCGAGCGCGAACTTGTTGACGTCGAGCACGTTGTCGAGGAAGCGCACGCTGGTGGTCACGTCTTTGGCGAAGCTCTCGAAGTCGTAACCGGCGAGGCCGCGGCCGCGCTGCGTGACGTAAGCGGCGAGGTTAAGGGCGCCAAGGTCGCACGGTTCGCCGGGGTAAAGCGGAATTTCGCCGCACGGGTTGGTGCTCATGATGTCGCCGAGTTCCGCGCGCATGGGGTTGTGCTCGTTGATGCGGTCGATGTAAATGAGGCCGGGTTCGCCCGTGGCCCACGCATGCTGCGCGATCTCGTAAAGCTGGCCCTGGCGCTCGTTCTTGGCGCGCTCCATGAACTCGTCGGTTACCAGCACGGAGATGTTGAAGGTACTGATGTCGCCTTCGGTCTGTTCGCGCTCGAGGTCCTTGGCGGTCACGAAGTCCTTGACGTCCGGGTGGGTGATGCTGAGGGTTGCCATGCCGGCGCCGCGGCGGGTGTTGTGGCTCACGAAGCCGCCAGCGAGGTAAGTCTTGTTCTCGTCGACCGATAGGTCGAGCGTGAGCGAGCGACCGGCCTCAGCAACGCCCAGAACGGGCACGTAGTACTCGTCGTAGCCGAACTCACCCAACTCGTACTCAAGGTTCGGGTCTCGCCGCAAGCGGTCGTACGCTGTGGCGGTAAGGTTGCGCTCGCCGCGGATGTAACGCGAAACGTTCTTACGCGTGGCCGTGAACTCTGACGGGCGCCCTTTGGCACCGGCCGGCATGGCCGCGTAGGCGCCTTCGAGTATGGCCGTCGCGTGCGGCAGGATCCACGACTTCTCGCGCCCTTCGTCTGGCACGTGCTGTCCCGCAGCTGCCAGCCGGGACCCGACGATGCAACTTACGCGCTCGAGGAACCTCTCGAGACCCTTGTGGCTCACCACGCGCACCGTGTGAATGGAGTGCCGGGAGTAGCGGTTGGAAAGCCCCTGAGTGGTGCGGCGCTTGGTGGGGATACCCAAGCCGGCCAGCATGGTCGCCACGTCTTCGGCCAGATCGGTGGAGGCGGTACTGAGGGTGGGCATGCCGTTCGTGAGCGAGCCGTCGGCCTCGAAGAGGCCCTTGAGGAAGCTGCCCACTACGGGGCGGGGCGCCATGCGCACGGCCTTAGGGATGTTCAACTGCCGCGCCTTCGCTTTGACCAGGCCGTTGGCTTCGAGCCAGGCGATGAGCTGCGCTGCCTTAGTCACGAAGACGACGCTCGCGTCGTTCTCCTTCTGCTCCATCACGACGTCAAGGTCGAACAGTTCTTTGAACAGGCGCGGGGTCAGTTCCATCATCGGTGAGTCGTGCGCCACCGCGAATCCGACGCGGCCGCTGCTCACGAAACCGTCGCCCCACAGGTACCCGAGGAAGAAGGCCAGCTGCTCGTTGAGAACCTCAGGCATCCGGATCGCTTTGGCGTTGTGATGCGGCAGGTCCACAGGCCGAAGCATCACAGGGGCACCGGTGTGCTGGTCGAGTACCTGGATGACGTGGTCGCCGGGCTGAAGCTCCTCGAACGGCACCCAGTCTCGCTTACCGTTGGGGCGCATGACCTTGAGCTTGTGGTTGGGCGTGCCGCGCAGCGTCTGACCGTTAGCGAGCGTGACGCGGAGTGTGTCGACTACGCCGTTGTTATAGCCGCGCGGGCTGGTCTTCCAGCCGTCGTCAGTGGCCACCTTGAGGTGATGATCCTGCCAGCCCTGCTGGTGGGCATCGACGAGTTCATGCAGCCTGAGGGTGCCGCGGCTGGTGTTGACCAGCGTGTCGGGATGTAGGCAGCCGCCCTGACGGATGGCCCTGAGCGTAGGCGCGAAGATGTACCGCAGCGTCGCCACCGGCCCCGCGAACCCGGCGCCGCCGAGCCCGGCCCAGATAGCGAAGTTGTCGTACACCTCAACGGCGAACGACGAGGGCCCGCTGGATGTGCCGCCGGAACCCGCCACGGGGGTGCCCTCAGGGCGCAGGTCGGAGAGGTCGACCAGTACGTCTTGACCGTCGAGCAGCCCGGTGACCATGTCGGCCGCCGCGCCCCAGATGTCGTCGACGGAGTCGCCGACCGTGCGCACGCGCGCGACGTTGCTGGTGCCGCGCTCCACGAAGGTGGCGCCGCGGTAACCACGCGTGACGTACTCGCCGCGCACGAGGTCGAGGAAGGTGCCAGTGCGGACCTTCTCGTAGTCGGCGTGCTGCGGGTCGATGGTGAGGTAGAGCCGGCCCACGTGGCCGCTGAAGCGGCGCTTGGGCCCGAGCGGGTCGAGGTTCACGCCGTTGCCGCCGCCCACCTTAGTGACGAGGGCGAGCTTGGTGGCGAGGTTGAGGACCCACTCGCTGGTGCCAGCCACTTCGGGGCCGCCGTCCTGCACGAAGCAGTTGAGGACGTTGCCGTGCAGCGTGTCGGCGCCGGCAAGCACGCGCCCGCCGGGACAGAAGCGCTTGGAGATCATGAGCTGGTAGAACTGCTCCGCTGCCTCATCTCTGACCGCCTCGCCTTCCGGCTTGGCTACCCAGTTGGCCACTCGACGGAACATAGCTTCCAGCGAGTCGTCTCCGGCCTGGAAATACTGCCGCTTGGCGATGGTGATCGCGTGTGGATCGAACGCCGCGGCCGGATCTGGGAGTGGTGAAGACGAGTTAGCCATGGTTCTCCTCTCGTCCCCGCCGTGGCTGGCGACCGGGACTGCTGAAGTGTGCGGTTCTGCGCCCGCGCTGTGCGCTGGGCGGTAGCCGGTCCGTTCTCTAACGCCGTGACCGGGCTCGGGCCTGTTGCAATGAAGTTCCGCTCTCCCGAACTCGGTACAAGATGTTGTACCCGAGATGCTAGCAGGTACCACCTAGGGGCAGAAGTGCCTTACATTACTGACACAACTACTGGCACCGTGGCACGCCAGGGTGTTTCCCCCAAGGTCATCTTGACCGTTCACGGAGGATAGCACCGCGCGCTCACGCGCAACAAGACTTGCATGCCATAGCTGGACGTTGTACAGGGCGCAGTACCACATGTGGTACTGCCCACCGCGGCGGCGCCATGAGAAGGCGGCCCCACGAACGGGGCCGCCACTAACCTTCACTGCGCTGTATGCGGGCCGCCTGAAGGGCGCCCCGGGACCGAACTAGCTGCTTACTGGTCGCTCTCCTGTTCGGAGTCGCCAGCGTCCTCGGAGGCGTCTTCCGACGCTTCATCAGTAGCAGAGCCAGCCTCGTCGACCGCGTCGTCGGGCTCGACAGAGAACGTGTCAGTGTTGAGCGGGAACTCGGTACCGGCGACGCTGAACTCCACGATGTCGGCCTCGGACCTGCGGTCCGCCAACCAGTCAGCGCGCTCCGCCTGGCGCAGCTGCGCCAGCACGGAGGCCTCGACCTGGCTCCGCACGTCTTCGAAGGCGCGCACGCGCTCAGGGATGCGTTCGGCCACCAGCACCACGAACTGCTCGCGCAGCACGCTGTCGTCGTCGGCTTCCTCGACGCCGTCGGCGCCTTCGGCGGCCTCGGCCTCAGGGTCCGGCTCGACCGGAACGCGGAACACGAGAACGTCCGAAACGTCGTGCACGCCGTCAGGCAGCGGTTCGAACGCCTGCGTGCCGAACAGGGCCGTGTCGACCTCCAGGTCGGCCTCGCCGGGCCTTAGCAGGCCGAGATCGGTCAGCACACCAGCGCCAACCGCGGCCTCCACCCCTTGTCCGCTCAGAAGCGCCTGGCGGAAGGCGGTGGCGGCGTCCTGGTCGTCGAAGTCCACCCGCCGCGTGAACGCCTCACCGGGCAGGGTGAAGAGCGCCAGGTTGGTTTCGTAGTAGGCCAGCAGCTCGGCCTCCGTAGCGGTCGCGTCGCGGCCCACGAAGTTGAGCGCGGACTGCGCGACGCCGGCGCGGGTGCCGATGAACGGCACACCGAGGCTGTCGGCCGCCTGGAACGCGACTTCCGTGTCGATCACCTGGCTCTGAACGGTGGGCTTGAACAGCCCCACGATGAGGTCGGCGACCTGCGGTGAGAGGCTCTGTTGGATCTGCGGGTTGGTGTAAAGCGCTGCGTCGACGTCGACCGCGCGAATCTCGACGCCGTTCACCGTGGCCACCACGGGGTTGTTGAACGAGAGCTCGCTGCTGGCGGGGAAGGTGATGACGGCCTCCTCGCGCAGGCGGTCGAGTTCGGCCTCGACGATGCCGCCCTTCTTAGCATCGAGCGCGTCCTGCCGCACCGTCTCCTCCACCTCGTCGAACGGCCGCGGAACTGCGGGCAGGTAGCCCTCCACCTGCACCACGAAGAAGCGCTGGTTGGACTCGACGACGTCGGTGGTGCCCACGCCCCGCAGCGCGAAGGCGGCGTTGGCGACGTTGGTAGCAAGCGCGGGGCGCCCGACCGGACGCGGCTCGGTCTCGCCGCTGGCGGCGCCCACGGCGCCGTCGCGGTCAGCTAAGTCGAGGCTGTACTCGCGGGCCAGCTCAGCGAAGCTCTCGCCGGCCAGCGCACGGGCGCGTAACCGCTGCGCCAGCGCGAGGTCGTCGACCACCAGCTGGCGCGCCAGGATCTGCTCCTCGGTCATGTAGTTGGTGCGGTTGGCCTGGAAGAAGGCTTCTACCTCTTCTTCCGATACCGTGACGTCGCCGACCAGTTGGTCCTCGAACTTGCCGAGCCTGATCTGCTCGCGCAGGTACTCGCGGAACGCCTGGTCGGTGAACCCGGCGTTGGCAATCAGCTGCTGGTAGGCGCGGTCGTTGCGGCCGCCCGCCACTCCGCGCTCCTCGCGGAACTCGTTGACGGCGCGGCGCACCTCACCACCTGAGACGTTGATCCGTGAGGCCGCCTGCTGCAGCACCGCCTGACGCACGATCTGGTCGACCATCAAACGCTGAAGGTCGGCGCCGACCTCTCCCTCGGTCACAGCCGAGAAGAGTGCGTTGGAACGCGCCTGCTGAACGTCGAACTGATGGATGTTCTGGCCGTTCACTGTCATCTCGACAGGGCCGCGCGCGGCGGTGTTGGCGCCGATCAGGCTCAGTCCCGGGGTGAACGAGATCACCATGCCGGCCAGGAGCCCAATGGAGACGGCCCACAAGATAATGGTGGTGGTGCGCTTACTGAACTTCATCTTTGATCAGTTCCTCCCGGAGCCCCCGGGGTTAGCACGCGGTGGTGCTTTCTGCGTGGAGGCTAGCTCTCGTGGATGATCGTCGCTCGCTTGCCGGGGCGCGTAGCCGGCCCGCGCCGCCTGCTTAGGCGTTGTGGTAGGCGGGCGAGGCGTCCCTGCCGTAAGGCTGGCAGCGAGGAGCACGCCCCGGAGTGTACCAGAACGGATGAAGCTAGCGTGATAGGCGGCTCAAGAACTTCTTCGCCTTCACCCCGGCCCCCGCGCACCTGCTATATTGGCGGGTGCCCGCGCGGCCCCGCCTCGCGCTAGCACCTAGTCACGCGCCCGTAGCTCAGCCGGATAGAGCGTTCGCCTCCGGAGCGAAAGGCCGCAGGTTCGAATCCTGCCGGGCGCACCAACCCCCTTAAAGCTTTTTAAAGCCGCGTCTCCGCCGCTCGAGCGCTGCCGCTCCGGCGGCGCCTCACCAGACCGGTAGCTCCGGCTGCTGGTCCCTCACCCACGGCTGGTCGACCTCCAGTCCCTCACCGCTGAACAGGCGCACCGCCTGCCCCTCGATCTGCAGGCTCACGGCCTCCACGTTCGCGGGTTGCGTGAGGGTGTAGAACAACTGGTTAAGGCGGCCAGCCATGAGCGCGGTGCCGCCGCCCTGCTCGAACTC
Source organism: Trueperaceae bacterium (assembly GCA_041676665.1). Lineage (GTDB taxonomy): Bacteria > Deinococcota > Deinococci > Deinococcales > Trueperaceae > JAAYYF01. Next base: position 11,537 of record JBAYRM010000014.1, read on the forward strand.
GCTGCTCAGGTCCACAGTCAGCACGCCCCCCTGCAGGGTCGCGCCGTGCACCGCCGTGCCAGCCGGAAGCGTGGTCGCAAGCCCGCTGCCGGGTGGTGGCCCCGCAATCAGCGCGGCCACCTGCCGCCTGACCCGCTCCTGCGGGTCCAGGCGGCCCACCTTCTCATGCGTCGCCTGCAAGGTGAACTCAGCGCCCAGGTCGCGCACGAAGTACACGGTCATGTCGGGCAGGCGCTGCATGGTGCGAACCGCTATGGCGCCGAACAGCGCCAGCAGCAGTAGCAGAGCCAGCGCCACCACTCTTAGGACCACGGTTCTCACCGCTTAACAGTAGCGCGCCAGCCGCCTGGCTCCGCCCGCGCCGGGCTCAGCTCACGGCCGCCTGATGGGCAGGTACTTCGGCTCCCACATTGCGTCCAGCACGGCCGCGCTAACGTCCTCACCCACGTCACGGCGCGCCACCCCTTCGGCCAGCGCCTGCTTGGCGACGGCCACTGCCACGTGCTTACTGGCGCGCCGCAGAGCGTCGACGCTCGGGTACACGGCCCCCTCGAGGAGCCTGCCCGGGTCGGTGTACTCAGACAGCGCCTCCGCGGCGGCGGTCAGCATGTCGTCCGTGATCCGCCGCGCGCCCGTGACCAGCGCGCCCAAACCGAGGCCCGGGAAGATGAACGCGTTGTTCCCTTGCCCGACTATGTGGCGCTTACCGCCGTGCATGACGTCGGGGAACGGACTGCCCGTGGCTACCACCGCTGCGCCGTTGGTCCAGGCCAGCACGTCTTCGGGCAGCGCCTCGCTGTTGGCCGTGGGGTTAGAGAGCGGGAAGACGATGGGGCGCGGACTGTTCTCGGCCACCGCCTGCACCAGCGCCTGGTCGAAAGCGCCGGCCTGCCCGGAGAGCCCGATGAGCCCAGTGGCCTTGGCGTTGCGCACCGTCTCCAGCAGGTTCGGCACGGCGCCGGCGAACTCCCAGCCAGCCAGTCGGGAGGCGGGCTGCGCTACCGGCAGCTTGTACGCCTCCAAGCCTTCACGGCCCTCGACTAACAGCCCGCGCGAGTCGATGACCAGCACGCGCGCGCCCGCCTCGTCGCGCCCCAGCCCCTGCTTCACGAGGCCGTTAATGATCTGCTGCGCCACGCCCACGCCGCCAGCGCCGGCGCCGTGGATTACGAAGGTCTCGTCGGTCAGCTTGCGGTGCGTCATGCGCGCGCTGGCAAGCAGACCCGCCAGAACCACCGCGCCGGTGCCCTGCACGTCGTCGTTCAGGCTCGGGAGCCGGTCGCGGTAACGGTGCAGCACGTCGAACGCCTTCTGCTTACTGAAGTCCTCCCACTGCAGAACCGCGTTCGGGAAGCGCTTCGCGAAGGCGGTCACGAAACGCTCGATGAAGTCGTCGTACTCCTGCCCCACCAGCCTCTCGTGGCGCACGCCCAGGTACAGCGGGTCGTCTAGCAGGTCGGCGCGGTTCGTGCCCACGTCCAGCTCGATGGGCATGGTGGTGGCCGGGTCGATGCCGGCACCGGCCGTGTACAGCGACAACTTGCCGATGCAGATGGCCATACCGCCGAAGCCCTGGTCGCCGATGCCTAGGATGCCTTCGGAGTCCGTGGCAACGGCCAGCCTCACGTCGGTCAGTGGGATCTGCTGCAGGACATCGTCAACGTAATCGATGTTCTGGGTGCTGATGACCAGGCCGCGCGGCCAGCGGTAGATGAGGCTGAAGTTCTGCACCGCCTCGGCGACCGTGGGCGTGTAGATGATCGGCAGCATCTCCTCGAGGTGCCGCTCGAGAAGCGCGTAGAAGAGGGTCTCGTTACGGTCCTGCAGCACCCTAAGGTAGACGTGCTTGTCGAGGCCGGTGACGAAGCGCTTGTAGTTGGTGTACGCGCGGTCCACCTGCTCGTCGAGGGTGGAGATGTGCGGGGCTATCAGCCCGGTTAGGCCGAGTTCCCGGCGTTCGTCGGCGCTGAAGCCTGAACTCTTGTTGAGAAGGGGTAGGCGCGTGATCATGTAGCCGGACAACTCGGTGGTCATGTACGGGTTGCCGTCCTGGTCAACGCGTCTCTCGAACTGTTTCATCTGCGTTGCTCCGTCTTCGAGTGCCCTGTTCGGGCGCTGCACTAGGTATTACCGTCCAGGGTCCGGGACGGCCGCGGGTGGATCGGCTCTGGTGCTCTACGGCGCCGACGCGCCTCCGGGTGGAGCCGGCGGCAGCGGCACAACTTCTGGGTCCGCGCCCGGACCTTGCTCGGGTTCCGGCTCTGGTTCAGGTTCGGGATCAGGTACAGGCTCGGGCTGGGTTTCTGGCTCAGGCTCGGGTTCCGGTTCGGGTTCTGGCTCAGGCTCGGCCTCAGGCTCCGTCGGGTCGGCGGCGCTCGACAGCCTGCGCGCCTCCGCGGCGAAGAACTCGTACTCATCGTTGCCCGGCTCCAACTCTAAAGCGCGGCCGTACGCGGCGGCGGCCGCCGCGAAGTCGCCCACCTGGAACTCGAGTCGTCCCAGCTGACTCCAGGCCGCCGCGAACGTGGGCGCCGCCTCAACCGCGGCGGTGAAGCCGCTGCGCGCCCCCTCGACGTCACCGGCCTGGTAGGCGTCCATACCCCGTAAGAACGCGTCGCCGGCTTCGGGTCCGAACGCTAGCTGCTGACGCGCGACCTGCAGGAAGTAGCGTGCCCGGTCGTCAGTTGGGTCGCGCGCGATGACCTCTTGCCATAGTTCGGTGGCCGCCTCAGCGCGGCCCAGCTCCTGACTCGTGCGAGCGGCCCAGACCCAGGCGTCCAGATAGTCCGGGTTGCGCTCGGTGGCGCTTATGAAGAGCGCCTCTGCCGCCTCGAGGTCGCCCGTCGCGTAAGCGCTCTGACCGGCGTAGAAATCGTTGGCTGCCTCCACACCCCAGTTCAGTTGCGCCCGTGTGACCTCGAGGAACCAGGCAGCCCGCTCATCGGTCGGGTCAGCCTCCAGGGCCGCCAGCCAGTAGGGCTCAGCCACCTCCGGCCGGCCCAGTTCGAAAGCGCTGCGGGCGGCCCACACAGCCGCCTCGGCGAACCGCGGGTTGGCGGCGTAGGCGGCCTCGAAGTGCGCCAGGGCGTCGAGCAGGTACATGGCCTCGTAGGCGCGGATCCCAGCCCGGTACGCCTCGCTGGCGGCCGCGCCGAACTCCTCGCGCTCCCGGCTCAGTTCGAGGAAAAAGCGAGCGCCCTCGTCGTCCGGCGCCACCTGCACCAGCCTGCCCCAGATCTGGATGGCGTTAGCGGTGTCGCCCTCTTCGAACGCCATGCGAGCGAGCCACCGCAGCGCCTCGGGGTTGTCGGGCTCGAACTCGAGCAGAGTGAGGTAGTAACCGCGCGCTGCGTTGAGGTCTTGCGCCTCGTAGCGCGCGAACGCCAGCTGGTTGAGAGCGGTGGTCACGAACTGGATGTCGGTCGGGAACCGTTCGGCTGCAGCGCTCGGCAACCCGGCCGGGGGCGCCGGGGCGTCTGTGACTTCCCCACCGGCCTCTACGAACGCCTGCCAGTGGCTGAACGACCGGCTATGCCAACCGACCGAGCCGTACACGCGCGCCGCCAGCGCGTGAGCCTCGCGCAGCGCCGACGCCGCGTCGGCCGCAGCCGCGCTGGCTTGCACGGCCGCCTCCGCCGCCTCGATCGCCTCGCTCCACACAGCGTCGTCGGGGGTCGCCGTCCGCCCGAGGTCCGTGGTCAGTGCGGTAACGAAAGCCGCCTGCGCCTCAGCCAAGGCTGACCCTGGCTGCGCGGCGGCGAGAGGTGTGAGCAGTAGCGCCAGGCTCAGCGCTGCCAACGCTCGCCGGGCAACGCCCGTACGCGTGGCTGGGCGCGCGCGCCCTTTAGCGAGCTGCTCCGCGCCCCCCTGCGCGGCCCTCAGCGCGAGCGCGCCGTGAGCCACACGACCTCCTGACCGGCCCGCACGAAGTAAAGCAGGCGCTCGCCGCCCTCGGCGGCGCCGTACACGATGCGGGTGTGCGTCTCGGGACCAGCGGGCCCCTGCACGGTTTGCTGCGTGCGGCTCTGCTCGAAGTAACCAGCCACCGCGTAGGCGGTAGTGACCTGGTGATCGATGGCGCCCGCCAGGTTGGCTGCCACACCGCCCAGCGTGTACGCCTCCCAGTCGGTCCAGGCCGACGATCCCTCGATGCGCCGCACTATGGCGTCCACACCGGCGCCAGTGGCCCGCAGCGTGCCGCGGGGGAACGACACGGCGCTGTTGAACTGCGCCTGAATGGCCGTGACCGTCATGACTTCCGCCAGTAGCTGCGCCTGCGCCACGGAGCCGGTCAGTAGTGCGAGCGCCAGCGCCGCTGGCGCCACGATGCTCGCGCCCAGGCGGCGCCGCGGCGCCCGCGGCTGGTCTGCACGTCGTTGGCAACGGGCGGTTGGGTTCCTCATGCGGCAAGTCTAGCACCGCGTCCGAGACGCCTTCGTCCCGCACGCTGGGCGTTCGCGGGTCGGCGGCGCGCGCCGTACCGGGCTCCGTTTGACTCCCCCGGCGGCCAGCCGCTAGGCTTGAGAACGGTCCGTCCTCAACGGACCTTGCCGGCCCGGAACTCATAGGACCGCAACCAGCGACCATTCGGCGGCGCCGCCGCCCGGAAAGTACGGAGAGACCATGTTCCAGAGCTTGGGTGATCGACTCCAATCGGTCTTCGACGGCCTTAGGGGCCGCGGCCGCCTGACCGAGGCCGACGTGAAGGCCGCGCTGCGCGAAGTGCGAGTGGCGCTGCTGGAAGCCGACGTCAACCTCGAGGTGGCGCGGGACTTCACCAAGCGCGTGCAGGAGAAGGCGGTGGGCTCCGAGGTCCTCATGTCGCTCAACCCCGAGCAGCGCGTCATCGCTATCGTGCACGACGAGCTGAAGGAGGTGCTGGGCGGCAAGGCGGTCCAGCCGACCCTCAAGTCAGACGGCAACATCTGGCTGCTCATGGGTTTGCAGGGCGCGGGCAAGACCACCACCGCCGGCAAGCTGGCCTACCGCTACAAGTCGCAGGGGCGGCGGGTGCTGCTGGTGGCGGCCGACACGCAGCGGCCCGCTGCGCGCGAGCAGCTGAAGACCCTCGGCAACCAGATCGGCGTACCCGTGTTCGAAGTGCACGATAACGAGGCGCCAGCGGCCGTGGCGGCGCGCCTGAAGGAGCACCTCCGCAAGGACTTCCGTGACCTGGTCATCGTGGACACCGCCGGTCGCTTGCAGATAGACGACGCGCTGATGACCGAACTCTCCGAGCTGAACACGCGGCTGCAACCGAGCGAGAAAGTACTGGTGGTCGACGCCATGACCGGTCAGCAGTCGTTGCCGGTAGCCACGGCGTTCGACGAGCGCATCGGGGTCTCCGGCCTCATCATGACCAAGCTCGACGGCGACGCTCGCGGCGGCGCCGCGCTCTCCGCCAAGCACGTGACCGGCAAACCGATCTACTACGCAGGCATGAGCGAGAAGATCGACGGGCTCGAGCCGTTCCATCCGGACCGCGTGGCCGGCCGCATCCTCGGCATGGGCGACATGCTCACGCTCATCGAGAAGGCGCGGCAGCTCGAGGAGGACGACGACGAGAAGGAGATGCGCAACCTGGGCGACTTCACGCTCCAGGACATGCTCACGCAGATGCGCAAGATCAAGCAGATGGGGTCGTTCTCCGACGTGCTGAAGATGATCCCCGGGGCCAACAAGATGCTGCCAGCCGGCGCCGACATCGACGAGCGCGAGATCGGCCGCGTGGAGGCCATAATCTCGAGCATGACCGAGCGTGAACGCGCGGCGCCCCGCATACTTAACGCCAGCCGCCGCAAGCGCATCGCGCGGGGCTCCGGCACCACCGTGCAAGACGTCAACCGGTTGATCAAGAACTACGAGGAGATGCGCAAGATGATGAAGCGCATGGGTCGCAGACCGCCTGGCCGCGGTCGCAGGGGTCTACGCGCCTGACCCACCCTCGCGCCCGGAACCTCGAAACGCCTCAACCAGGCTGGGCAGTTGCAGCCGTTTGCGCCCTTCGCCGCCGCCGTGTACACTGGGTGGCTTGACGTGGGCTCCCGTTGCGGTGAGCCCGCCACTTTAGATCGAGAGATAAGAGTCACGGAGGAAGTCAACAACTATGGTCAAGATCCGCCTGATGCGCATGGGCTCCATGAAGAACCCGCATTACCGCCTCGTTGTAGTTGACGGCCGCACCAAGCGTAGCGGCGACTACATCGAACAGATCGGTTACTACGATCCCCGCAACACCACCGAAGACAGCTTGCGCGTCGACGTGGAACGCGCCGCTCACTGGCTCGCTAACGGCGCCCAGCCCACCGACACCGCGCTGCGCCTCATGGAACGCACCGGGGTCGAAGTGCCCGAGCGCCTGCAGGCCAAGCGCCGCGATGGTTACGTCAAGCGCCAGGAAGCCCAGGCCTGAGTAGACTGTAAGCTCGGGGTAACCAACCTGTAAGCGCGGAGGCCCGAATGCCAGCCGAACTGGTCACTTATATCTTGCAGAACCTCGTCGCCGACCCGGAACAGCTCGACGTTCAGGTGGCAGGTGACAGCCGCAACGTGCGCATCGAGGTCACCTGCGCTCAAGACGACGTGGGTCGCATCATCGGCCGCGGCGGCCGCCTCATTAACGCCGTGCGCACGCTGGCCCGCGCCGCTGCCGACGGTCGCCAGCGCGTCGAGATCCAGTTGCTGGAGTAAGCCCCGGCGCCCGCTTCTCGGCGGGCGCGCCCGGCCCACCTAACCCATGCTGCTCGACCCGACCGCCTCCAAGGCCCCCGACTCGTACGTGAAGGTCGGGCGTCTCGGGCGCACCTTCCAACTGGAGGGCGCGCTGCGCGTGCTGCTGGACGACGCCGTTTCGTACATGGCCGACGACGGCTCCGCACCCGTGGGCGTGCGGGCCCTGCAGGCCGGCTCTCACGTTTTCGTTCCTGGCCTCGGCAGCGTCCGGGTGCGTGAGGTCAGCGAGACCGGCGGCTCACTCCTCATCAAGCTCGAAGGCGTCCGCGAACGCAACGCGGCGCAGGCGCTGGTCAACGCCACCCTGTGGGTCGAGCCCGGGGCGCTGCCAAAGGGGTTAGCCGCCGAGCTGATAGCCGAGCTGGAGGCCGGCTCCGCGGAGGAGCGCCTGGTGGGCCTGGCCGTGCTGCTGAACGGCCGTCAGGTCGGCTTCGTCAGCGCCGCCATGCTAGAGAGCGCCAACCCCGTACTTGAGGTAACGGCCCTGACCGAAACCGCTGACGCTGACGCAGGATCCCCTCGCTCGCTTGTGCCGCTGCAGGCGCCCTACGTAGAGTTGACGGACGCGGGTGTGGAGTTGACCGACCCGCCGGCGGGCCTGCTCGAGCTGGGCTGACCGGCCCGCAGCCGCCCGCCAGCCGGCCAGGAGGCCGCCCCAATGCGCTTCACCATCTACACGCTGTTCCCTGACCTGTTAGAGCCGTACTTGCGCGAGGCGCTGTTGGCGCGCGCCGTGAAGCTCGGCCTCGTCGACGTTCAAGTGCGCGACCTGCGCCGCTTCGCTGGTAACCGCACCGGCCGGGTCGACGACACGCCTTACGGCGGCGGCGCAGGCATGGTCATGCGCGTCGACGTGGCGGGCCAGGCGCTGGCCGAACTGGCTCAGGACCAGCCGCAGCCCGACGAAACCATCCTGCTCTCCCCCGCCGGCCAACCGCTAACGCAGGGCCTCGTGCAGGAGCTGGCGGGCAAGCAGCACATAGCGCTGATAGCCGGGCGCTACGAAGGCTTCGACGCGCGCACCGAAACGCTCGTCACGCGCGAAGTGTCTATCGGCGATTACGTGCTGATGGGCGGCGAGCTGCCGGCGCTGGTGCTGGTGGAGGCGGTAGCGCGCCTCCTGCCGGGCGTGCTGGGCGACGCCGAGAGCCACTTGCACGAGTCGTTCAGCACCGGCCTCCTCGACTACCCCGAGTACACCCGGCCCGCCGAGTACCAGGGCCTGACGGTGCCCGACGTCCTACTGTCCGGTCATCATGGCAACGTCGCCGCGTGGCGCCGCCTGCAGGCGCTCAAGCGCACGTTCAAGCGCCGCCCCGACCTGCTGAAGAGCGCGCCCCTCTCGGAGGAGGAGCGCGCCCTGATCGATTCCTGGAGCAGCGAAGCAGGCTGAACCTCAGCCCGCCGCCAGCTTCGTTTACTGCCCGGTGATGCGGTCGATGACCAGCTGGGTGATGTCGAGCGAGGGGTCGGCGTAAACGACGATGCCGGTCTCGGCGGCGGCTATGGAATCGATGACCATGGTGTAGTTGAGCTCGGTCGCGAGACTACGCAGCACCTCGTCCACCGCCGCCATTGCAGGCGCGGCGGCCGCCTCGATCTCGGCGCGGTAGCGCGAGTCGACAGCTACGATCGAGGACTGCAGCGCTGCGTAGCGGTCCGCCTCGTCGGGGGTGAGCTGCTGACCGCTGGCCGCCTTCTGCTCGAGGGCGGTGATGGAGTTGACCAGCCCCTCGATCTCGGAGCGTGCCTGAGCGCTCAGCGTTTCGATCTGCGAGCCTGCGGGGTGGGCGTTTATGGCGGCCTGTGAGTTTAGGTAAACGACGTGGGATGTGCGCTCCTGCGCAGTGAGCGTGGAGGCGAACAACGCCAGGAGGGCGGCAACTGCGATTCCGAGCAGGGTGAGTCTTCTCATAGCGGTAGGAGTTTACCACCGCGATGATGAGAGCCGCCTTCGAAAGGGCGCACCTGGTGCTTACGTTCTCCGAACCAACCTGCAGCTGCCAGCCCGACGGACCCCGCGAATGACGTCCCTCCTCCTCGTCTTCGCGGGCGTCCTCGGTGCGCTCATAGGCTCTTTCGGCAACGTGGTCATCTGGCGGCTGCCGCGGCGCGAGTCGGTTGTGCATCCGGGCAGTCACTGCCCCAACTGCGACCGCCGGCTCGGTCCCCTGGAGCTGGTACCCATCCTCTCGTGGCTGGCGCTCGGCGGTCGCTGCCGCAACTGCCGCCAGCCCATCGCTGTGCGCTACCCGCTGGTAGAGGCTCTGATGGCGGCGCTGTTCGTGGCGCTGGTCTGGCGCTGGTCGCCGCTCGACTTCGGCTGGGCCGTGCTGCCGCTGCTGGTGGTCGTGGCCATGCTGACCATGGCCGCCATCATCGACATCGATCACTTCATACTGCCCGACGTCCTGACGTTCGGAGCGCTGGCCGTGGCGCTGGCGGGTTCGTTCCTCACGGGGCAGGCCGCCGACCTACCCGTGCCGCTCGAGGCGCTGGCTGGCGCGCTCACCGGCGCGGGCGTGCTGGTGCTCATCAACCGCATCGGGGCGCTGGTGTTGCGGCGCTTCACCGATACCAAGGAGCGCCTCTTCCCGTTCAGCCTCGATCAGGCCAACGTGGCGGCCGTGGCTGGCGCCGTGGGTGGCGTGTGGGTCGGGGTGGCGGCGGGCGCGGTCAGCCTGCTGGCGAACCTCGTAGCGCGGCGCATACTTAGGATTCCCGAGCCGCTCGCTTACGGGCTGTGGCTGGTGGCGTTGGTGCTCAGCTCCACCACCTTCACGGTCCCCACGTTCACGGCCGTCGCTGGCAGCGTCATGGCGGCGGGCGCCTGGGCGCTGGTGGGCGCCTTGTACTGGTGGCTGCACGACCTGGTCAAGCCCGAGCCGGAGCAGGCGGAGGAGGAGCAGGCGCCGGCGGAGCCTGTGGCCATGGGCTTCGGCGACGTCAAGCTCGCCGCAGTGCTGGGCGCCATCCTCGGCTGGGAGAAGTTCCTGGTGGGGCTGTTCCTGGCCGTCAGCCTGGGTGCGCTCTTCGGCATCGTGCAACGCATAGCTGGCGGCGGGCGGCTTATACCGTTCGGGCCCTATCTGCTGGCGGGCGCGCTGTTGGCGCTGTTCTTCGGTGACGCCGCCATTAGCTGGTACTTCGGTCTCCTGCTGGGCGATCAGTAGCGCTCCCGCGCCGCGACCGACCGATGCGCAGCCGCCTCACTGTTATGCATGCTTGTGCATAGTCATGCACTTGGTGTTAGAGTGTTCCGCATTCGTCGCCGACCTAAGCGTGGGCGACGCTCTGTTTGGGCGCCTAGCGACCGAACGCCGATAGGAGCAAGATGGAGCCTCTAAGGGTAAAGGGCCTGGAAGGCCGCGACCTGCTGTCGCTAGCCGATCTGTCCGCACAAGAGTTCGAAGGGCTGCTGACCAGCGCCATACAGCTCAAACAGGACTGGGCCGCGGGCCGACGACCCGCCTACCTGCAACAGCGCAGCCTGGCGCTGGTGTTCGAGAAGCAGTCGCTACGGACCCGCACGACATTCGACATCGCCATGTACCAACTGGGCGGCCACGCGGTGCTGCTGGACCAGCAACAGATAGGCCTCGGCGAACGCGAGACCGTGAGAGACATCGCCTCCAACCTCGAGCGCTGGGTCGACGGCATCATGGCGCGCACCAACCTGCACGCCACCGTCACCGAGCTGGCGCGGCACGCCCAGGTACCTGTCATCAACGGGCTCTCCGACCAGGTCCACCCCACACAGGTGGTGGCCGACTACATAACCCTCAAACAGCGCTTCGGCGCGCTAGACGGCCTGAAACTCACCTTCGTAGGCGACGGCAACAACGTCTGCCACTCGCACATCAACGCGGCCGCGCTTAGCGGCGTGAAGCTCACCGTGGCCTGCCCGGAGGGTTACGAGCCCGACCCGCAGGTACTGGCCGCCGCCCGCACGCGCGGCGCCGACGTAGAGGTGGTCCACGACCCAAGGGCCGCGGTAGAGGGCGCCGACGCGCTCTACACCGACGTTTGGGTATCTATGGGCATGGAAGAAGAGACGGCGGCCCGGCGCGCCGCCTTCGCCGGCTACACGATCACGCCCGAGTGGTTCGAGAGCCTGAGCCCGCGCGGCGTGTTCATGCACGACCTGCCAGCCCACTACGGTGAGGAGTGCACGGAGGAGGCCGTTCACCACGGGCGCAGCGTGGTGTTCGACCAGGCGGAGAACCGGCTCCACGCCCACAAGGCCATCCTCTATCAACTTCTGAGCCACCGGTCGGCAGACGCGTGAGCGGCCTTACCGCGGGCATCCTCGGCGCCAGCGGCTACGGCGGCGCAGGCCTGATCCAGCGCCTCATGCACCACCCTGAGGTAGACGCCCTGGCCCTCGGGTCGCGCCAGTACCTTGGTCAGGCGCTGGGCGCCTGCTGGCCGCAACTGCAGGGACTACTGCCGGGCGCGGTGTTCGAGGACACCGACAGCGTCATCGAGCGCAGCCAGGTACTGTTCTGCGCCACACCTCACGGCGCCACAGCTCCGCTAGTGGCGCGGGCGCTAGCCGCAGGCAAACGCGTCATCGACCTGTCGGCCGACTTCAGGCTCGCTCCCGCCACGTACGCCCTCTGGTACGGGGCCGAGCATCCGCACCCCGAACTGTACGAGCAGGCGCGCTACGGCCTGGTCGAGCTGCACCGCGACGAACTGGCGGGCGCGCAGCTGGTGGCCAGCCCCGGCTGCAACGCTACGTCCGGCTCGCTGGCGCTGGCGCCCCTTGCCGCCGCCTCGCTCCTGGGCGAGAGCGTGGTGGTGAACGTCCTGACCGGCGTCTCCGGCGCCGGGCGCAGCCCCGGCGAGGCGTTCACCTACGCCGAGCTGAACGACAACGCCAAGGCCTACAAGCCCGGCGGCACCCATAGGCACACTGCCGAGATGGAAGCCACCGCAGGCCGCGCCATCGCGGCGGCTGCGGCCGGCAACGGCAAGGCGCTCCGCACGCACCACCCGTTCGAGGGGCAGCGCGTGAGCTTCACCCCGCACCTGGTCCCCATGTCGCGCGGCATCCTCGCCACCTGCTCCGTGAAGGTGCCGGACACGGCTAACGTCACGCCAGACTCGCTGCACGAGCTGCTGGCCGACTACTACGCGGGCGACCCGCTGGTAGTGGTCCAGCGCGAGCTGCCGCAGACCAAAGCCGTAGCGGGTAGCGACCGGGCGCTTCTAAGCGCGCACTACGATGAGCGTAGCCGCCACGCCCTGGTGTTCTGCGCCCTCGACAACCTCGGCAAGGGCGCCGCCGGGCAGGCGGTGCAAGGCTTCAACGTGGCGTTCGGCTTCCCCGAGACCCAGGGGCTGGCGCAGGCAGGGATGTGGCCATGAAGTTACCCAACGGTTTCCAGGCGGCCGGTATCAGCGCCGGCCTCAAGCGCTCCGGCCGGCCGGACCTGGCGCTCATCTACGCTCCCGGTCCGGTGACGTGGGCCTTCACGGGCACCACCAACGTGGTCCAGGCGCCCTGCGTGACCCGCAACCGCGCCCTCTACCAGGACCTCGCCGGCGTGCGCGCCGTGATCGTTAACAGCGGCAACGCCAACTGCGCTAACGGTCCGGCTGGGGCGCGCGACAACGACACCTTCGCGGCCGAAACCGCCGCGCAACTCGGCCTCGCCGCTGGCCAGGTGCTAACGGCCAGCACCGGCATAATCGGCCGCCCGATGCCCATGGAACCCTTGATGGCAGGGTTACCGGCAACCAAAGCAGCTCTGAGCGACGAGGCCGACGCTTTCGCGCGCGCCATCCTCACCACGGACCTGGTTCCCAAGCTGGCCGAGACCCACGTGACCGGCGGCGCCCGCGTAGTCGGCGCCACCAAGGGCTCGGGCATGATCCACCCCAACATGGCGACCATGCTGGCGTTCGTCATGACCGACGCGGCCGTGGACCAGGCCACGCTGAGCGCGCTCTGGCCCCGGGTGGTCGACGCCTCGTTCAACCAGCTCACGGTAGACGGCGACACCAGCACCAACGACATGGCCATCGTGCTGGCGTCAGGCTTGGTGCCGTCAGACCCGCAGGAGCTCGAGAAGGCGCTGCTGGAGGTGTGCGCCAGCCTGGCCAAGCAGATCGCCCGGGATGGCGAGGGCGCCACCAGGCTCATGACCGTCAGGGTCACCGGCGCCGCGTCGGCGGCCGAGGCTCGCGCCGCCGCCAAGACCGTGGCGGGCAGTTCGCTCGTGAAGACGGCCGTGCACGGCGCCGACCCGAACTGGGGCCGCATCCTGGCAGCCGCCGGGCGCTCGGGCGCCGCCAGCGACCCGACCCGCGCGCGCGTAGCCGCACAGGGCTTCACTCTCTACCAGGGCGAGCCGCTGCCGTTCGACGAGGCCGCGGTGTCGCAGGCCCTCAGGGCCGAAGAAGTGCTGCTCGAGGTCGACCTGGCGGCGGGCGACTACGGCGCCGAGGCGTGGGGCTGCGACCTGTCCGCCGAGTACGTGAGGATCAACGCGGACTACACCACCTGACGCTTAGCCCGGCAGGCCCACCAGAAGCGGCGGGACCAGTTCGTGGTCCCGCCGCTTGCGCTGCCTGGCTGGCTTCAGCGCCGCCGGTTAGCGATGTGGATGGCGCGGCCGTGCGCGTGCTCCGCCGCCTCCATCAACCCCTCCGAGATGGTGGGGTGCGGATGCTGCGTGAGGGCGATGTCCTCCAGCGTGGCACCCATCTCGATGGCCAGAGCGGCCTCCGACACGATGTCGCCCGCGTTGGGCCCCACCATGTGGAAGCCGAGCACCAGGTCGGTCTCGGCGTCGCCGATGAGCTTGATCATGCCGCCCTCGACCCCGAGGGTCGAAGCGCGACCAGAGGCCATGAGGGGGAACTTACCGATGCGCACCTCGAAGCCGGCCTCCTTGGCCTCGGCCTCGGTCATGCCCACGCTGGCGAGTTCCGGGGTGGTGTAGATGACCGAGGGCACCACCGTGTCGTACGCCGTGGGCTTGCCAGCGGCGTGCTCGGCTGCCACCAGCCCCTCCTTCATGGCCTTGTGCGCCAGCAGCGGCGCGCGCGCCACGTCGCCGATGGCGTAGATGTTAGGCACGGCGGTCTGCATGTGGTCGTTAACGACCTTCACGAAGCCGCGCTCGTCGACCTCCACCCCAGCCTTGTCCAGGCCCAGGTTGCGGCCGTTCGGGCGCCTGCCGACCGCCACCAGCACGCGGTCCGCCAGCAGCGTCTCCTTACTGCCGTCCTTGGTCTCCACCTCGACCTCGGTACCCTTCTTGCCTTTCTTCTGCCCGAGGACCTTCGTGCCGGTCAGGATGCGGATACCGCGCTTCTCGAGCGCCTTGCGCAGCTCCTTGGCGGCGTCGGCATCGGCGGCGGCGGCGATCTGATCGAGCATCTCGACCACGGTCACCTCCGACCCCAGCGACGCGTACACGTCGGCGAACTC
>JBAYRM010000015.1:0-25319 GCA_041676665.1 Trueperaceae bacterium
CCGGTCGTTAACGCCCACACGCACCTCGATCTCTCCGACATGAGCCACGAGACCTCCAGTTACACGGAGTTCATAGGCCGCGTCGTGGCTCACGGCCGGTCTGGTTCTCGTGGAGCGGGCGCCGCCAGACGGGGTCTTGGCGAGCTGCGCCGTCTGGGCACGACCGTGGTGGGCGACATCGTGACCGACCCGGAGGTCATGCGCATGCTGCTGGCCGAAACGGACCTGCAGGGGGTGGCCTACTGGGAGGTGTTCGCACCGCGGCCCGAAGAGGCCGAGGAGCGATTCGCCCAGACGGTGAGCCTGCTCGACGGCTTTCGCGCGCTGCAGCGGCCCGGCGGGGTGCGCGTGGGACTCAGCCCCCACACGCCGCACACGGTCAGCCCCGAGCTTATGCGGCGCCTGACCGCCTGGGCGCGCCTGGAGAGCGTTCCCGTTGCCATCCACGTGGCCGAGTCGCCGGAGGAGACCCAGTTGAGCCTCTACGGGACGGGTCCGCTGGCCGAGGGGCTGGGGGCGGCGGGCATGCCAGTAGCGGCGCGCGGTGTCACTCCGCTCAGGTACTTAGAGGAGCTGGGCGCCCTGGCGGGTGCCCCCACGCTGGTGCACATGGTCGAGGTCACAGAGGATGACGTGCGCCTGACGGCCAAGGCCGGGTCGGTGGTGGTGCACTGCCCGCGCTCGAACGAGTCGCTGCGCTGCGGCCGCTTCCCCTGGCAGACGTACGCCAAGCACTCGGTGGAGGTGGCGTTCGGCACCGATTCCAGGGGGTCGAGTCCCGACCTCGACGTGGTGGCCGAAGTGCGGGCCGCCGCGCGCCTGCACGGCAGAGCGGCCAACCCCAGGGCGTTGGTGCGTGCAGCTGTGAAGGGCGGCTACAAGGCGCTTGGCATGACGCCACCGCAGGTGCTCAGGGGGCACTCGGCCGACGGGCTGGTGGTGTGGCGCTAGCTGAGGGCGCAAAGGGGGCCGTGTGTCGCTTGGTGCACACTCGGTGCCAGACCGCGCCCCGTACATTGGGGGCGTACGCCGGGCCCTGCGGGTCCCGGTTCGTTTTCACCGAGTTCCCTGGCGGGCGCCGCCTAGCGGTCCGCGCCGCCGGAATCGCCGCAAGGCAAAGGAGAGCATAGTGGCCGACCTCATCGAGTTCACCGACGACAACTTCAGCGACCTGACCAAGGAAGGCCTGGTGCTGGTCGACTTCTGGGCGCCCTGGTGTGGCCCCTGCCGCTTCGTGGGCCCGATCATCGAGGAGCTGGCCGCCGACTACTCCGGCAAGGTGCAGGTCGGTAAGCTCAACGTCGACGACCACATGGCCGTAGCGCAACAGTTCCGGGTCATGAGCATCCCCACGGTCATCCTCTTCAAGGACGCCCAGCCGGTAGAGATAATGATCGGTTCGCAGTCCAAGGCGGCCTACGAGCAGCGCCTGGCGAAGTACCTGCCGGTAGGCGCCTGAGCCTTAGCTGAACCTCAGCCGGCTGCCACGCGGCTTATGCCGCGCGGTGTGATGCGCCACGCGCCCGCCGTGAACCTCGACGACGTGAGCATGAGCGTGTAGGTGCTGCCGTTAACGGTGTCGAACTCAACAAGCGTCAGGGTGGCGCCTTCAGGGATGGTGGCGTCCACCAGCGGCGTGGTGGTGTAAGAACCAAGCTCCAGGCGACCAAGCTCCATGCGGTGGAAGATGATCTCGGCCGTGCGCTGAAGTTCGGCCACGACCGGGTCGTCGGGGTTCGCTCCGCCGAACGCACCTGGAGCGCAGGCGCCGAGAGCGACGAGCAGCGCCAGCGCAGCTAGCACGGACCTTGTCCTTAAGAAGAGCGCACGCATGTACGCGCCGTCACGCACCGTGAGAGTCTGCATGCCTAGATGCTACTAGACAATGCCCTCCTGCGCGTGGCTAGCGGTCAGGTCTCACCGTCGTCCAGCACCGGAGCGAGGCCCATGCGCACCAGGTAGCGCTGCGGGCCCTGGCGCCGGCTGTACTCCTGGACTAGCGCGAACATCTCGCGCTGGAGTTCCTTGGCGTCGGCGAAGTCGAGGGTCAGCTGGTCGCGCCACAGGCTGAGGACCGCCGGGGCGTCCTGGTCGAGGGTGGTGGCGTTGGCGTCCGGTGTCACGGCGGTCTGCACCTGCAGGCGCCCCCTCGTATCGCGGTAGAAGCGTGTGCCCCACGTGCCCAACCGTTCGCTCCGGGCTCTTACGACGTTGCGCCGCAGCATGGCTTCCCAGTAGGCGTCGCGCTCGGCTAGCGCGGCCTCCAGCGACTCCGCGTGGGTGGCTTCGAACGGTACGAAGAACACGTCCGCGACCGTGCGGTAGAGCTTCACGGGGCGGCCCGCCCGCTTGAGTTGACCCTTGACCTCCAGGAGGCCCAGTTCTACGAAGCGCTGCACGCGTTTGAGGGTCGTGTTCGGCTTCTCGCCGCTTTCGCGCGCCGCTTCGCTGACCGAGAGGGTGCGGCCCAGGAACGGCGCCAGGTGCCGCAGGGTGGTGGGGTCCGTGAGCGCCTCAGCTGCAGCGCCGCCCGTTACCATGAGGGTGGGCCCGCTGCCCACGCGGCGCTCGTCGGCGTCCAGAGCGCTTCTAGGTGATTCCGGAGCAGACATATCACCTAGGGTAGCTTCAAACTGTATGTACATGCGAACTCCCGAGCACGGTGCCGGGAGCGGAAGCACACGCGGAACCACAACAGGCTAGAAGGAGCAGACCATGTCACAGCGCAGCAACCCCAACTCGTTCGGCGCCAGGCAGGTGTTCGACACCGGCTCTGGCGAGGCGTACTACTACCGCCTCCAGGCGCTGCAGGACGCTGGATTGGCCAACGTAGACCGCATGCCCTACTCGATCAAGGTCCTCCTCGAGGCGCTGCTGCGTAACGAGGACGGCTTCCTGGTCACCGAGGAAGACATCCGCCGGCTCGCCGCCTACGATCCGAAACAGCGCAACCAGGACGAGATCCCCTTCAAGCCCGCCCGCGTGATCCTGCAGGACTTCACCGGCGTGCCTGCGGTGGTCGACCTGGCCGCTCTGCGCAGCGCCATGAAGCGCCTGGGCGGCGACCCCAACAAGATCAACCCCCACGTGCCCGTGGACCTGGTCATCGACCACTCCGTGCAGGTCGACGAGTACGACAACCCCCTGGCGCTCATCAAGAACTCCCGCATCGAGTTCGAACGCAACCGGGAGCGCTACGAGTTCCTGCGCTGGGGCCAGGCCGCCTTCGACAACTTCAACGTGGTGCCGCCCGCCTCCGGCATCGTGCACCAGGTCAACCTCGAGTACCTGGCGCGCGGGGTTCTGTGGCAGGAGCACGGCGACAAGAACGTGGTCTACCCCGACTCGCTGGTGGGCACCGACAGCCACACCACCATGATCAACGGTCTGGGTGTGCTGGGCTGGGGCGTCGGCGGCATCGAGGCCGAGGCCGTCATGCTCGGCCAGCCCTACTACATGGTCATCCCCGAGGTGGTTGGCTTCAAGATGACTGGCCGGCTGCCCGAAGGCGCCACCGCCACCGACCTGGTGCTCACCGTCACCGAGCAGCTGCGCGCCAAGGGCGTGGTCGGTCGCTTCGTCGAGTTCTACGGCCCGGGTGTCAGCAGCATGACCGTGCCCGACCGCGCCACCCTGGGCAACATGGCGCCCGAGTACGGCGCCACCGTGGGCTTCTTCCCGGTCGACTCCGAGACCCTGCGCTACATGCGGCAGACCGGCCGCCTGCCCGACGAGGTCGAGGCGCTCGAGCGCTACAGCAAGGCCAACGGCCTCTGGCGCGACGACGACAGCCCCGAACCCGAGTTCTTCGACACGGTCGAGCTTGACCTCTCTACCGTTGTGCCCAGCATGGCCGGCCCCAAGCGCCCGCAGGACCGCATAGAGCTGAGCAACATGCAGCAGCAGTTCCAGCACGACCTGCGTGCGCCAATCGATCAGCGCGGCTTCGCGCTCGACGAGCAGGCCATCAGCCGCACCGCCCACCTCAGCTTCCGGGGTGTGGACAAGGACCTCACCCACGGCGACGTGGTCATAGCCGCCATCACCTCCTGCACCAACACCAGCAACCCCTCGGTCATGCTGGCCGCCGGCCTGGTGGCTAAGAAGGCCGCCGAACGCGGCATGAAGGCCAAGCCGTGGGTAAAGACCTCCCTCGCACCCGGCTCCAAGGTCGTCACCGAGTACCTCACCGACACCGGGCTCCTGCCGTACCTCGAGCAGGTCGGCTTCTACGTGGTGGGTTACGGCTGCACCACCTGCATCGGTAACTCGGGGCCCCTGCCGCCCGCCGTCACCAAGGCCATCGACGAGGGCGACCTGGTGGCCACCTCCGTGCTGTCTGGCAACCGCAACTTCGAGGGCCGCATCAACCCAGACGTCAAGGCCAACTACCTCGCCAGCCCCCCGCTGGTGGTGGCTTACAGCCTGGCCGGCACCGTCGACATCGACATCGTCAACGACCCCCTGGGCGAGGACCAGGCCGGCAACCCCGTCTACCTGCGCGACCTGTGGCCCACCTACGAGGACGTGACCTCGCTATTAGACGACGCCATGAAGCCCGAGACCTTCAAGCGCATGTACGACGGCATCGAGAAGTCGAACGAGGAGTGGAACGCCATCCCCGTGAAGGGCGGCCAGCTGTTCGACTGGGACGAGGAGTCCACCTACATCCAGGAGCCGCCGTTCTTCATCGACATGCCCGACGAGCCGGCCCCCATCCAACCCATCGAAGGGGCCCGCGTGCTCGTCAAGGTGGGCGACTCGGTGACAACCGACCACATCTCGCCCGCCGGCGCCATCGCCGCCAACGTGCCTGCCGGTCAGTTCCTGCAGGAGCGCGGCGTTGAGAAGAAGGACTTCAACTCCTACGGCTCCAGGCGCGGCAACGACCGCGTCATGACGCGCGGCACGTTCGCCAACATCCGCCTCAAGAACCAGCTGGCGCCGGGCACCGAGGGTGGTTACACCACCGACTTCACCACAGGCGAGGTCACCAGCATCTACGAAGCCAGCCGCAACTACATCGCCAAGCAGGTGCCAACCATCGTGTTCGCCGGTAACGACTACGGCATGGGCTCCAGCCGCGACTGGGCCGCCAAGGGCACGTACCTGCTGGGCGTCAAGGCCGTCATCGCCGAGAGCTACGAGCGCATCCACCGCTCCAACCTCGTGGGCATGGGCGTGCTGCCGCTGCAGTTCCTGGAGGGGCAGAACCCCACCTCGCTCGGCCTGGACGGCACCGAAACGTACGCCGTGCAGATAGACGACGACGTCAAGCCGCGCCAGAAGGTGACCGTGACCGCCGTCAGGCAGGACGGCAGCAGCACGCAGTTCGAGGTCGTTAGCCGCCTCGATACCGCGGTCGAGGTCGTGTACTACCGCAACGGCGGCATCCTGCACACCGTGCTGAGGAACATGCGCCAAAGCGCCGCCGCCACCGCCTGAGAACGTAAGCGGGCGCAGCGCCCGCACGCTGATCGTCGAGCTTTATGGGGCCCGCTACCGCAGCGGGCCCCTCTACTGCGTGCGCGGGCCGCGCCACGGGCCCTAGGATGCGGCGGACTTCTCGCCACGCCCGGCTGCCGGCGCGGCTATACTCCTGCCATGCGCGGGCTTATCACTTTCCTCATAATCGTCGCCGTCGTGTTCTTCGCCGTGGGAGAGGCCCGCGGCTGGTACCTGGGCTTCCCGACCCAAACGCCCATCCTGGTGTACAAGAAGGACCACACGGCCGACACCAGTCGCCGGACGCTCAGCCGCACCGACATGCCCGTCCGCTTCACGGGCGAAGTGCAGCGCGGCAGCGTGCACCTCGAGGTGCGTTACCAGCGCCCCAGCAGCTTCCAGACCAACACCGGCGCCGGCTCCGAGCAGGTGGTGTTCGAACAGACCTGGACTCGCGGGCAGCGCATCGCCTTCGACCGCCTCTTCGAGCTAGGCGGCGGCGTTTACACCGTTTACATCACCTACTCGGACGCAACGGGCATCTTCCGCCTGACCATGCCCGACGGCATCGACCTGTAGGCAAGGCGCAGAGGGCCAAGCCTCAGCCCTTGCCTCGCATGGCCGCCAGCTGGTCCCACTGCTCGCCCGTGACCCTGTCGAGCATGTTGAACTCGCCCGCGTTGAACACCGACTCGCCGCCGTCGATGTAGATGAGGTCACCGGTGATGTAGCCGGCGTACTCCGACAGCAGGTAAGAGGCCAGGTTGGCCAGCTCGATGTGCTCACCCACGCGCCCCAGCGGCACCGCGCTCTCGAACAGCTCCTGGATCTCGGGCGTCGGCATGAGCCGGCTCCAGGCGCCCTCCGTGGGGAACGGGCCCGGAGCGATAGCGTTGAGCCTGATCCCGTGACGCCCCCACTCACCCGCCAGGGAGCGCGTGAGGCTGACCACGCCAGCCTTAGCCACCGCCGACGGCACCACGTAACCTGAGCCGCTCTCGGCGTAGGTCGCCGCGATCGAGAGCACGGTGCCGCGCTGGCCCTTCTCGATCCAGCGCTTGCCCAGCTCCAACGTGGTGTAGACCGTGCCGTGCAGAACGATGTTGAGCACGGCGTCGAAGGCGCGGTGCGACAGACGCTCGGTGGGCGAGATGAAGTTGCCAGCCGCGTTGTTAAGCAGCGCGTCGATGCGGCCGAACTCCGCCTCCGCCGCGTCGAGCGCCGCGGAGACCGAGTCGGGGTCGCGCACGTCTAGCTGAACCGGCAGCACCTGGCCGCCCGTTGCCTCCATCAGGTTGCGGGCCTCCTGCTGAAGCAGCTCCAGCCTGCGCGACGCGATGACGACGCGGGCGCCCAATTCCAGGAAGCGGCGGCTCATGCTGAGGCCGAGACCGCTACCCCCACCGGTTACGAAGACAACCTTGTCCGACAACAGATCGCTCTTGAACATGACCCATGGTTGCACGCGGCGCCCAGGGCCGTGTCGGCCTGACGCGTGGCCCGTAGCCCGCTGGCGGGCCGCCTCGGCGCTGTGGATTATGTCGTGTGGACGTCCGCGCCTCCGGGGTCATACTGTCGGAGCGATGCCGCTCCGTGCTCCCCAACTCCTTCGCGTTTGTGCACTGGTGACGTTACTGGTCGGGGCGTCCTCGGCCCTGGCGCAGGAACCAATGAACCGACTCGTTCGCGTGCTGCTCGACACCACGCAGAGCCTCACGGTCGGCGCCACGGGCGCCCATGCAGGCTCCGTGGACGGCGTGCCGCGCTTCAGCACCGCGGCCGCGCTCGACTGGCCCGTGGAGGCCGCCGACGGCCAGTTGTACGTCGACGGGGTGCGCGTAGGCTCACGCATGCTCTTAGAAGCCGACGGCAGCTACCTCAGGGTCAACGGCAACCGTTACCGCGGCGCGATAGCGCTGGCGGCCCAGGGCGACCTGGTTCAGGTGATCAACGTCGTCGAGATGGAGTCGTACCTGAGGGGCGTGGTGCCGTCGGAGATGTCGGCCTCATGGCCGATGGAGGCTCTGAAGGCGCAGGCCGTGGCGGCGCGCAGCTACACCCTCTCGTCGCTCGACCCGTCGGCCAGCTACGACCTCTGCGCCACGGTGGACTGCCAGGTGTACCGCGGGGTGGAAGTCGAGCATCCGCGGACCGACGCGGCGGTTGCCGCCACGGCGGGCGTCGTAGTGACGTACGGCGGCGCTACGGCCCGAACCTACTATCACGCCGACTCGGGCGGCATGATCGCTTCCAGTCAAGAGGTATGGGGCTCCGCGCTGCCGTACCTCGTGGCGCGCGCCGACGCGCCCACCTCCACACCTCACAGAGCCTGGGTCTACCGCCTGGACGCCGCCGTTGTGGGCGCCTCGCTGGACGCCGCCGGTCTTGGCGTGGGCACGGTGCAGGGCGTGCGGGTCATCAGGCTCAGCGAGTCCGGCCGCGTGGTCGAGCTTGAGGTCTCCGGTACCGCTGGCACGCGGGTGGTGCGCGGCTCGCAGCTCACCAACATGGCGCGCGGCTGGGGCCTCAAGTCGACCCGCTTTAGCGTGCAGGGCGGCCTCACGGTGCGCGGTGACGGCTGGGGTCACGGGGTAGGCATGAGCCAGTACGGCGCCAGAGCGCTCGCGCAGGCCGGTTACGACTTCGGGCGGATACTGGCGTACTTCTATCCCACCACTTCACTGACGCAGTTCGTGGCCGACGGGCGCTAGAATCGCCTGGCATGGTTCGGTTCACAGCATGAACTTCGCTGCGCTCCTGGGAGTGTTAGCGGCGGTCACCTTCACCTTGCCGCTGGTGGCCAAACTAGCCGAGTCGCTGGGCCTTCACCGCAACACTGGTGTGGCGGTGAGCCTGCTGCTCGCCTGTGTTGCTGCCGGCGCCTGGTACGTCAAGTCGGTCAGGGCGCGGGGCGCCGCTCCCACGCGGCGGCGCGCGCCGAGCGGTAGAGTGGAGCAGGGCCCCGCTGAAGGGGTCGAGAAGGAGCACGATGCGAGCACTGAAGGGCATCGTTAGAGAAGGCAAGATCGAGCTCGTTGAAGGCGCCACCCTGCCCGAAGGCACGGTCGTTACCGTGACCGTTGGGGAGGCCGAGCTCATCCGCGCCAGCCTGGCGGCCGCGCTGCGGCGCACTAGTTCCAGACGCACCAGCCGCGTTCCCGCCTACCGCGTGCGCGTTAACCGCGCTCTTTGAGCCCCTCGCAAGCGGCCGGCAAGCGCCTCAGCCTGGTGCCCACGCCGGTGGGCAACCTGGGTGACGTCACTCTGCGGGCGCTCGAGGTCCTTGCCGCCGCCGACGTGGTGGCCGCCGAAGACACGCGCCATAGCCGCACGCTGCTCGACCGCTACGGCGTTGACACCAGGCTCGAGCGCCTCGACGCGCACACCATGGACAGCAGGGCCAGGCCGCTGCTCGAACGGTTCGACCACGTGGCGTACGTGACCGATGCCGGAACGCCCGGCATTAGCGACCCGGGCGCCGAGCTGGTGCGACTGGCGCTGGACATGGGGTTCAGCGTGGAGGTGCTGCCGGGCGCCACGGCGTTCGTGCCGGCGCTGGTGGAGTCCGCCCTGCCTACGGCCCGTTTCACCTTCGAGGGGTTCCTGCCGCGTAAGGGGGCCGAGAGGAAGCGGCGCCTCACTCAGCTGGCCTCCTCGACCGCCACCACCATCATCTACGAGTCGCCCAATCGCCTGGCTGCCACCCTGCGCGACCTCGCACTGGTTTGCGGACCGCTGCGCCCAGCCAGCGTGAGCAGAGAGATAAGCAAGCTGCACCACGAGACCCTTAGGGGCGCCCTGGAGGACCTGGAAAAGAGGTTCACCGCCGAGCCACCGCGAGGCGAGATCGTGCTGGTGGTGGGCCCCGCCCCAGAGCCGGACGAGCCCGTTGGAGCCAACCAGGAAGTGGCCGCTTTACTGGCGGGGGCCGGCGTTCGCGGTAGGCTTCTGCGTGAAGCGCTGAGCGCCCTGGGCGTGCCTCGCAACGAGGCGTACCAGCTCGCGCTCGAGCATCCAGAACCAGGCGCGGACGAGCCTACCTGAGGGCCCGTTCGGGGCCCGGGCGTGTCTGGCTTCCGCCGCGTCAGGCCGGAACCCGTCACGCGGGCCGAGGGAGAACCAGTGAGCGAGAGCAGCGAACCAGTAGTAGGAGCGGCAGCGGTGGAACCTGCGCCTAAGGAGCACGTGCGCCTGCTGGGCGCGCCCACCGTCGCCAGGCTCGCGATGTTCGCGCGCCACGTTGGTCCAGCCGTTCTGCTCACTACCGAGGCGCGCATGGGACTCTACTCAGATACCCATGTGTTCGGAGCGCTGCGCAGCATGGACCCGCACCTAAGCGACTGGCACGGCAAGCGCGAAAAGGTGGTCGTGAGCCTGCAGCACGCGCTGCGAGCGTTCCCTGAGCGGCCGGAGTCGTACGCGCTCGAGCTGGTGAAGGGCGGCGCCTACGGGCGCGACGAACTGTTGGAGCGGCTGGTTAGTTACGGCTTCGAGCGCGACGAGTCACCCGGTTTCGTGGTCAGGGGCGACACGGTGACCCTGCACCTGACCGATGCTGTCGAGGAACCCGAAGCCTTGACTGGCGAGGGAACCGTGCGCCTGGAGTTCTTCGGCGACGAGCTAGACGCGCTGGAAGTGGACGGCGAACCCGCCGAGAAGTACGTGCTGGAGCCCCGGACACAGGAGCACCTGGACCGCCAGGAGTGGACGGCGAAGCTGCTCGAGAAGCTGCCGGGCGCCGTGTACCTAGACGCACCCGAGCTTTACCCCAGCGAGGTCAGCGAGGCCATGGCTGAGTGGCTGTGGCAGCACCTGGCGCAGCGCAGCACCGTGTCGTTCGGCCGCGATCCGCTGGCCGCGCGCGACGAGGCGCCGCCCATGGACGCACTCGGCTACTACCGCGGTAAGCTCTCCGACTTCACTGCCGACCTGCACATGTGGCTCAAGGACGGCTACTCGGTGCAGCTGCTGCTCAAGTTCGAGCGCACGGGCCGTTACTTGCGGGAGCGCGTCATCGACTCCGTTGAGTCGCACTGGCGCAACCGCGTAGAACCGCACGCTGGCCAGGTGTCGCTGCTGCTGGCGCGTGACACGCTGGGCGGCTACAAGGACGACCAGCGGCGCGAAGTGGTGGTCACCGAGGAGCTGCTGTACGGCTACCAGGGCGACCGCAAGCCGCGCCACGTGGGCGGCAAGCGGGTGGCAGACGCCTCGCAGCTCACGGTGGGCGATTACCTCATTCACCCGGACCACGGCATCGGCCGCTTCCTCGGGCTAGAGGCGCGCCAGGTGGTAGGCGTGACCCGCGACTACCTCAACCTGCGCTACGCGGGCGAGGGCAAGCTGTACCTGCCCGTTGAGCTGCTGCCCCTCCTGCGGCGCCACCCCGGCACGACCGACGACCCGCCGCGGCTGTCGACCCTCGGAACCAACGAGTGGGCCAGAGCGCGCGAGAAGGCGCGGGCCAGCGCCGAGCTGCTGGCAGCGGAGCTGATCAAGACCTACGCCCAGCGCCAGGTGAGCCAGGGCACGGCCTTCCCGCCGCAACCAGAGTGGGATGAGCTAATAGAGAAGAACTGCCCGTTCGTGCTGACGCCCGACCAGCAGCGCTCTGTGACCGAGGTGCTGGCCGACATGGAGAAGCCCGTGCCCATGGACCGGCTGGTGTCGGGCGACGTGGGGTTCGGCAAGACCGAGGTGGCTATTCGGGCCGCCCACCGCGCGCTCGGCAGCGGCGCCCAGGTAGCCGTTCTGGTTCCCACCACGGTGCTGGCCCGGCAGCATCACCTGACCTTCCAGGAGCGCTTCGCGGGTTTGCCGGTGCGCGTTGAGATGCTCTCGCGCTTCACCACCGACGCGCATGCCAAGGACATCCTCGCCGGGCTGAAGGACGGCAAGGTCGACGTGGTCATCGGCACGCACCGGCTGCTCAACGAGTCCATCGTGTACAAGAACCTGGGGCTCCTGGTGGTCGACGAGGAGCACCGCTTCGGGGTGGGGCAGAAGGAGCGTCTCAAGGGCCTCAAGGCCAACCTCGACGTCCTCTCGCTGTCGGCCACGCCCATCCCGCGCACGCTCTACATGAGCCTGGTGGGCCTGCGCGACGTGTCGCAGATCGGTACGCCGCCCGAGGGCCGCAAGCCCATCCAGACCGTCCTGCAGCCTTACGACCCGATGGTGGTGCGCGAGGCCATCGTCGCCGAGCTGGAGCGGGGCGGGAAGGTGTTCTACATCCACGACCGCATCGGCAGCATCGGGCTGCGCGCCCGGACCCTCAACCAGTTGGTGCCGGAAGCGCGGATAGGCGTGGCGCACGGCCAGATGAACGAGGGCGAGCTGGAAGAGATCATGATCGGCTTCGAGGAGGGCGCGTACGACGTGCTGCTCTCCACCACCATCGTGGAGTCGGGGCTCGACATCAGCGGCGCCAACACCCTGGTCATCGAGCGCGCCGACCGCCTGGGCCTGGCGCAGCTCTACCAGTTACGCGGCCGCGTGGGTCGGCGCCAGACCGAAGCGTGGGCGTACATGCTGTACCCGGGCAGGCTCACCGAGCAGGCGCAGCGGCGCCTATACGCCATAGCGGAACTCAACGACCTCGGCTCGGGCCACCTGCTGGCTGAGAAGGACATGGAGATCCGCGGCGTCGGCAACCTGTTGGGGCCCGAGCAGCACGGCCACGTGAGCGCCGTCAGTCTGGAGGTCTACACTGAGATGCTGGCGGAGGAGATCGCCAAGCTGAAGGGCGAGCAGCGCGCGGCGCAGTTGCCGCAGGTGACGGTTGACCTGGACCTGGACGCGCGCCTGAGCCCCACCTTCATTCAGGACGACGCCGTGCGGATCAACTACTACGGTCGGCTGGCGGAGACCATCAGCCTGGCGGAGGTGAGTCACATCGCCCGCGAGATGCGCGAGGCGTACGGGCCGTTCCCGCCGGAGGTGAAGGCGTTCGTGGACCTGGCGCGCTTGCGGCTGCTGGCGAGCGCCAAGGGCGTGGCGACCATCAAGGAGCACATGACCGACGTGCAACTTAGCTTCGACGCCGCGCTGGACTCCCTGGATTACGACGCCAAGCGCATGAAGGGCCTCGCGTTCTCAGCTGAGCCCACCCCCTACCCGCCGGGCTTCAGCATCAAGAAGCGGGGGCTGAAGGCGGCCGACGTACCCGGCGCCATCATGGAACTCCTGTACCTGGTGGGCTGAGCGCCCACCGGCGGTGGTTCCACGTCACTCGCGCTGGGCGGTAGCGGCGCGGTGCACCAAAAGACTTCGCCCCGCGGAGGAATCCGCGGGGCGAACCGTTACTTGTTTACTAAGTTCGGCTTAGAAGTGGTAGTTGAAGCCGAGGCGGCCGATGACGCCGAAGCGGAAGGCCGGGATGACCTGGAACGAGGGGCCGACTTCGAGGAACACGCCGCCCTGGGGCAGGCCAGCGTCGACCAGGCGGAACTCGCCGCCGACGAAGGCGTTGACGGCCAGGTCGAAGCCGGAGCCGATGCCGAGGCCGAGACCGCCGCCGACGTATACGTCGATGGGGGTGGTGCCCGTGTCTACGGCCAGGTCGTAAAGGCCGTCCACACCGACGGAGAAGCCGCTACCGATGTAGTTGTAGCCAGCGTTGACGCGCACCGAGAGGTTGGGCGTCACATCTTCGAGACCGAAGTGCAGCGCGGCGCCCGGGTAACCGACGCTGAAGCCAGCCCAGTAACCACTCTGCGCGAAAGCTGTACCGGCGCCGAGGGTGACGACGGCGATCAGGGCAATCAGAAACTTACGCATTTAAACCCTCCAAACCGAAATCTGAGAAGACGTACTAACTCCTCGCCTGCCCGGTTATAACACGCTCAAAACGGGCGAACAAGTCGCGGTTTTCACTCTAGGACGATGAGGATGGGGTTTTCTTGCATCGGTCACGCGTACCCGAAGCTTCATGGGGGTACCGGTCGAGGCGGCGTGGCTGCTAGCGGCTGGCGCGCGGCGGCGGTTCAGTCGGACGAGGCGCCGAAGCGCTCCGCGGCGCGCCGGCGCCCGTCGCGCTCGAGCGGCCTGGCCCGGTTGCAGGGCGGCAGCGCGCCATGCTTCGCCGCGTAACCTGCCAGCAGCTCCGCCTCGCGCGCCTGCGGCACCCGGCTGTACTCGTAGCGCCAGAAACTCACCGTCTGCGCCACGCAGCCGCCCGCCACCAGGTGCTGCCTGAGCCGGTTGGGCACGTCGGTGGCTGACTGGCCGATGTAGATCACGCGCTTACCGTCGTCGGCGAGTTCGTACACGCCCGGCATGGCGTCGCGGCCACGTGGAGCCGGCAGGCGCGCGATGGAGCGCCAGCGCGCGGCGATGCTCAAGGCTCGTAACCGAGCTCCCGCAGGGCTTCGCGGTCCTCGCGCCAGGCGCTGCGCACCACCACTTCCAGCTCCAGGTACAGCTTCTCCTGCATGAAGATCTCGAGCTGCTTGCGCGCCATCTTGCCTATCTCCTTGATCATGGCGCCGCCCTTACCGATGACGATGCGGCGGTGCCCGCTCTTCTCGACCCAGATCTCGGCGACTATGACCACGGGGCGGCCTTCTTCCTCCGGGTCGGTCCACTCGATCACCTGCACCGCCACGCTGTAAGGCAGCTCCTCACGCAGGTGGATCATGGCAGCTTCGCGGATAAGCTCCGCCGCCCACTCCTCGCGCGTCTGGTCGGAACGTATGTCGGTGGGGAAGAAGAAGGGCCCCTCCTGCAGGCGGTCCATGAGGTCGTCGCGCAAGGCGTAAACGGCCTTGGGGTCGTTGAGCGCCGAGATGGCCAGTGCGCGCTCTACCTTCGGCGCCAGGTCCTTGTAGAGCTGCAGCGCTTCGTCCGGGTACTTGGCGGCGTCCACCTTGTTGCCCACGAGGATTATCGGCGTGTCGCGCAGGTTGCCGAGCAGCCGGGCGACCTGCTTGTCCTCGTCGTTGGGCGGGCGCCGCAGGTCGACCACCCACAGCACGGCGTCCACGTCCTCGATAGCGTCGCGCACCGCGCGGTGCATGGCCTGGTCCAGCGCGGACTTGCCGCCCCTGTGGAAGCCGGGGGTGTCAACGAACACGAGTTGGCGGCCCTCGCTGGTGTACACGCCGCGCACGCCGCGCCTGGTGGTCTGCGGCTTGGGAGTGATGGGCGCAACCTTAACGCCCAACATGGTGTTGAGCAGCGTTGACTTGCCCACGTTGGGCTTACCCACTATGGCTACGAAGCCTGAGCGGGTGCCCTCGTCTTCCGCTGAGCCAGGCAGCGGGCCTTGGTCCTGATCGGGCATGTCTGTCACCCTCGGTTCATCCTCTCGTAACGCGGGCGCGGCTGCGGGGCCCAGGGCAAGTCTCGCACCCAGTAAGCGGGGTGGCCGGAGCCAGCGCGGTCAACCGGCGCGAAACACAAAAGTCCGCGGCGGGAATCTCATGTTAGCCGCTCGGCGACGTTCACGCGGGGCCTGAGCGCCAGACGGAACGCGGGATACGACAACAGGCCGAGCACGATGAAGCCGATCGCTAACGCCTTAGGGTCGGCGGTGGCGTAACGCGCTATGAGCGTGCCGAGCGCCGTGCCGATGGCGAGCTGCAAGAAGCCCATCAGTCCGGACGCCACACCGGCGCGCGCCTGATGCGGGTCGAGCAGCATGGTGGTGCCGTTGCCCATCACGAACGAGAACGACGCGAAGAACGTGATCATGCTCAGCACGAAGAGCGGCAGCGTGAGTACGCCGCCGAGCGAAAGGACCAGGAGCAGCAGTCCGGCGAACAGGTAGCCGGGCAGCGCCACGCCGGCTATCTGCTGCGGGTCGTAGCGGCGGAGGAGGCGGGCGTTGAGCGGCTGGGTCAGGAGAGAGGTCGTGGCCACGAGCGCGAACACGACCGCGAACCCTTCGGGGCCCAGCCCGAAGTGACTGATGTAGATGCTGGGCGAGGCGAGCAGGTAGGCCATGAGACCGCCGTACACGAATGTGAGGAACGCCACCGACCAGCCGGAGCGCGGGTCGGAGAGGATGGTCTTGATGTTGCGCCACACGCTTCTCGGCTTGAACGCGTTGAGGTCGGGCGTTTCAAGCGTTTCGGGCAGCACGAACAGCACCAGCAGCGTGAGCGCTACCGCTACCAGCAGCAGGAACACGAAGGTGGACTCCCACGACCACAGCCTGATCATGAGCGCGCCTATCGACGGCGCCAGCAGCGGCGCCGCTGAGAAGACGATCATGGCGTACGACATCATGCGCGCCAGCTGGGCGCCGCTATACAGGTCGCGCAGCACGGCGCGCGAGAGGATCGGACCGGTAGCGCAACCGAGGCCCTGAACGACCCTGCCGACCAGCAGCATCGTGAGGCTGGGAGCCAACAGGCAGATGACGGAACCGGCGAAGTACACTGCCAGGCCGCCGACCAGGACCTTGCGGCGGCCGAACCTGTCGGCCAGCGACCCGATGAGGAGCTGCGGCAGGGCGTACCCGACCATGAACACGCTCACCACCAGCTGGATGGTGGCCTCGTCCACGCTGAAGTGCGCCGCCATGGCGGGGAACGCCGGCAGCATTACGTCGGTGGCGAGCGCCGACATGGTCATCAGCGAGCCCACGACCGCCAGCAGCGTCAGGGGGGAGAGCTTGCGGGCGGAAGCGGGGTGGTCGTTGGGGGAAGTTCGTGGGGGTAGGTTCATGCGGTTGCCTTGGTGCTCAAGAGTGCATCGTATCCCGCCGGACCGGGATCGTTACGTAGCCCCTAGGGCGGGGCGCGTGCCTACCTCCGGCCGGTCTTGAGCGGCCGTGAAAAAGAGCGGAACCCCCGGAGTGTTACCTCCGGGGGTTCCGTTTGCGGTTGGTTGCGGGGACAGGATTTGAACCTGTGACCTTCGGGTTATGAGCCCGACGAGCTACCAGACTGCTCCACCCCGCGCCGTTCAGACGCAAAAGCTAGTTTAGCCCCTGAGGCTCAGTCATGTCAAGGAAAGCGGGCGCGCAGCGGGCGATTGAGACCGTAAGTACCGTTGTCCCTGGCGCTTAGCGCCATAAGGGGGAACAAGGGAGTGAGTGCGAAGACGCGGCCCAGCCTGTGGCGATCATGGCCAGTGGCAGCCGCCGCGCCGGGTTCGGTGACCCGGCGCGCGAGTTCTACGCAAGGCCCAGAGTAGAGACGGAGGAGAGAGAGTGTACGGCCCACCCAGCTGCGTCGCCAGCAAGCTGGGGGCGCGGTTCGTTCACCGCCCGCCGGCCAAGATGTTGGTGCTGGCCGCAGCGCTGCTGTTCACGTTCGCCGCCGCGCAGGCCCCGGTCGCGGACGCCCCGAACGCGCCTACCAGCGCCGAGTTGCAGGCGTTCTTCGAGAGCGAACTGCCGCCCCTCATACAGGAGCACAGAGTTCCCGGGGTGGCGGTGAGCGTGGTGGTAGGCGGCGAGGTCAGGCACGCGGAAGGTTACGGCTTCGCGCGGCTGGCGCCAGACGTTCCCGCCACCGCCCACACACCGTTCCAGACGGGATCGGTGTCGAAGATGCTCACCTTCACGGCGCTCATGCAACAGGTCGAGCTGGGCGCCATCTACCTGAACGCCGACGTGAACCTCTACCTGCAGGAGTTCACTGTCCAGGAGCGCTTCGGCGCAGCCATCACGCCGCTGCACCTGCTGACGCACACGGCCGGCTTCGAGGACCTGCCCGTGGTGGGCCTGCTGGCGCGTGACGAGGCGGCGCTTCTGCCGCTCGGCGAGCTGCTTACCCGGCATCTGCCGGACCGCGTGCGCCCGCCCGGCGAGGAGGCCGCCTACTCCAACTACGGCGCGGCTCTGGCTGGCTACCTGGTCGAACTGGCAACGGGTGAGCCGTTCGCTGACGCCGTTCAGAGCCGGGTTCTCACGCCGCTCGGAATGACCGACAGCTCGATCCAGCAGCCTGTGGCCGCGGACCTGGCGGGCCGAACGGCGCGCGGTTACCTGTACGAGGATGGCGAGTACCGCTGGCCGGGACCCGAGTACGTTCCCTTGGGGCCAGCGGGCGGCCTCCACATGAGCGCCAGTGACGCCGCCAGGTTCATGCTTCTTCACCTGGGCGAAACGCCGGGCGTGCTGGCAACCGAAACGGCGGAGGCTATGCGCGCGCCGCTGCACCAGGCGCGCAGTGACATGCCCGGCATGGGCGCAGGCTGGTGGCAGAGCGACCGGCATGGGCAGCGCATCCTCACGCATGAGGGCGATACTAACGAGGCCCACGCACTCATGGCGCTCATGCCAGAAGTGGGCGAGGGGCTCTTCCTGGCCACTAACGCCCCAGGCGGGCAGACGCTGCGAGCCGTGCTGTGGGAGAAGTACCTGGACCGCTTCCACGCGGTGGCCGACCCGGTCGCGGTGCCGGGCGTCGACCTGCGCCAGTACGAGGGCACGTACCTTCTCAACCGTTACTCCACCTCGACCATCGGCAAGCTGGGTCGACTGCTGGGCTTCGTGAACGTGAGCGCGACTCAAGCGGGGCTTGAGCTGCCGCCGCTGCTGGGGCCCGACCCGATGCTGCTGGTGCCTCAAGGTAACGACGTCTTCGTGGACCTCGACACCAACCTGACCGTGTTCTTCACGCGCGGCGACGACGGGGCCGTTGCCACCTTCCACCCGAACCCGTCACTGGCGTTCCACCGGGCGGCTGCGGTCGAGCATCCCGTGCTTCACCTCGTGGCCCTGGGTGGCTCACTGCTGCTGTCGGTCGTGGCGCTGGTGGTGCTGCTGTTCCGCCGGCCAGCCAGGGCGCGGCGCGCTCACTGGTTCATAGCCGCGACCGCTGCTGGTCCTGCTCTCAGCGTAGCGGCGCTGCTGACGCTAGTTGGCGACCCGTTCTCGGTGGTGTTCGGGGTCACGCCGGGCCTGCTCGTGACCCTCACGCTGGTCAACCTGGCGGCAGTTCTCGCCGTTGGCGGCGTGGTGGTCCTGGCCCGCGCGTGGCGCGGGGCGGTATGGCCCAAGGAGCTACCTGGTAGTAGCTATGCTGGCGCTCCTCGCGGTGCTGGTGTTCGTAGCCGAGATGGGGCTCTGGAACCTGCTGGGTTATCGCCTCTGAGGTTCAGGCAGGTACGCGGACGGTCAGCCGCCTATGCCTACCTCGATCACGAGGTCCTGCGGCTCGGCCGCCTCGCTCACCAGCAGCGCGCTCTCTAGCAGCGCCTGCGCCTGCTCGAGGCCGCGGCCGGCGCGGTGGTGAACGGTGGCCACGACGTCGCCGGCCGCGACCTGGTCGCCCACCTTGGCGTGCAGTTCGATACCGACGCCCATGTCGATCACGTCGTCCTTACGGCTGCGCCCCCCGCCAAGCAGTCCAGCGGCCCGCCCGACCTGCAGGGCGTCCACACGCGCCACCGCGCCGGACGCGGGTGCCCGCAGCTGCCACTGGTCGGGAGCGCGCTCAAGGCGTCCGAGCGCGCTGACGTCGCCGCCCTGCGCCGCCACCCACTCTTCCAGCTTCTCGTAGGCCCGGCCACTGCCGATGGCTTCTAGCAGCGACCCTCGGTCGCTGGGCAGGCCCGCCGCCGCGAGGACCTCGCCCGCCAGCGTGAGGCTGAGCTCGAGGAGGTCGGCTGGCCCCTCGCCCCTAAGGCAGCGCACGGCCTCGTCGACCTCAAGTGCGTTGCCGACCATGAGGCCAAGGGGTTCCGCCATGCTCGAGAGGACGGCGCGCACCTCGCGGCCCGCGTGGCGGCCGATAGCGACCATGGTCTCGGCTAGCGCCCGCGCCTCTGCCGCTGTTTTCATGAAGGCGCCGGAGCCGACCTTGACGTCGAGCACCATGGAACGCGCGCCGCCAGCTAGCTTCTTGCTCATGATGCTGCTGGCGATGAGCGGCAGCGACTCCACCGTGCCGGTGGCGTCGCGCAGGGCGTACAGCAGCCCGTCGGCCGGCGCCAGGTCCTTCGACTGGCCGGTTACCACTACGCCCACCGAGCGCGCCTGAGCCAGGAACTCCTCCTCAGACAGGCTCGAGCGGAAGCCAGGGATGCTCTCCAACTTGTCGACGGTGCCGCCCGTGTGCCCCAGCCCGCGACCGCTCATCTTGGCCACCGTGCCGCCCATAGCGGCGAGTAGCGGCGCGAGCACCAGCGTCGTCTTATCGCCCACGCCGCCGGTCGAGTGCTTGTCGACGGTGTTGGGCAGGTCCGCCAGGTCGAGCAGGTCGCCCGAGTGGGCCATGGCCTGCGTGAGGGCGGCGGTCTCCGCGTCTGTCATGCCCCGCCAGCACACCGCCATGAGCCAGGCTGCCACCTGGTAGTCGGGCACCTCGCGCGCCACGTAGGCGTTCACGAAGGCGGTGAGGTCGTTTGCGGCGTGCTCCTGCCCGCCACGCTTGGCGAGGATCATGTCTACGGCGCGAACTTTCGGCATCGGCACTATGCTACGGCACTTGGCCCCGGCCAGTGCGGCTCAGAGTTCCGCGACAGCGCGGCGAGCCACCTCGACCTCGTCCCAGGGAAGGGTGGTGCCGCTGCGCTCCAGCGTGCGCTCGTGCCCTTTGCCGGCCAGCAGCACCACGTCGCCGGGTTGCGCCAGTCCGATCGCGTGGCTAATCGCGGCGGTCCGGTCGGGCACGCGCACGAAGTCCGTGCCCTCGGTGCCGCCGGCGAGCGTGGCGCCTGCAGCCATCTCGTGCAAGATGGCGTCCACGTCCTCAGAGCGGCTGTCCTCCTCCGTGAGCACGGCGAAGTCGGCGCCCTGCACCGCGGCGGCGCCCAGCGGCGCGCGCTTGGCCGGGTCGCGTTCGCCGGCCGAACCGACCACCACTATCAGGCGGCCGCTGGCGGGTCTGACTGCCGCCAGCGCCTTCTCCAGTGCGGGAGGTGTGTGAGCGAAGTCAACGATCACGGTCGGCTCCACGGCAACCAGCTGCATGCGGCCGGGCACGCCTGGGAAGCTCGCCAGGCGCTGGGCGGCCAGCGCCAGCGGCACGCCCTCGTGCTCGGCCACGGCCAGCGCAGCGGCCGCGTTATACGCGTTGTAGCGCCCCACCATGGGCAGGGTGGCGGCCAGCTGCTCGCCGTGCACGAGCAGCTCCAGGTCGAGCCCGCCGGTGGCGCTAGCCACCCGCAACAGCCTGACGTCGGCCTCCTCGTGCTCGCCGTAGGCGATGACCGCACCGGCCGCCGCCTGCGCGAAGTAGGCGAAACCCGGGTCGTCGCGGTTGAGCACCGTCAGGGGAGAGCGCCGCACCAGGTTGGCCTTGGCGTCCGCGTATGCTTCTACGCTTCCGTGGAAGTCGATGTGCTCGGAAGCCAGGTTGGTGACCACTCCCACCGCGTAGGTAACAGCGTCCAGTCGCCCCAGGGAGAAGCCGTGCGAGCTGGACTCGAGCACCGTGTGGCTGGCTCCTGCCGCGGCGAAGCGCGCTAGCAGCGCCTGCACGGCGGTCGCCTCGGGGGTGGTGAAGTGCCCGTCGGCGGGTGGCAGCTCCTGAGGCCCCAGGTATACGCCCGAGGTGCTGGAGAGGCCCGTTAGGTGCGCGCCGTCAAGCAGCCAGTGCGTCAGGTAGCTGGTAGTGGTCTTGCCATCCGTGCCGGTCACGCCCACCACCCGCATGCGCTGGCTGGGGTGGCGGTAGAAGGCGGCCGCCAGGTAGGGGAGGGCGCGCCGCGCGTCGCTCACCTGCACGTAGGGCGCTCCCAACGGCCCCACGTCAGCTGGCGGTTTCTCACCCACCAGTGCCACCGCCCCGGCTGCCACGGCGGCCGCCAGGTGGTCGTGAGCGTCGAACTTCGCGCCGCGGCGAGCAACGAAAAGGCTGCCGCGCCCGACCAGGCGGTGATCCTGCACCACGCCGGTCACCTGGAACAGCCGCATGGTCTGCGCGCTTGGAAGCGCGGCGCCGCTGAAGAGGTCGGGCGCCTGCCGCGCGGCGTCGGCCAGCAGTTCACCCAAGGCTATGGGTGCGGGAACGAACTCGGGCGCCGCGCTCGTCACAACCCGCTCAGCCAACCACCGGCGCGGTGAGGCCGCTGCGCTCTAGCAGGTCCAGAACGCGCCTCAGGTCGTGCTCGCTGTTCACGAAGTCTAGGTCGTCGGCGGGCACCACCACCACGGGCGAGAGGGTGTAATCGTCGATCCACTGCTCGTAGAGCTCACCGAGGCGTAGGAGGTAGGCGTCGTCGATGCCGGCCTCGTAAGGGCGCCCGCGTTGGGCGATGTGGCGCTTGAGGGTGGGCAGGCCAGCCCGCAGGTAGATGAGTAGGTCGGGCGGTCTTAGCGCCGCGGAGACCGCGTGGTACAGGGTGGTGTACGAGGCGTGGTCGCGCTCGTCCATGATGCCGTCGGCGTGCAGCAGGCGCGCGAAGATGGCGGCGTCCTCGTACACGGTGCGGTCCTGAACCACGCGGCGGCCCGGGTTGACCTCGCGCAGGTGCTGCTTGAGCCTGGCCGCCAGGAAGAAGATCTGCGAGTGGAACGCGTAGCGCGGCATGTTGGCGTAGAAGTCCTCGAGGTACGGGTTCTCGTCGACCGCCTCGTAAACCGGCGCCAGGTGGAACCTGTGCGACAGCACCCGCGTGAGGCTCGACTTGCCCGAACCGATGTTGCCGGCCACCGCCACGTAGATGCCGGAACCCGCCGCTCTATCTGTGTCACTCATGCTCGTGAACCGCCTGCTCAGCCATATCGGTAGGCGAGCATAACCCCTCGGGCGCGGCCCGCTGCCGGAGGCCGTCGAAGGCCGTTGGGGTCCAGGTTTTGGCCGTTACCAACGCCTGTTTCGCTTTGCACTACAGGCTGCTTACGGTTGTGCGCTGCTGTGCTACAATCCCTGCAACTGATGGAAGACAAACCTCCGGAACGATCGCGACGCCTCACGCGCGTCGCCCCCCTGCTCACAATCCCAATCATCGCCACCGGCCTTGCGTTCGCGCAGGTTGCGGTACCCGAGGCCCCCGGCATCGGGCCGCTGCAGGTGGTCGTGCTTGTGGTCCTACTCCTCCTGTCCGCGTACACGTCGGCCTCGCAGACGGCGCTGACGGCCATCCAAACGTGGCGCGTCCGCGAACTCATCGAGGAGGGTAAGCCCGGCGGCACCGCGTTCGAGGTCCTCGAACGCAACCCTGCGCGCTACGTGACCACCCTGCTGATAGCCAACAACCTGATAAACGTGGCGTTCACGGCGCTGGTGACCATGTTCACGCTGCAGGTCACGCTGCAGCGCGGCGGCAGCGCGGCGCTGGCTGTCAGTGCGGCGACCGTGCTGGCGACGCTGCTGATCCTGCTCATCGGCGAGATCACGCCCAAGTCCATAGCTGGGCATCACCCGGTGGCGGTGGCCCGCGCCGTCATCCGGCCGGTCTACTTCCTGTCGTCCGTCATGTACCCGCTGGGGCTGGCGTTCACCTGGTTCGCGGGGCGCGTCCTGAAGCTGCTTAGGCTGCAGCCCACCACCGACACCCTCATGTCGCCCGACGAACTGCGCATGATGCTCCGGTCGGCGGAGGAGTCTGGCGCCATCGAGCCGTCGGAGCAGGAGATGATCCGCGGCATCATCGACTTGGAAGAGACGGTGGTGCGCGAGGTCATGACGCCGCGCGTGGACCTGGTGGCCGTGCGCGAAGACGCCTCACTGGCTGACCTGAAGGCGTTGGTGACCGAGCACGGTTACAGCCGCCTGCCGGTCTACGGCGAGTCGATCGACGACGTCAAGGGCGTGGTGTACGCGCGCGACCTGCTGCAGTTCCTCGGCCAGGCCGACGTGGTCGACACGACTCGCGTGGCCGACATCGCCACGGCGGCGCAGTACGTGCCCGAGACGCTGTCGGTGCTGAGCCTGCTGCGCGACATGCGCCTGCGCAAGAACCACCTGGCGGTGGTGGTCGACGAGTTCGGCGGCACCGCTGGCGTTATCACCCTTGAAGACATCATCGAGGAGATCACCGGCGAGATCTACGACGAGACCGACGACGACGAGGTCGACGACATCGTGCCGCTGGGCGACGGCAGCTACCTGCTGCAGGGCTCGGCGCACGTCGAGAACGTGGCCGACGCCCTGGCGCTCGAGTTCGACGAGGACGGCGACTACGACACCGTTGCCGGTTTCCTAATAGGCGAGCTCGACCGCATCCCGCAGCCGGGCGAGTCCGTGTGGTTCCAGGGCGTGCGGTTCACGGTGCAGAACGGCGATGAACGCAGGGTGCAGACCGTGCTGGCCAACCCGGAACCGGAACCCGAAGCCAGCCCGGAACTGCTCGCAGCGGGCGCCGACAGCCCCGACGAGGAGCCGCGCGCGCCGCAGGCCGCCGAGGCCTGACGCACCGGCCCGACCCCGCTGGGCGCGTTCGGGCCCTGACTCAGCCCATGTACTGTCTGGCTACGCGTACGCCCACGCCGGTCAGCAGTTCGTAGCTCACGGTTCCGAACGAACGCGCCAGGAGCTCGGCGTTGGGCCCGCCCTCGCCCCACAGCACTACCCGCTCGCCGGGGGTCACGTCCTGCAGGGTTCCCACGTCGATCATCAACTGGTCCATGCACACCCGGCCCACCACTTCGCAACGCACACCGCGTAGGGTTACCCACCCCTTGCCGGTCAGCTGGCGGGGGTAACCGTCGGCGTAACCGATGCGCACCGTAGCGATGGTGGTGTCCGCGGCCGCGCGCCACAGCCCGCCGTACGAGACGGAGGTTCCGGCGGCCACGCGCTTGACGAACGTCACGGGCGCCTCAAGGCGCATGGCTGGCCGCAGGGTCGGGCTGAGGCTCTCGATGTGCTCCGAGGCGTGATGGCCGTAGAGCACGATGCCAGCCCTGACCATCATGTAGTGCGCCTCCGGGTAAGCCACTATGGCCGCCGAGTTGGCCGCGTGCACGAGGGGCGGCTCTACCCCTGCGCGCGCCAGGCCAGCTAGAGCTGACTCGAAGCGCTCTATCTGCGCGAGGGTGAAGGTGCGGTCCTCACTGTCGGAGTCGGCGAAGTGAGTCCAAACGCCGCCGAAACGCAGGCGCTTCTCGCTTAGCACACGCTGGGCGAGGTCCGCCGTTCGGTCATGCGGCAGCCCCAGGCGGCCCATTCCCGTGTCTACCCCCACCTGCACCGTGAGCGGCGCCGGCAGGTCGGCTGAAAGCAGCGCCTCTAGGGCGTCTTCGTCGGTGAGCGTGACGCTCACACCAGCGTCGGCCAGGCGCGTGATCATGCCCGGCTCGCGGAGCGGGCCCAGTAACAGCACTCCGCCCCTTACTCCCGCCTCGCGCAGCGCCAGCGCCTCACCGGGCGTGGCGACGCCGAACCAGTCCACCCCGAGGGCTTCGAGCCTGGTCGCCACCGGCACCAGACCGTGACCGTAAGCGTCGGCTTTCACCGCCGCCAGGACCTTGGTGCCGGGCTTCACGAGCGACCGCACGGTCTGCAGGTTCTGGCCTATAGCGCCGAGGTCGACCACCGCGGCGGGATCGTCCGGCGCGGGGCGCAGCACCGCTGTCAGCGGCCCCACTGAGAGCGGCGCTCCACGCTCTTAGCTACCGATGAGGCCATCAGGGTGAGGATGATGTAGAGGATGGCGACCGTGTTGAACGGCGGGAAGACCTCGAAGTTGGCAGCCTGGAACTCGCGGGCGCGCTGCGTGATGTCGCGCACCGAGAGCACACTCAGCAGTGAGGTGTCCTTGAGCATGGCGATGAACTCGTTCCCCAGGGGCGGCACCACGATGCGCAGCGCCTGCGGCAGCACCACGTGGCGCGCGGTCTGCCAGTTGGAGAGTCCCAGGCTGCGGGCCGCTTCGGTCTGACCCTTGCCTATTGCTTCGATGCCGGCGCGGAAGATCTCGGCCATGTACGCCGCGTAACCCAGCGAGATCCCCACCACGCCGCGTGTGAGGCGCGACATGTCGATGAAGCCGCCCGTGGCGTCGCGGATGGCGCCCTGCAGCGGGAAGCC
>JBAYRM010000016.1:0-24044 GCA_041676665.1 Trueperaceae bacterium
GCTGCGGCGGCGTGCACCAGGTCGCGCACTATCGAGTCCACGTCGCGGCCCACGTAACCGACCTCCGTGAACTTGGTGGCCTCGACCTTCAGGAACGGTGCGCCAGCCAGCTTGGCCAGGCGCCGCGCGATCTCGGTCTTGCCGACGCCGGTGGGCCCGATCATCATGATGTTCTTGGGCGTCACCTCGCGCTGGATCTCGGGCGGCAGCCGCCGGCGCCGGTAGTGGTTGCGCAGCGCGACGGCGACCATGCGCTTGGCTTTGCTCTGGCCGATGATGTGGCGGTCGAGTTCCTCCACGATCTCGATAGGCGTCATCTCCGCGTTGCGAACAGCGAGTTCGGTGCTCATTCCTGCTCCTCCGCCTGGTCTTCTTCCGCGGCGTCGGCGGCGCCGCCTACCGTGAGAACGGTCGGGTTGCCACTGGTGTAGATGTCGATCTCGGCGGCGATGAGGAGCGCGGTGCGCGCGATCTGCTCGGCGTCCATGTCGGTGTGGCGCAGCAGCGCCAGGGCTGCGGCCTGGGCGTAAGCGCCACCCGACCCCACCGCCGCCACCGGGTCGTCGGGCGCGATGACGTCGCCTACGCCGGAGAGGGTGAGGATCTGATCAGCGTCGGCGATGAGCAGCAGCGCCTCGAGGTTGCGTAGCGCCCGGTCGGTGCGCCACTCCTTAACGGTCTCGACCGCGGCGCGCACGAGGTTGCCACGGTACTGCTCGAGGTAGCCCTCGTACTTCTCGATGAGCGTGAAGGCGTCGCTGACCGTGCCGGCGAAGCCCGCCAGCACGTCGCCGTCGGCCAGCGCGCGCACCTTCACGGCGCCGCGCTTGACGATCGTGTCGCCCATGGTTACCTGGCCGTCTCCGGCTATGGCCGTAACGCCGCCCTTGTTCACGGCGACGATGGTGGTTCCGTGCATCCGGTTCACCAGCAGAGCCTAGCACTGACTTCCGCGCAGCTCAGCCGTTCACGATGCTCGCCGCGCCACGGCACCCGCTTCCCCCCTGAGCGTTACGATGCGCTGATGCTTCTGGGTCACGCGTTCTCGACAGGCTGGGTGGAGGTCATCGCCGGACCGATGTTCTCCGGTAAGAGCGAAGAGCTCATCAGGCGCGTGACCCGCGCCATCATCGCCAAGCAAACGGTGCAGGTCTTCAAGCACGCCATCGACGACCGCT
This sequence comes from Trueperaceae bacterium, assembly GCA_041676665.1. Classification (GTDB taxonomy): domain Bacteria; phylum Deinococcota; class Deinococci; order Deinococcales; family Trueperaceae; genus JAAYYF01. The sequence continues at coordinate 1,179 of JBAYRM010000016.1, forward strand.
ACGCCAAGCTGGCGGTCGCGTCTCACGCGGGCCGCACGCTGGAGGCCGAACTGGTGACCAGCCCCGCGGAGGTGCTGGAGCGCCTGCTGCCAGACGCGCAGGTGGTGGCCATCGACGAGGCGCAGTTCCTGGACGTGCAGATCGTGGACGTGGTGCAGGACATGGCGGACGCCGGCAAGCGCGTCATCGTGGCCGGCCTGGACCTGGACTTCAGGGGCGAGCCATTCGGCCCCATGCCGGAGCTGATAGCCCGAGCGGAAGTGGTGGAGAAGCTAACGGCCATATGCCGCTGCGGGCTGGCTGCTACCCGCACGCAGCGACTCATCCAGGGGCGCCCCGCCCACTTCTCGGACCCCACCGTGCTGGTCGGCGCGGCCGAGAGTTACGAGCCGCGCTGCCGCTCCTGCCACGTGGTCCTGAAGGGGCCGCGCGAGACGCCGCTGTTCGACGCTAGTTAGCCGCTGAAGCGGGCACCGCTGGAGCTGGCGGCGGCGTTCGCGCTGGCGACGTGAGGACTCTTTGACGCCTCCTTGACGCCTTTTCATCTAACCTTCTGCCGTAGACAACGAGTCACACAGCCGAAGGAGTGATGATGAACAAGAAGTTCGTGATGGGTTGCCTCATTGCGGTAGCCGCGGTCCTGGTGGTAGGTGGAGGGGCCGCCTACTTCTACGTCATCAGGCCGCTCACCAGCACAGTGCGGGCCGGCGCAGAACTCACCAAGCTTGTCGAGCTCGACAACCGCGTAACGAACAAGCGCGCGTTCACCGCTCCCAGCGACGGGCTGCTGCAACAGGCCGATGTGGAGCGCTACCTGCAAGTGACGAGCGGTGTGATGGCGGGCCTGCAGAACCGCGCTAAGGAGCTCGAGAGCAAGTACGACAGCCTCAGGCAGGGCAACCCGGGCGTGCGCCAGGTGCTCAACGCGTACGCCGACATCATCCGCCTGGTGGTCGAGGCTAAGGAGATGCAGGTCAACGCTCTCAACGCCGCCGGCTTCTCGGTCGCGGAGTACGACTGGGTGCGGCGCGCGGTGCTGCAGGCTGCGGGTCACGGGGTGGCGCAGGTGAACCTGGCGGCGCTGGCGCAGGGCGAGGTCGAGGAGTCAGGCGGGTCGGCCCAGAGCGTGCCGGAGGCAAACGTCGAGCTGGTGGCGCCGCACCTCGATCACATCGGTGAGTACGTGGGCCTGGCCATGTTCGGGCTTTAGGGAAGGAAGGCAGAATGCCAAAGATCTACCTGGCCGAGGCCATCTCGCTTGTCATGAAGACGCTACCCATCGTGTGGGTGCGGCTCGGCAGCTACCTGCTTCTCGGGGTGGGGCTCGGCATCTACGCTGCCATCTTCGGCGGCATCGGTTACCTGCTCTCGCAGCTGTGGGCGCCGCTCGGTGTGATCCTGTTCGTGGCCGCCTTCGGCGGTGCCTTCTGGATCGTGCAACTGGCGGGCAAGTACTGGTTCCACCTGCTGCGCGCCGCTCACACGGCTGTGATGACCGAGTTCATCACCACCGGCAAGGGTCCCGCCACCGGGCAGCTGGAGTACGGCCGCCAGCAGGTCATGAGCCGCTTCACCGACACTTCCATCCTGTTCGGGGTGAGCCTGCTGGTTGACGGCATCGTGAAGTTCGTGGTGCGCACCTTCACGCGTGTGGCCTCGATCCTGCCCATTCCCGGCATGGATTCGCTGGGCAAGTTCATCCAACGCGTCGCGACGCTGAGCACCACTTACGTCGACGAGGCCATCCTCTCGCGCGCGTACCTGAAGCGGGAGCAGAACGTGTGGGCCGTGGCCAAGGAGGGCGTGGTGCTGTACGCCCAGGCGTGGAAGCCCATCCTCGGCAACGCGGTGGTGCTGGCGCTCCTCAGCTACGCCGAGTTCGTGGTCTTCTTGCTCATCCTCGGGCTGCCGGCGTTGGCTATCGGGGCGGCTGTTCCTAGTCTCGGACCCGTCCTCGGAATCGGGGCACTGATCGGCGCCTGGATGCTCAAGCTGGCACTGTCGGACGCCGTTTCGCTGGCCGCCACGCTTCTCGCTTACCACCGCTCTACGGAGGGTATGGAGCCCAATGCTGAGTGGGTCGCCAAGCTCGACGGCGCGAGCGACAAGTTCCGCGAGCTCGGTCGTAAGGCCGCCACGGCCTTCGGTGGCGGGTCCGCCGCCACGGACGCACAGGCAGACGCCAGCGGCGCGGCCGCGTCGGCGGAAGGGGGAGCCGTAGATCAGCCAACAGCGCCACCAGCGCTGCCGCCGGTCGACCCGGCGGTCTGAACGCCGCCGGTTTTGGCGTTGAGCACGCTGTGAGTCGGTCCCGCGACCACGCGCCGTGAAGTAGTACTATCTACCCGACACAGACCAAATGCACAGGATCCCGAGCGGTCCTGCGCTTCGCCTCGGAAGGATTGCTATGAGAAGGTTCGTTCTGCCCACCGCCCTATCCGCTCTCGTCGCCTTGCTGCTGGCTGCTTGTGCCCCCAGCGCGGAGACCGTCTCGGCTCCCGACCGTTGCCTCAGTGAGCCTATCCCCACTGTCGCCGTCGTCGACTTCCAGAACACCACCTCTCAGGGCGGAGGGGTCAGCGTTGTAGGTGTGGAGGACGCCGCTACGGCGCGGCTTATCACGCTCCTCAAGGAGTCGGGCTGTTACGTGGTGGTCGAGCGTAGCGAGCTGCTTACCATCATGCAGCAGCAGGGTCTCGAGTCGCTGGATCCCGTTTCGCTGGCCAAGGCCGCTGGTGCTGGCTACGTAGTCACCGGTACGGTTACGCGCGCTACGGTCGCGCGCCCGGGCGGCAGCCTCTTCGGCGTGACCATCGGTAACACCACCGCGCAAGTAGAGGTCGACGTGCGCGCCACCGACATCATCACGGGTGAGGTCGTGGTCTCCCACAAGGGCAGCGGTCAGGCTTCCAGCCCTAACATCGCTACCAACCGCGTGCCTATAGCTGGCAGCGTGCGCTACGACGATCCGGCGGTGGGGCCGCTGTTCGCCGAGGCGGCCAATACGGCCGTGAACCAGGTGGTCAACGCACTGCGTAACAGCTTCTAGGTAGAGGTACTCGCTGGGTTAGCGGGGCTGCGGCGCCCGTCAGGGCCGCAGCCTCTGTTCGTCGCGGGGGAACGCGCGGGCGAAGCGCACGTTATGGATGCCGAGCAGCAGCGCGGTCAGACGCTCAGCGCCGATGGCGAAGCCGCCGTGCGGCGGCATGCCGTGGCGGAACACCTGCAGGTAGTCCTCGAAGTCGGCCGGGTCCATGCCGCGCACCTCGAGTTCTCGGCGCAGAACGCTCTCCTCGTGCACGCGCTGGCCTCCAGAGGTTATCTCCACCCCGCGGAACAGTAGGTCGAAGCCGCGCGTCAGGCCGCCCTCAACGGGGTACGTGTAGAACGGTCTCGCTGCCTGCGGGTAGTTGGTTACGAACACCAGGTCGGAGTCGTGCTCCTCCTTGGCCCAGCGCCCCACCAGCCTCTCGGCTTCGGGATCGAGGTCCTTGCCGCCGGTGGCGTGGCCGTAGCGCTGCGCCACCAGCTCGCGCGCTTCCAGCAGACTGATGCGCGGGAAGGCGGCCTCCACTGCGGGCGCCTCGGCCCCCAGCGCTTGGAACTCGCGGTGGCACGCTCGCTGCACCGCGGCGAACATGCTGCGCAGCAGGCCCTCCTCTAGGTCCATGACGTCGGCGTCGCTGTGGATGAAGCCGAACTCGACGTCAAGCGAGAGGTACTCAGCCAGGTGCCTATGCGTGTGGCTCTTCTCGGCGCGGTACACGGGCGCCGTCTCGTACACGCGTTCGAACACGCCGACCATGATCTGCTTGTACAGCTGCGGCGACTGCGCCAGGTACGCCCGCTTGCCGTAGTAGTCGACCTCGAAGAGGTTGGCGCCGCCTTCCGCCCCGGCGCTGACAAGCTTAGGGGTGAAGATCTCGGTGAACTCCAGGTCGTCAAGGTAGGCGCGGAAGGACCGCACCAGTTCGGCCTGCACCTTCAGAGCTGCCCGCGTCTTCGGGCTCCTGACGGTCACGTGCCGGTACGCCAGTTGCGTGTCGGGGTTGGCGCCCCACTCCTCCTTCGAGAGCTCCACCGGCGGCGGCGTGGTGGCTTCGCTGATGACGTCGAGCCGGTGCACCTGCAGCTCGTAGCCACCCGGCGCCTTGCGGTGAGCCACGACCTTGCCCTCCACGCTCACGGCGCTTTCGTGCAGCGGCAGCCGCGTACCCTCAAGCACACACTGAACCACTCCGCTGCGGTCGCGCAGGACCAGGAAGCTGATACCGCCAAGGTCGCGGCGTGTGAGGATCCACCCCGTCAGGCGCACTGTCTGACCCTCGTGGTCTGCGAGGTCGCGCACCAGTACACGCTTGGAGGCCGCAGGGGCGGTCCCGTCGCTAGCGGACTCCACTGGGCCCGTCGGTCCGCCTGACTCGCTGCCTTTTGCTGTCATCGCCTGCCTCCTTGGCCGGTCTTCTGCATTTCGCCCGCGCCGCCTTGGCCCGCTAAGAACCGGCGGCGGGCTCCAACAGTAAACCCCCCGAGGTCGGAGCCTCGGGGGGGTCGGTACAGAGAACCGTTACGACGCCTACGCCCCGAGGTGCCTCGTATCGAGATTATCTTCCCGGCGGGTACGTACGAACGGCGTCATGCGCGTAAGGCTATCAGTGGCCGCGGTGGTAGTCAACCGCCCGTGCCCGGTTCAGCCGCGCCGCCAAGGTAGCTGCGGATACGCGCCAGGTGCTCGCGGTCCTTCGGCCTGCCCAGGCGCTCTTTCATGGCTATGACGTCGGCCAGCGGGGCGCACGGCACGCCCGCTACCAGCTCGGCCCGCGGCACCACCTCGTCTGCGCTCTCACCCAGCCAGCCGTCGTACATCTCGACGTCGGTACCTAGGCTCACGCGCTGGTCGTGCACGCCCCGGTCCAGTACGGCCGCGCCGGCTGTCACCAGCTCAAGGGCCTGGCGCCACGCCGAGCCGCGCGCCACGATGTCGATGTCGCCGGCGTGGTCCAGCACGCCGCGCAACACCAGCGACGCGCTCGAGTGCACGATGTACTCCCCGACCTCCAGGTTCAGCTGGGCCAGGCGCTCCCTTATGTCTGCCTCGTCCACGCGTCACTATACGGCCGCCTGGGCGCACGTTCGGCGGTCGCGGTGCGCCTGCGTCTATCATGTGGGCGTGGAACCACTTAGCGAGGAACAGACGCGGGCGGTCGTGGCGCTTGCAATGGACCTGGCGCGGGGCGGTCGCTTCGATGAGCTGCAGGAGTTCGTGCAGCGTGGCCTGCCCGTCGACGTGCAGGACGCCGAGGGCAACAGCCTGCTGATGCTGGCTGCCTACCGCGGTCACCTTCAGACCGTGCGGACGCTCCTGGCGCTCGGTGCCGACGTGAACCTGCGCAACGACCGCGATCAGACGCCCATAGCCGGCGCCCTGTTCAAGGGCGAGGACGACATCGTTAGGGAACTGCTGGCCGCGGGCGCGGACCTCGACGCTGGCACGCCCACAGCGCGGCAGGCGGCGGAGCTGTTCGGCCGCGAGGCGCTACTGGGGGAGTGAACCCGCAGCGGCGGCTCGCCTGGCTGCGGCCCGCGGCTGAGTTCGCACACGCATGAGAAGGCGGCCCGGGTGATGACTCCCGGGCCGCCTGGCGTGCCTAAGTGGCTTACCGCTCTCAGGCGGGAACGTTGTCTGGGTTCGGCTCCACGTCGGAGATAAGACCCGCCTGCAGCGCTTCGATGGCGCTGCGCACGCCCGCTCCGTACGCAGGGTCGGCCTGGGTGCAGTTGTAGATGTGCCGCTCTATGGTGGCCTGGCTGGCGCCGTTGATGGCGCGCGCGGTGTTCTCGAACAGCACCTGCTGCTGGGCCGGGGTCATGAGGCGGAAGAGGTCGCCGGGCTGCTCGTAGTAGTTGTCGTCGTCCGCCCGGTAGTCGTAGCGGTCGGCGTTACCGGCGAGCGCGAGGGCGGGTTCGGCGTACTGCGGCTGCGCTTCGTAGTGGCCGTAGCTGTTGGGGGTGATGCCGGGCACGCTGCCCTGGTTGCCGTCGACCCGCATCTGGCCGTCGCGGTGGTAGGTGTTGTGATTGGCGGCGCCGCGCGGCTGGTTAACGGGGATCTGGTGATGGTTAACGCCCACGCGGTAGCGAGCGGCGTCGCCGTACGAGAAGAGGCGGCCCTGCAGCATGCGGTCGGGCGAGTAGCCGATGCCCGGCACCACGTTGGCGGGGGTGAAGGCCACCTGCTCGACGTCGGCGAAGTAGTTGTCTGGGTTGCGGTTCAGCTCGAACTCGCCAACCTCGATGAGGGGGTAGTCCTTCTTGGACCAGACCTTGGTGAGGTCGAAGGGGTGGAAACGGTAATCAGCCGCTTCGGCCTCAGGCATGACCTGGATGTAGAACTTCCACTTGGGGAAGTCGCCGCGCTCGATGGCCTCGTACAGGTCGCGCTGGGCGGACTCGCGGTCCTCGCCGTTGATGGCAGCGGCTTCGGCGTCGGTGAGGTTCTTGATGCCCTGCTGGGTGCGGAAGTGGAACTTGACCCAGAAGCGCTCGTTCTGGGCGTTGATGAACGAGTAGGTGTGCGAACCGAAGCCGTGCATGTGGCGGTAACCGTAGGGGATGCCGCGGTCAGACATGACGATGGTGACCTGATGCAGCGCCTCGGGCAGGTTGGTCCAGAAGTCCCAGTTGTTCTCGGCGGAGCGCAGGTTGGTGCGCGGGTCGCGCTTGACGGCGCGGTTCAGGTCGGGGAACTTGTGCGGGTCGCGGTGGAAGAACACGGGGGTGTTGTTGCCCACCATGTCCCAGTTGCCCTCTTCGGTGAAGAAGCGCAGGGCGAAGCCGCGGATGTCGCGTTCAGCGTCGGCGGCGCCGCGCTCACCGGCCACGGTGGAGAAGCGCGCGAACATCTCGGTCTGCTTGCCTACCTGGGAGAAGACGGCTGCCTTCGAGTAGCGGCTGATGTCCTTGGTTACGGTGAACGTGCCCCAGGCGCCCGAACCCTTGGCGTGCATGCGGCGTTCGGGGATGACCTCGCGGTGGAAGTGCGCCAGCTTCTCGAGGAACCAGACGTCCTCGAGCAGCATGGGCCCGCGCGGGCCTGCAGTCTTGGCGTTGTCGTTCTCGGGTACCGGCGCCCCGGCGGCGGTCGTTAGCGGTTTCTTGCTGGTGTTGGAAATGATCCTGCTCCCTTACTGTTGAGGCTCGGTTGACGCTCGGGTGTTGCGATCAAGGTCCGGACCTAAGACGGGTCCGGCATCTCTCACGATTATGTCACCTGGGAACAGGGGCCAATGTCCCCCGAAGTCGGAATCGGTGCAATTCGCAGTTACGCAGGGTCAGCTGGCGGGCCCCGGGCGCTCCGGTCGGCGCCTATCGAGGAACCGCTGCAGCTGACGCATGGCCTGGATGGCTCGCGGGAAGCCCACGAACATCGCCGCGTGGATGAGGGTCTCACGCAGCTCCTGCTCCGTGGCGCCAACCAGCAGCGCGCCGCGCAGGTGGGTGGTCAGCTCGTCTTCTGCTCCCAGGGCGGTGAGCACGGCCACGCTGACAAGCTCGCGCGTGCGCAGGTCCAGGCCCGGCCGGGCGAAAACCTCGTCGTACACCACGCGCGTGACCAGGTCGGCCAGGTCCGGGTCAGCTGCGGCCAGCGACTCGCGTATGCGCTCAGCTTGCGAACCCCAGATGGCGGTTCGCGGCGCGTGCGCGGCCGCGTCATGCTCCACCATCAGAGCGACGGCGCCGGCATGCACCTGCAGCCTGATTGTGGTGCGCTCACCCGCTTTGCCCGTGACGTGGTTAGAGACCCCCAGGCCGGTCCCAGCTGGCAGGACGGTGCGCTCCAGCTCGTAAGCCAGTCCCGTGCTGGTCACCTGCGCGGCTTCGCCGAGCGGTAGCAGGCTGACGGTGGTGCCTGCGGGCAGTGCCAGCTGCCGGCTCTGTCCCGCGGAGAGCACGTGCGCCTCGTGGTTGCCGCCGTGTAGCGAGATGGGTACCGGAGTCGCGGCGCCTCCGTGGATGCTGGCGCCCCTGGCGTAGCTTTCCGCGATGAGCAGTGCCGCCACGCTCTGGTCGAAGCGGCTGCCGAAGGCGCCGAGAACGCGGATCTCGCTCGCTCCGCGCTGAAGCGCGGCGACTAGCGCCAGCTCCAGGTCGAGTTCGTCCTTGGCTGCAGGATGCCGCTCGCGGGGCACAGTAGGGAAGGCGCCTAAGGCCGCGCGGCTCACGCTGTCCATGTCGCCTACCAGCAGGTCGGGGGTCAGCTGCAGCGTCCGCGCCAGCTCGAGGCCGCCGTCTGCAGCTATGACGATGTCGGCGCCGTCCAACAGCGGCGGGATCAAGTGTGGCAGCGGGATGGTGCCAGCGGCCAGCACCACGGCGGTCCTGTCAGGGGCGCCACTACTGTCGCTCATTTCGGGTCATCTCCTTCGCTGCGCGCGGCCCGGTCCTGCGCCGCGGGACGCTGGCCGTCCAGTAGTCGCCAGGCGTCAGGCGGAGCGCTCAGAACGAGGCTCGCGCCGGGTCGAGGGGCGCCTGGCGGCACGGCCAACCCTAACGCCGCGCGGACCTCCCGGTCGAAGCCGCGCCACACGACCTGCACGCCCCACTTCGGTACATCCAGCACGAGTCGCCACCCCAGTCCTTCGCGCAGCGCCTCTATAACAACCGCCTCGGCCGTGTGGGCATGGCCGCCTGCGCTGTGTTCCTCGTCAGCTGGGAGCAGAGCGGCCAGGTCGGCGCGGAACAGTGCCTCTAGGCCCTCGGCGCCGGTGGGCAGCACCGAACGAGGCGCGGCTTCGAACACGTTCTCGTGCCCTAGGAAGCGGGCGGCCCAGCCGTCGACCGGCCGCTCCAGGAGCTCTTCGCTCGGGCCCAGCTGCACGATGCGGCCCGCCCGCATCAGCGCCACGCGGTCGGCCAGGGCGAAGGCCTCAGACTGGTCGTGCGTGACGTAGAGGGCGCGCTTGCCGAGCGCGCCGAGCAGGCGCGCCAGCTCGCCCTTGAGGGCCTGCCGCAACTGCTCGTCGAGGTTGGAGAGGGGCTCGTCCAGCAGCAGTAGCGCCGGGTCCGGCGCTAACGCGCGCGCCAGCGCCACGCGCTGCTGCTGGCCGCCCGAGAGGCGGTCCACGCGCCGCGCCCCGAGGCCCGCCAGGCCCACCAGCTCGAGCAGATGGCCGACCCTCTCAGCGCGCTGAGCCGCAGGCATCCCGGCCTCCACCAATCCGAATGCAACGTTGCCCGCCACGTCCAGGTGGGGGAAGAGCGCGAAGGACTGGAACACCATGCCCACATCGCGACGCTGCGGCGGCACGTCTGTCACGTCCGCGCCGGCGAGCCTCAGGCGCCCGCTATCCGGCCGCTCCAGTCCCGCCACCAGGCGCAACAGGGTGCTCTTGCCGCAGCCGCTGGGGCCGAGCAGCGCCACCGTCTCTCCCTCGGCCAGGGTCAGGCTCACGTCGTCCACGGCCACCACGTCGCCGAACCGCTTCGTCAGGCCCATCAGCTCGAGGCTCACGGCGGCGTGCTCCGGTTTAGCAGTTGGGTGCGCCTCAGGCTACGTTTCACTCAGAACTCGCTCCGTCCACGCCTTTGCAGGATAAGCATCACGAGGGCCGTGAGCAGCATGAGTATCGCCGCCAGCGCCAGCGCCTGACCGTAATTGACTGCCCCGGGCCGCCCGAGACGGTCATAGATGGCCACCGGCAGCGTGGCGAACTCCGGCCGGACGAGCAGCAGCGTGGCGCCGAACTCACCCATGGAGATCGCGAACGCGAAGGCGGCCGCAGTGAGGAGAGCGGAGCGCAGCAGCGGCAGCTCAACCCGCCACAAGGTCCGCACCGGCCCGGCGCCGAGGAGCGCCGCAGCTTCGAGCTGCTGCTTCGGCATGGCCCTGAGGGCCGGTAGCAGCGTGCGCGCCACGAACGGGAACGCCAGCAGCGCGTGAGCCAGCGGGATGCCCCAGAACGTGGTGACCAGCATGGGGAAGGTGAGGAGGTAACCGAACGCCAGCGTGATCGGGCTGGTGGCCAGAGGCAGCAGGCTGGCCTGGTCCAAGATGCGCCAGCCGCCGCGCGCTACCGCGTAGGCGAAGGCGAAACCTACCAGCAGGGCCACCGCCGTGCTGAGGCTGGCGAACGTGAGGGAGTTGCCGAGCGCCGGCCACAAGCCGGCGAAGCTCAGCGTGGGCCGCACGTTGAGCAGGTTCCCGAAGTTGACCAGGCTAGGGAACGCCCCTCCTGGGCTCGTGAACGCCTGCACCAAGAGGGCGGCGAGCGGCGCCAGGACGAGCCCGCCCGCCAACAGCAGGTCGGCGCCCAGGATGATCCTGCTACCAGCGGTTGGCGGGCGCTCGGCAGTGCCGGGAGCCACCTGCACGGCCAGGCGCGCCTGCAGCCTGGTGTACACGCTGGCGGCGCCGAGCACCAGCACGAGCTGCACGAGAACCAGCACGGCAGCCGCGTCCAGTTGTAGCAACCTGGCGGTCAGGTTGTAAATCTCTATCTCGAGAGTGGCGAAACGGGCGGCCGGCGCCAGAATGAGGATGACCCCGAAGCTGGTGAAGCAGAAGATGAACGTGAGCACCGCCGCCGCCAGCGTGGCGGGTAACGCCAGTGGCAGCGTGACCCGCAGGAGGGTGCGCCAGCGGCCCGCGCCCAGCGTGGCGGCCGCCTCTTCCAGTTGCGGCGCCACGCGCTCCAGGAAGCTGGCGACCAGCCTGGCCACCACCGCGAAGTTGTAGAACACGTGAGCCGCCAGCACGATCGCCAGGCTGTTGCGCAGGTCGACCCCCAAGACGCCGCGTGGTCCTGCCAGCGCCAGGAAGCCGATCCCTGCGACCACCGTCGGCATAACGAACGGGATGGTGAAGGCCGCCGTGAGGGCGCGTTTGCCGCGGAAGCGGTAGCGGGCGAACAGGAGCGCGGTGGGCAGCCCCAACGCTACCGTGAGCACGGTCGAGAGAAGCGCCTGGCCGAGCGTGAAGCCTATGCGCCCCAGGTAGTAACGGTTGGTCAGCGTCTCCCAAATGGGAGCGCCAACAGGCACCCCCTCCGGTGCCAGCCCGCGCGCCAGGATCACCCCCAGCGGCACCAGCAGGAACGCCGCCAGGTATAGCGCCGCGGCGCCGCCCGCCACATGCGCCAATGGGTTGGATCCGGGTCTGAAGCGCACCTCTACAGTCTAGGACGGCGCCGGGCGGTAAGCGCCCTGTGAGGCGCGCGTGCACCAGGCCGCGTTCGGTCTTCACGGCAGCTGCGCTTGACAGCCGGCCGTCGCGGCGCTAAAGTCGCTCCCGGTCATGGCAGATAACCGTCTCTTCCAGCTCGCCTTCCTGCGCCGCCGCGCTTCTTACGCGCCGCTCAGCGTAGACACTGCTGGGGAGAGGACTGCCTTCACGACGTACTGACCTGACAACGCTTACCTAAGCGCAGCGACCGTGAAGAGCTCCCCCAAGCGAACGCGGTCGCTTCTTCGTGCGCTCCTGGCCGAAGCTGCCCCGCCCCCAAAGAGCAGAGGTTCCGAGTAGCAAGCAGCACCCACCGGGAGTCGGGCCCCAGGCCCGCGCCCCGCGCACGAAACGAAGGTCTTGAGATGTCAACCGCCACCGCCGCACGGCGAGCCAACCCAACTAACACGAAGCCGCTGGGCCTCTTCGGCATCCTGGTGCGCTACCTCGCGCCGCAGAAGTGGATGGCGCTTCTCATGACGGCGTTGCTGCTGGCCGCCACGGGCCTGCAGGTGCTCGTGCCTCAGCTCCTGCGGCGCTTCATCGACGGCGCCATGAGCTCGGTGCCGACCGGCACGCTGATGAACATCGCGCTCTTGTTCATTGGCGTCGCGCTCCTGACCCAGGTCCTCAACGCGGCAGCCACCTACGTGGCCGCCTCGGTGGGCTGGACTGCCACCAACCTCCTGCGCCAGGACCTGACGGAACACACGTTGGGCCTCGACATGAGCTTCCACAACAGCCGCACGTCGGGCGAGATGATCGAACGTATCGACGGCGACGTGACCAGCCTCTCCAACTTCCTCTCGGTCTTCACCGTGCGCGTGCTGGGCGGCGTGCTGCTAGTGATAGGCGTGCTCATCGCCCTCTGGTTCGAGAACCCACTTATCGGCGCGGCGCTGACGGCGTTCGCGGTGGTAGAGCTGGTGGTCCTCAGCCTCACCCGCAAGGCGGGCGTGCCCGCTTCGAACCTGGAGCGGGAGGCCAACGCCAAGCTGTTCGGCTTCATTGAGGAGCGGTTGCAGGGGCTCGACGACCTGCGCGGTAACGGCGCCGGGGCGTACACGCTTCACCGTTTCGGCAACGTCATGCGCACCGCCTACCACGACACGCGCCGCGCCTGGATGCTGCGCAGCGTCGTGTGGCTCAGCAGCTACGGGCTCTTCGTTATAGGCATGGCGGTAACGGTGGGCACCTCCATCTACCTCGTCGGGCAGGCGGCCATCACCGTCGGGGCGGCCTACATGACCTTCCAGTACCTGCTGATGGTGCACGAACCTATCGAGCAGATCACCCAGCAGCTGCAGGAGCTCCAGAAGGCCGCTGCGGGCATGACGCGCGTGGGGGAGCTGTTCGCCACCCGCTCCGCGCTGCCACCCGGCGGAAGCGCTAGCGTGCCAGACGGCGCCCTCGGCGTGCGCTTCGATAACGTCAGTTTCCACTACCTCGACGTGGACGACAGCCAGCTCACCCTCAAGAACGTGAGCTTCGAGCTGGCGCCGGGAGACCGCCTGGGCCTGCTGGGCCGCACGGGCTCCGGCAAGACCACCCTCACGCGCCTGCTGTTCCGCCTGTACGATCCGTCCTCCGGCACGGTGAGCCTGTCGGGCGTCGACGCCCGCGACGTCGACCTGAACCAGCTGCGCTCGCGTATCGGTCTCGTCACTCAGGACGTGCAGCTGTTCCGCGGCACCGTGCGCGACAACCTGACTTTCTTCGACCCCGGGGTATCCGATCAGCAGATCCTAGACGTTGTGCACCTCATGGGCCTGGGCGACTGGCTCGCGCTTCAGGAGCAGGGGCTAGACACCATCATCGATTCGGGTGGCCGCAACCTGTCGGCCGGCGAGGCGCAGCTGATCGCGTTCGCGCGGGTGTTCCTCAAGGACCCTGGCCTGATCGTTCTCGACGAGCCGTCGTCGCGCCTTGACCCCGCCAGCGAACGCCAGCTGGAGGTCGCCCTCGAGCGGCTGCTCCACGGCCGCACCGCGATCATCATCGCCCACCGCCTCGAGACCGTGGAGCGCGTGGACCGCATCTTGGTCATGGGCAACGGGCAGGTGGTGGAGAGCGGCTCGCGAGCGGCGCTCGCCGCAGACCCCGACTCACGCTACGCGCGCCTGCGCGCCGCCGCGCTGACACTCGACATGAACGTGGCGACCGCTGAGCGGGGCGCCGACATCCTAGAGGAACTGGCATGAACTTCAGCAGCAACCCCCTCAAGCTGACTATGAAGCTGGTGCGGCAACGCAACTCGCTGTTCATCATCACCAGCGCGTACTTCCTCGTGATTCACGCCCTCCCCGTGCTGACCGGGGTGTTCATGGGCGGGCTGTTCGACGCCCTTTCCGGTTCGCAGACGGCCGCGCTCTCCCCGTGGGCGTTCCTGGCGCTAGGGCTGGCCACCGACGTCGCGCGCATCGGGCTGTTCATAGGCGGCATCCGCACCTGGGCCAGCTACTGGATGGAGATCACCCTGCATCTGCGCAGCTCGGTGCTGGGTTACCTGCTCACAGCAGCGGGCTCGCGGCGACTGCCTGACTCGCCCAGCGAGTCGGTGACCCGCTTCCGTGACGACGTGAACGACATCGGCGAGTACGTCGAGAACTGGGTGGACTTCTGGGGCCTGGCGGCATACGCCGTGGTGGCCCTGGCGATCATGCTGTACGTGAACGCGGTCATGACACTGGTGGCCTGCATCCCCCTAGTGGTCATGCTGTTCATGTCGAACGTACTGCGGCCCTACATCCGCCGGGCCCGGCGCCGGGCGCGAGAGGCCACCAGCCGCGTGACCGACTTCCTGGGTGAGACCTTCGGCAGCGTGCAGGCGGTGCAGGCCGCCGGCGGGGAGCGGGCCGTGCTGGGACGCTTCGAGAGCCTCAACGCCACCCGCAAGGGCGCCGCGCTGAACGACACGCTGCTGACCGAACTGTTCCGCTCCGTTAGCGGCAACATGGTCAACGTCGCTATGGGCATCGTGCTCCTCATGGGCGCCAGCGCGCTCAGGCTCGGCACGTTCACGGTGGGCGACTTCGCCCTCTTCGTCACGCTGCTGCCGCGCCTCACTTACAGCATGTCGTTCATGGGGCTCATGTTCGTGCAGCACAAGCGCACCAGCGTGGCGTTCGAGCGCCTGGGGCGGCTGATGGTCGACGCTCCCGTAGAGGAGCTCATTACCCCCCGCGAGCTGAACCTGGAGCTCCGGGAAGGCCGCCCGTACGAGCACCGCACGCCCCAGCGGCGACCGCTGGAGCTACTCGAGGTGGAGAACCTGAGCTACAGCCATCCTGACGCCGCCGAGGGACTGGCGGGCGTGAGCTTCACGGTCAGGCGCGGCGAGTTCGTGGTGGTAACGGGTCGCATCGGCTCTGGCAAGACCACGCTCCTTAGGGTCCTCCTCGGCATGCTGCCGAAGTCCGGCGGAACGGTAGCCTGGAACGGCGAGGAGGTCACCGATCCGGCCGCGTTCTTCGTGCCGCCGCGCAGCGCCTACACCTCCCAGGTGCCGCGGCTCTTCTCGGACTCGCTGCGCGAGAACGTGGCGCTGGGGCAACAGCTGACGGACGCCGAGATCGGCCACGCGCTGGACCTCGCGGTGCTGGGACCGGACGTGGCCGCCATGCGCCAGGGCCTCGAGACCGAGGTGGGCGCACGCGGCGTGAGGTTATCCGGCGGTCAGGTGCAGCGCGCCGCAGCCGCCCGCATGCTGCTGCAGGACGCCGACCTGCTGGTGTTCGACGACATCTCTAGCGCACTCGACGTAGAGACCGAGCGGCGCCTGTGGGACGGCCTGTTCAGCGGTGGAGCGGTCACGTGCCTGGTGGTCTCGCACCGCCGCGCGGCGCTGGAGCGCGCCGACAGGGTGATCGTGCTGGACGAGGGTCGCGTGGTGGCGCAGGGTTCACTGCTAGACGTGCTTCCGGTCATGCCCGAGCTGGGGCCGGCAGCGGGGACGCCGCCGCCGGCCGAACGCGCGGTCAGAGCGGGCGACTGACCGAACCCCGCGCCATCACGCTCGGTTCGGGCGCACCCGTCAGCGCCGCGCGGCCTCCGGTGACTGACCCTGCAGCACAACGGCGGTCCACTCGGCCAGCCAGCGTTGCTGGTTGGCCTGGACCGCTGGCGCTGGCACCTGAGGCGCCGCGACGCCGGGCTCTACCTGCGCGAACGCCACGAACTCGGGCGGCAGCGCCGCCGCGGCCAGCACTGGGTGCACGAACATCTCCAGCGGCACCGCTTCCTGCACTGCCGGGCTCAGCATGAAGTCCACGAACTTCTCGGCCGCCTCACGCTGCTGGGTACCGGCCAGGATGCCGATGGCCTCAACCTGCCTGTAGGCGCAGCCCTCGCAGTTAAGGTTGGCGGTGGGGGGCTCCTGCAGCTGCTCCTCAGCGAAGATGACCTCGGCCGCCGGGCTGGTTACGTAGCTAACGACCACGGGCCGCGCGCCGCCGTAGCGGCTGAACAGCGTGTAGTAAGCGTCGGTCCAGCCGTCGGCCACCTCCACGTCGTTGTCCCTAAGGTCGGCCCAGAAGTCGAGCCAATCCCTCCCGGCATAGGGCGCCGTGCCCGCGATGCCGGCTGCGGCGTCGCCGAAGCGCGCCACCGTTGCCAGCAAGAACGCCAGCCCGGGGCTGGACGTGGCCGGGTTCTGCACCACCAGCAGGCCCTCGTACGTGGGCGCTGCCAGCTCCTCCAGCGACCGAGGCAGGGCCACGCCGCGCTCCTCGAACCACGCCACGTCGATGTTGGGGATGACCCAACCGACGTCGACGGGGGTAACGAGGTCACCAACAGCGAAGCGGAACTCCTCCGGCACGCCGGTCAGGTCCGGGCTCCGGTAGGGCGCGAAGATGCCCTCGAAGCGCGCGCGCTCGAGCAGGTTCTCGTCGACGCCGAACAGTAGGTCGCCGACCGGCCGCGCCTTGGTGAGGATGGCCCGGTTAACGGCCTCGCCAGCGTCGCCGGCGGGCAGGAACACCACCTCGATGCCTGTGGCGCGGGTGAACTCGGCCACGACGTCGGCCGGGAGCGAGAACGAGCTGTGCGTGAGCACCGTCACGCGCTGAGCGCCCGCCACGCATAGCAGCGCCCAGGCTGCCAGACCGACTACGAAAGCTGTGAAGTTGGGTTTCTTGTTCCCTAAGAACGTGAAGCTCATGGCGTCCTCCTATCACCTAGGACGCACTGGCCGCGGCTTCGGCCGCGTGCGTCACTCTCCCTCCGCCCGCATTACCGGGCTCAGGTTCTAGGGTGTGATCTCAGCCCCGCTTGGCGCGGGACACCCCTGGCGACACCCGACAGTATCGCGCCGCGCCGCGGGGCGCAACGGCTCAGGTCACCCGCGCGGCGGGCGAACACACAAGGCGTGCACCGCCGCTAAACAGAACCTTCACGGCCCGTGGCTACCTTGCAGTCAGTTCGGCTGCCGACTCCAACCGGTAGCCCCGGAGGTGAACGATGTTCAGCAAGTTGTCTCTCAAGGAAGGCGGTGCGGCGCGGGTCGCCGGGCGCCTGTTGTGGCCGGTACTGCTCGTACTGGCGCTGGCTGTGGTGGGGACGGCGCTGGCCCAGGGCGGCTTCCGAGGCGCTCCTGGCGGGCCGCCTGACGGGGGCCGGTTCCCCGGCATGCCCGGCCAACCCGGCCAACCGGGCCAGGGCGGACCGGGCTTCCCCGGCGGCAGTGAGGAGCGCCTCGAGCTCGTCGAACGGTTCGACCTCGACGGTAGCGGCTTCCTCGAGGCTGAGGAGCGCGCTGCCGCCAGGGAGTACCTCGAGTCGATAGGCTGGAGCGGCGGCTCGCGCCGTGGCGGCGCTCCAGGCCCCGGCGGAACGGGAGCGGGTGCGTCGGCGGGCGCGGAGGGCGTTAGCTTGACCCCGGAAGATGTGGAGGAGTACCCGGGGCTGTCCTTCTACGACACTGACACCCTGCGGACCATCTTCATCGAGCTCGGCTTCGACGAGTGGGAGGCTGAGTTGGAGGCGTTCTACAACACGGACGTCGAGCTGCCCGCCACCGTGACCATCGACGGGGTTACTTACGAGAACGTGGGCCTGCGCTTCCGCGGCAACACCTCGTACAGCATGGTCCAAAGCGGCCTCAGGCGCCCGCTCAGGCTCAAGTTCGACACGGTGGTAGACGGCCAGAACGTGGAGGGCGTGCGCACCGTGAAGCTCCTCAACGGCATCAACGATGCCAGCAACCTGCGCACGGTGCTCACCTCGACGATCATGCAGGACTACATCGAGGTTCCGCGCGTGAACTTCGTGCGCGTGGTCATCAACGGCGAGAGCTGGGGCGTGTTCCAGAGCCAGCAGAACTTCAACCGCGACTTCCTCGAGGACTGGTACGGCGAGTCGGACGGTGTGCGCTGGGAGATTGAAGGCAACCCCAACGGTCAGGGCGGCATGCTGTACCTGGGCGACGATCCCGACCTTTACCGCGACGTTTACGCCATCCAGAACCGCGACAACCAGGCTAGCTGGGACGCGCTGATAGAGCTCTTCAGGGTTCTGAACGAGACGCCGCTCGAGAACCTGGTGGAGGAACTGGAACCGATACTCGACATCGATGGCGTCCTCAAGTACCTGGCGCTGGATGTGGCGCTGGTGAACAGCGACGGCTTCTGGTCGCGCGCCAGCGATTACGAGCTGTACCTGGACGCCAGCGGCAAGTTCCACATGATCAACCACGACATCAACGAGACCCTGGCGTCGTCCAGCATGCCCGGTGGTGGCGGCTTCGGTGGCGGCTTCGGCGGCGGCTTCGGTGGCGCGGGCGGGGTCTCGCTCGACCCGCTGGTGGGCCTCTCGGACGCCTCGTCGCCGCTGCGCTCGCGCCTGCCGGCTGTGCCGGAGCTGCAGAAGCGCTACCTGGAGATCATGCAGGACATCGCCGAGCGGTGGCTCGACTGGGAAGGCACGCTTGGCCCCATCGCGCAGACCTACCATGACCTCATCAGCGCTGACATGGCGGTCGATACTCGCTCGCTCTTCTCGTACGAGGAGTTCCAGGCTTCGCTCGGCACGCTGGAGTCGTTCGTAACCGAGCGCCAGGCGTACCTGCTGGGCACGCTGCCCGCGCTCATAGAGCGCATCGACGTGCCCGCCTACCAGCCCGCCACTACCGCCGAAACGCCCGCTACCGAGAGCGCTCCGGCGGCGGAGCAGATAGCGCTGCAGGTAGTGGCGCAGCGCGACTACGGCGTGAACGAGGGTCCGCTTGGCTGGAACGTGACGGCGGGCACGGGCGCCGTGCTGGACCTGGCTAGCGGCAACTCCGTTAGCAGCGTGTTCTCGTTCACCGGCCTGGGAGAGGGGTTCGGCGCCAGCAAGCTCGACCAGTGCGTCGCCATAGACGAGGCGCAGGACCTGAGTATCAGCCTCAGCGTCATGGCCGCCACTTCAACGGCGGACGCCAGCGGCCTGGCTGTGCGCGTGAACCCCAACTTCCATGACTCGCTGGAAGCGTGCCTGACCGCCCTCCAGACCGATTCGGGCTCGAGCCGGCTGGCCGGCGGTCGTAGCGACGCCGATATCGACTACCCGTTCGGCTCAGCCAGCGGCGGCGTGTGGACGCTTCTAAGCCCAGACGTGATGCCCGAACTGGCTTACGCCGCGGCGGAGATACCGGAGGGCGCCCGTTACCTGAGGCTCAGCGTCCGGGCCCGCGACCGCAGCGGCGCGGAAGTCACCCCCACCGTGCTGGTGAGCGAGGTGAGCGTTATGCAGGGCGGCGTGGAACTACTGGTGAACGGCGACTTCACTCAGTAGGAGCCAGGCAAGCGAAAGGTGGGCCGCGCCGGTGTTGCTACCGGCGCGGCCCTCACTCTTGCGGCCGTTGGGAGGCGCCGGCGCGCGGCAGGCGCCACGCCGCCAGCGCCGCAGTGACGAAGAAGAGGGCACCGGATGCGAGGAAGACGTAGCGGTACTCCGTGGTGCCCGGCAGGCTCGTAAGGGTAACTATGGCGCCGGCCGCGAGCGGAGCGACGGCGCGGGACGCGGAGCCTATCGAAGTGTCCAGGCCGTACACGGTGCCCGCCTCACTGGGGTCGGTTAGGCGCGCGAGCATGGTGCTGATAGCCGGCAGTACCCCGCCGACCGCCAGCCCCACCAGCGTGTTGAGCAAGATCAGTTGCCAGACCTCGGTCACGAAGGTCATAGGAACGTAGAACACCGCCGTCGCTAGGGCGCTGTACACGAGTACGGGCCTCTCGCCCACGCGGTCACTCAACCTTCCCAGCACCACCCCAGAGAACGTGCCGGCGGCGGACGCCAGCCCGATAGCCAGACCTGTATATATGCCCGCTAGGTCGCCGCGCACCGAGATGGCCGCCACGAACAGGGGAAGGAACGGCACCAGCATCGTGCGGCCCAGCCAGGCGATGAACCTGAGCAGGTACGCCAGCGACACGCCCGGCACTCGCACAACGTGCGCCCACGACTTGAAGACGCCGCCGAAGCCGCGCGGCACGCTCTCAGCGCGCGTGAACCGCTCCTCCACCCTGAGCAGTACCAGCACTCCACCCACGAACAGGAGTACCGCCGTGACCACGAACGCTATGCGGTAACCGAAGAAGAACTCCAGCGCACCGCCGATCATGGGACCCACCGACACCCCAGCCCAACTGGCCGTCTGCATGAGCCCCATCGCGTAACCCAGCCGCTCGCGCGGGGTCACGGACGCCACCAGCGATGAACTGGCCGACATGACCCCGGTGATCAGGCCCTGCACCAGCCTAAGGAGCGTGAGCTCCTCTGCGCTGCCAGCGAAGGCCATGAGCAGGATCACCACGGCGCCGCCGAACATGGAGCGCTGCACCATGAGCTTGCGGCCGTAGCGGTCGGCCATGGCGCCCCAGAACGGCGCAGCTATCATCATGGCCACCGCCTGCACGCTGAACACCGCGGAGACCCAGAAGACCAGCGAGCCGCCCGAACGTACCCCTAAGTACTCCACGTAGTTGGGCAGGAACGGGAAAATCGTCGAGAACCCCACCGACGCCAGCAACTGGGCCACGAACATCACGCCCAGGGTGCGCTGCCAGCGCAGCGTCGGTGGCTTCTCGCTCGACTCCTTCAACTGCGGGTCATGCTACTACCGTTCCGGCTCGTACCTGTGACGAGCTTCCTTTGGTTAGCCTTGGGCATGCCCTTCACCGACGTCCAGGTCCTGGCCCGCTGTCCGCTGTTCGCCGAACTCGGCGCAGCCGAGCTCGAGGAGCTGGCGGCGGTCGCGCATCGCCGCCAGCTCGAAACGTCGGAGGCGCTCTTCTTCGCGGGGGAGGCGGCGCAAGGCATGCACGTGGTGGTGAGCGGCAAGGTGAAGGTGTTCATCGTCTCGCCCGCCAGCGGGCGTGAGGTCGTGCTCACGGTGGAGCACCCGTTCAACGCTGTCGCCGAACTGGTTGCGCTGGACGGCGGGCCCTACCCCGCCAGTGCGGAGGCTGCCGAACCGAGCGAGGTGCTGGTCCTGGAACAGGAGGGGTTCCAGCGCGTGCTGCGCTCCAACCCCGAGATCGCCCTGCACCTCATGCGCATGCTCGGCCGCAGGCTGAGGCGCCTGGTGGGCCTGGTCGAGGCGATATCTTTCCAGGAAGTGGTGCACCGACTAGCGCGTTACCTACTGGCGGAGGGACGCGGCGGCGTGCCGTTTACACTCGACACCAACGGCGCCATAGCGGCGCAGCTGGGCACGGTGCCGGAACTCGTCAGCCGTAACCTGTCGCGCCTGCACGCGGGCGGCGCGATCACCATGAACGGCCGCACTGTCACCAAGCTCGATGCCCAGCAACTCGAAGGCATGGCCAACTCCGCAGGGCGCTAGGGCCGGTCAGGGCCAGGATCCGGCGCACGCCTACGCTGAGCGCTTACCAGAAACCAAGCGAGCTCTTGGCGCTGTCGCTCATGGCGTCCGGCGTCCAGGGCGGATCCCAGACGAGCTCCACGCTGACCTCGTCGACGCCGGGTACCTGACCCAGGACGTGCTTCACGTCGGCCTCGATGCTGGCGTGCAGGGGGCAGCCGGGCGTGGTGAGCGTCATCTCGATGTTCACGCCGCCGCCCACCACCGTCACCACATACACCATGCCTAAGCTCACGATGTCGAGCCCCAGCTCCGGGTCGATGACAGCGCGCAACGACTCGAGCACGTTGCGGGCCGGCAGCGCCGGGTTGATCTCTGTGAACGTAGTTTCTGTCATCCCGCCTCCTCGGCGCTGACCGCGGGAGCTACAGCTGCGCTGCGCGCCAGCCGGCGCCCCGCCAGTACGGTGGTGGCGACCACGTGCACCACCTGCGCGAACTGGCTGGCGGCGCCAACGCTTAACAGCGTAGCGCTGGCGTAAGCCAGGGCCTGATCCCTGAAGATCAGGGTCGCGCATAGGAGCAGCGCGCCGCCGGTCAGCGCCCAGGTGGTCACCGGCTCAAGCTCGTTGCGCATGAGGTCGCGCAGAAGCGGCGCGCCGCCAGAGACCCCGCCGGTTCTGGCGTTAGCGAACACCGCTGTCCAGACGAGGAACGAAGTGATCTTTACGAGCATGCCGCTCACCGCCAGGCCGATGAAACCTACCAGGAACGCCGCGCCGGCGGCGGCTGGCTGCCCGGCCAGCAGCAGGGCGCCCGCCACCGGCATGAACGCGTGCGCCAGAACGTAACGCTGGATGGGCGCCTCGAGCCGCTTGCGCAGGCGCCGTTTGTAGATGGCGTGCACTTCCAGTAGCTGCATGAGCGACCCGGCCGCTATCAGCAGCGCAGGCACGGGGCCGAGATCGACACGTGCGAAAGCCTCTACGCTTTCGGCCACAAGCGCTGCGGTCACCAGGTACATGGCGGCTCTCACGCGCCACTGCGCCCCGCCCTTGGAGAGAGCGAACATGGCCAGCAGCTTCTGACCTGACCCCACTATGCCGAGCAGGAAAGCTCCGAACATGCCCAGCGTAAGGTGCAGACGCACCGGGTAACCGACCGTCATCGCCACCGGGGCGCTAGTGCGCGCGCTCGCGAGCAGGAAGCCGGCGATGACCGTGAAGGTCAGGAACAGCACCGAGAGGAGCAGCGCGTGGCTGCCCGAATCCTTGGGCCAGCGCCTCAGGGCCGTGGCCACCAGCTGCGTTAGCAGCAGCAGCCACGCCAGGCTCACACAGACGGCGCCAGCCTGCAGCCACAGCGGCGTGAAACCCGACGCGAAGCCGTGGACCACCGCCACGCTGCCGAGCACCAGGAGAGGAGTGGTCACGTAGCCCAAGCCTGGCCACGCCAGCTTGGTAACGAACATCACCGCTGGCAGCTGCTGCAGCGTGCCGGCGAAGACCAGCCCCACGAAGAGCAGCGTGTACACGTGCACCAGCGCAACGAGCGCGGGCGCGTTGATGGGGCCAACTAGCGCCCGCGCGCCCAGCAGCAACGTCACCGAACCGGTCAGCAGGGCCAGCGCACCGAGCAGCAAAGTGCCTATCGGCAGGGCCGGCGGGGCGCCGTCCGCACCCAGGCGCGGCGGGATCATCGGGAGGCTCTTTGGCGCGGCGGGATCATGGGGAGCCGCCACAGCGCGGCGGCGCGGCCACCAGCAGCATGGCGCTAGGCGCCCTTGGTGATGCGCACCTTGGCGCTGCCGTCGGGCTGCTCCTCCACCTCGTAGTCGGCCC
>JBAYRM010000017.1:0-23098 GCA_041676665.1 Trueperaceae bacterium
CGCGTACTCGCCGTGGGTGCAGTTCGCGGGCGGCAAGGCCATCGCTACAACGTTCGGCGTGACGCTGCCTTTGGCTCCGCTCCTTGGACTTTTCTACCTCGGCTTCATCGTAGCGCTGTACCTGATCACGCGCCACATGAACCTGGCTGGTCTGCTCGGTTCGCTGCTGCTGCCGGTGGTGGCGCTGTTCCTTCTGCAGAGGGAGGGCTGGGCTGGCGACGCGCTGTTCGTGCTGGTAACGGGATTGGTCCCGGTCGCGCTCATCGGCGCGGTCAAGCACGTGCAGGCGTGGGCGCGGCAGCGCGGCGCCGGGCACAGTGAGCCGCTCCCCGACTAGCTGCCGTCCGCCTGCCTAACGCGGTGGCTGAGCTTGGTCACTGCCACCGCTCGTACGTTTCACCCTCAACCCCGTCTAGCAGGTCGCTGACCTCCGCCACCAGGAAGAGGCTCCCAGCTACCACCACCGTCTGGCCGGGTTGGCTCAGCTGCACGGCGCGCCGTAACGCGGCGGCGGGCTCGCTCGCTAGCTCCGCTGGCGCGGTGCCGACCGCGCCCCACGTTTCGAGGAGAGCCTGCGGCGCGGCGGAGCGCGGGCTACTGGTGGCGCGCGTGAAGATCACGTGCCGCGCCACCGCCCTCAGCTCGGTCAGCACCTCGGCCACGGCCTTGTCCTCCGACATGCCCACCACCAGCACGGCCGCCTGGCCCTCTAACGCCGCCAGTGAACTGGCGAGCGCCCGCGCCGCCTGCGGGTTATGCGCGCCGTCGAGGACGGTGCGCCGACCGGAGTACTCCCTAGCCTCCAGGCGCCCGGGCCAGTGAGTTACCGCCACCGCCTGCTGGACGGCCTCAGCTGGCGCACCTAACCGCAGGGCGCCGTAAGCGGCTAGCGCCACGTTGCTGGCCTGGTGGCCGCCAACCAGCGGCGACCGCAGCTGCAGGGACCCGGCGGTCCGAAGCAGTGCTGGTACGCCGTGGTGGCTGGAGGCGCGCCACTCGAGCGTGAACGAGGTGCCACCCCACGAGGTGGTGACCTCCGACGCGGTGAAGTCGTGGCCCAGAACATGAACGGGCGCGCCCAGCTCTTCGGCGCGGCCGTAGAGCACTTCCAGGGTGCCGCCGGCAGCGCCAGTTATCAGCGGCACGCTGGGACGCAGGATGCCGGCCTTCTCCGCCGCTATCGCCTCTGGCGTGCCGCCTAGCACCGCGGTGTGATCCAAGGCCACGCCCGTGACGATGGTCAGGTCGGGGGCAGCCACGTTGGTGGCGTCGAGCCGGCCGCCGAGGCCGACCTCCAGCACGGCCACGTCGACGGAGGCCTCTACGAAGCGCAGCAGGCAGGCTGCCGTAACGACCTCGAAGAACGTGGCGCCTACGGCGCTGGCTTCCGGCCGCACGGCCGCCACCAGGCGCTCCATGTCCGCGTCGGTGGCGCTCTCACCAGCCACGCGCGCCCTCTCACCCACCCGCTGCAGGTGCGGGCTGGTGAACAGACCGGTGCGGGCGCCGGAGGCCTGCAGGCAGGCCGCCAGTACGCGAGCGACGCTGCCCTTACCGTTGGTGCCGCCAACCAGCACCGTGTCGAAAGCCAGGTGCGGCGACCCCAGGCGGCTCAGGAGCGCCTGGGTCACCTCGAGGCCGGTCCGCATGCCGAAGCGCTGCAGCCCGAAGAGCCACTCGAGGTTAGGGTGGTGCGGCGGCGTTGGCGCGGCTTCAGGTACGTTCATCAGCCGCCTTCAAGAGCGCCAGGTCTGAACGTGGGTTCGCCGCGTCAAGCTCGTCATGGTGCCGCTCCACCAGGCGCGCCACCTCCTCGGCCCCGCCAGCCAGGCGGATGAGGGCCGCGCCGTAACCGGGGTGATGCACCCGCGCTTGCCGCGCCCCGGCGAGACCTGCGCGGCGCGGTTCGGCGCTTACCTGGGCTTCGGGCAGTAGATGCGTCAGGACGCGCCATAAGAAGAAGTGCGGGGTGCCCAGCTTGCCGACGTCGTGCAGCAGCGCGGCGCGAACCAGCACCGGTTCCGCTGTGGGCGTGCGTGCCAGCAGGCGCCGCGCCACCTCGATCCCGTGCAGGCGCTCGGTGGGCGGCAGTCTCAGGAACAGCTGCGCCTCGCCGCCCTCCAGCAGCGTGGTCGCCCAGCCGTCGTCCGGCCGCGCCAGGCGCGGGAAGGCGGCCAGCAGCGTGCGCCTGGCCGCGTTGAAGTACCAAGGTGCCGGCTTGGCCATGACGCCGGCCAGTTTACTACCGGCCGGCGCGGACCCGCGCAGCGGCGTCAGCGGGTATGCTCACCGGAAGCGTCCGGCCGGCGAGCGTTGGCTATGCCCACCTCGTGCCGCCCCCGCGCGCCCCCTGGAGATCATGGAACTGCACCTGTTCGCACATCGGAGCCGTAACCTCACACGCGCCGTTCTGGCCCTGCTGTGGCTCGTGGCGCTCTCAGCTTCAACGGTTCACGCGCAAGGGGGCCAACCACCCACCACGGACCCCACCGCTCCCCAGAGCGCGGCAGCGCAGGACGCTGCGCCCGCAATGGCCGACGAGGCTGTTAGAGAGTGGCTCAGCCGCGCGCCCACGTCCATCCTGCCAAGCGGCTCGGTTACGGCCGAGGAGCTATGCCGCCAGCTGCCGAGCCTCTTCGGCACCAACGCGGCGCCGGCCGGCACGGAGGTGCGCCTGGAGGACCGCATCGAGCGCGACTCCGAAGACCCGGACCTCAGGGTCTTCACTTACGCCGCTGTCAGGCCGCTCGAGCAGCTCGACGTGGTGGAGGTCCGGCTGCGCCGCGCTGCGCCCCTTTCGGGCACCTCGGCGCCCGAGCAGTGGGATGTGGAGTTCGTAGGTTTCCGTACTTCGCTCGAGCTCAGCGGCGTGCGAGCGTGGCTGCAGACGCCCACGGCGTGGTGGCTCTTCGTCGCCTTCTCGCTTCTGGTGCTCGTGCAGCTGGCGACCAGGGGTTCGCTGCTGAGACGCTGGTTGAGCGCCGGCTTCGAGGTCATCCGCCAGCACCGGCGGCTGGTGATAGGCACACTGGCAGCGCTTTACGGGATGTTCGGGCTCGGTGCGCTGTCCGGCAGCGCCCTCCCGGACGAGTGCGAGACCGCCATCATCGAGGTGGTCACCGCGGCGGTCACTTCGCTGGGCGCCACCGACGCGTACGCCAGCGGCAACGTGGCCCGCGCGGCCGTCACGACGTTCTATCAGAACTTCATGGTGGTCACGCTTTCAGTCACCTTCTCGCTAGCCGCGCTGCTCGGGGTTCCCGCCTACCTGTTCGCGGCCCTGTCGTTCTTCGTGCAGGGCATCCCGTTCGGCCTGCTGGGAGGCGCCGGCTTCCTAGAGTCGCTCCTGGTGCTGGTTCTGCTGGTGCTGGAACTGACCGCCTACTTCCTGGTGGTGGCAGGCGGAGGCATGCTGCTGGCAACGCTCCTCTCGCCAGGTGAGGGCCGCCTGTTCCGCGCCTACCGGAAGCTGCTGCTGACGCTGCCTATCGCCATGCTCCTGCTGCTGGTTGGTGCCTGGTACGAACCGCTGATACTACTGCTGGTCCCATAGGCGCCTGATGGCGGGAGCCACGTCCAGAAGCGAAGCCGCGTCGGCGAGTTCGCTGGCGACCTCGCCGAGCGCCATAAGGGGCACCTCCCCGAGCGTATGCGCCTTGGTGCTGAGGTCCTCGAGGTTGCCGTGATCCGAGGTGAGTACCAGCGAGAAGTCGCGGCCGGCGCCCTCCCGCAGTAACGCCCCCAGCAGCAGGTCGAGGCGCTCAAGCAGCTCAACCGCCCCTACGGCGTTGCGAGCGTGCCCCAGCGAATCCGTGAGCCACAGGTCGAAGAACGTGAGCGTCGCACTGTTGGCAAGGCGCGCCAGCACCTCGGCCGCCAGCTCGGGCGACTGAGGCGCAGTCTCTGGGCTCATCTGCGCGAAACGCTCACCGCTTAGGTCGGCGGCCACTGCCTGGTGCGCGCGGTAACGCTCCATGTCACGCAGCTCGGTGCCAGCGCTGCGGGCCGCCACCACGGGGGCGTTGGGTTTGAAGCGGCGCGTGCCGAGAACGGCGAAGTAATCGTCGGGGTAGGCGTTGGCCAGCACCGCGCCTTCAAGCGCCTGAGCGTCGTGGAAGAGGGTGCTCTCATGCAGCAGGGCCGTCAGCGTAGGGCCCGGCCAGGGACCGTAGTGGCGCTCCATGGCGGCCGCGCCGTTGAGGCCCGTCAGCAAGGTCGTCTGCCCGGTGGCCGACTGCGGCAGCCCCTCCACACCGAGCGTGGCGTCCAGCGGCCGGTACGTGAGGCCCGCCTGGGTCAGGGGCAGCCGCTCCCGAGTTAGGGGACCGCCTAGCAGCTCCGACAGCACGGGCATGTGAGCGCGCGCCAGCGGGTTGCTCTGAGGGTCGGGAGCGCCCAGCCCAACGCCGTCGAGGAACAGGAACAGCACCCGCCCCTGACTAGCTGGCACGCGCCGTGCGGCCAGCGTCAGCCGACCCCGACCGCGTGCCTGACGCGCTTCATGGTTTCGGCCGCCACGGCGCGGGCGCGCTCGGCGCCCACCGCCAGTACTCGGTCGAGTTCAGCCTCGTCGGCAAGGTACTCGTGATAGCGCGCCTGAATGGGCGCCAGCGCTTCGGTGACCGACGCGACCACGGCCTTCTTCAGGTGGCCGTAGCCGGCGCCCTCGAACTCCGCCTCGATGGCCGCCATCTCCTGGCCAGTCAACGCCTGGTGGATGGTCAGCAGGTTCCTCACGCCCGGTGAGGCGTGGTCGAAGCGGACCTCTCGACCGGAGTCGGTCACGGCCGACATGATGCTCTTCTTTATGCGCTTCTCGTCGTCCAGCAGGCCGATGGCGTGACCGCTTACCTTGGCGGCCACGCTCTTGCTCATCTTGGCCTCAGGGTCGTCGAGGCCCATGATGCGCGCCCCGACCTTGGGGATCACGGCCTTTGGGATAACGAACGTGTCGCCGAACAGGTTGTTGAAGCGCACGGCCACGTCGCGCGTTAGCTCTATGTGCTGCACCTGGTCGTCGCCCACCGGCACCCGGTCGGTGTCGTAAAGCAGGATGTCGGACGCCATCAGCACGGGGTAGTTGAGCAGGCCCGCGCCGACGCTCTCGCGCTCCTCGGACTTGGACTTGAACTGGGTCATGCGGTACAGCCAGCCGAGCGGCGTGACGCAGTTGAGAAGCCAAGCAAGCTCGGAGTGCTCTGGCACGTGCGACTGCACGAAGACGATGCTGCGCTCGGGGTCGATGCCCACGGCCAGGTACAGCGCCGCCACACTGCGAACGGCGGAGCGGAGCTGCTGCGGGTCTATCTCTTCCGGGATCGTGAGCGCGTGGAGGTCGACCACGCAGAAGATGTTCTCACCCTCGTGCTGCTGCTCCACCCACTGCCTGAGCGCCCCGACGTAGTTGCCGATGTGGGGTGTGCTGGTGGGCTGAACGCCGGAGAACACGCGCGGCTTAGCGCCGCTCTGCTCCTTGCGCGAAGGTGTTTCGGAGGTGCTGGTAGTCATGGTCAGCAAGTATAAGGTGCCGGGTCCGGCCCGGAGCGCGCTGGCGGATTACGTCAGCGCAGCTCGAACACGACGAGCGCCAGTCCGGGCAGCTCGAACTCGGCCGCTTCTGGCGCGGTCGCCGCAGCTTCGGGGGTCAGCGGCGCGTGAACGGCCTCCACGTCCTCGGGCCTAACGCCCAGGCCATTGAGTTCAACCGTCAGCGGGCGGGCGCTCAGGTTGGCCAGGATGACCACGCCGTGGTTAGCTACCGACCTGCGCGCGGCAAGCACGGCTCTCGAGCCCCCGTCCAGCAGCTGGAAGTCACCAGCAGTCAGTGCCGGGAGCTGGTTGCGCAGCTCTATCAGGCGCCGGTAGGCGTGCCACAACGAGTGCGGATCCGTTCGCTGCGCCTCGACGCTCACGCCCGCCGGAACGTCGCCGGCGTCCGTCCAGGCCGCGGCGCTGCTGAAACCGAACCCGCCACCTGAGGTGGGCTCCGTCCAGCGCATCGGGGTGCGCTTCTCAACGTCGAAACTGCCGGGACCGTCGGGCAGGCCGATCTCGTCGCCGTAGTACATGAACGGCGTGCCGGGCAGCGTTAGCAGCAGGCCGGCGGCGAGCTTCATGCGCTGCTCGTCGCGCCGCGGGAACGACAGCAGCGTGGCCGGCCTGGTCTGGTCGTGGTTCGAGATGAACGTGCCGCGCACGGCCCCCGGCGGGTAAAGCTGCTGAGCCTGCGCCACCACGTCGCCCAGGTCCGCGGCCGAGCGGGCCTGGATGGCGGCCAGCAGCGCACGCCAGAGCGGGTAATCGAACGACATGTCCAGCTGCGAGGTCTCGTGATAGCGGATGATGGCCGGCATCTCGGTCCACGTCTCGCCCACCAGGAAGGCGTGCGGCGCCTCCTCATGAAGGAACGCCTGGAAGTCGCGCACCCACTCGTAGGTCTCGGCGGTGTTGGAAATCTGTCCGCTCTCCGACTCCACGATGTGCTGGATGGCGTCGACCCGGAAACCGTCAACGCCGAGCTCTAGCCAGAAGCGCGCGATCTCCTTGAACTCCTCCACCACCTGCGGGTTGCGGTGGTTGAGGTCGGGCATGCCTGGCGAGAAGAGCCCCAGGTACTGGTCACCCGCCCCGCTGGGCGAAGCGTGCCAGGCGGAGCCGCCGCGCGTGCCGCGCCAGTCAGGCGGGTCGGTGTGCCACACGTAGTAGTCGCGGTACTGGGGATCGCCGGCCGCCGCCTTCACGAACCAGGGGTGGCGGCTCGACGAGTGGTTGGGCACGAAGTCGAGGATCACGCGCAGCTCCAGCGCGTGCGCGGCGGCCAGCAGCTCCTTCATGTCGTCGAGCGTGCCGTAGTCGGGGTTCACGTCTTTGTAGTCGGTTACGTCGTAGCCGTGGTAGCTGGGGCTCGGATGGATGGGCATGAGCCAGATGCCGCTGACGCCCAGCTCGGCCAGGTACGGCAGGCGCCTGATCACGCCCTGCAGGTCGCCCACGCCGTCGCCATCGGAGTCGTGGAAGCTGCGCACGAAGATCTCGTACCACACGCCCTCTTGCCATGGCCGCTCGGCGGCTAGCGCGGCGCCTGCCAGGTTCATCAGCGTCAAGAGCAACACCCATCTCGCCACGTGCTCACGCGCGGCGGTGCGACCTTTCACCTGGGGTCTCCGGGGAACGCCCGGTCGACCCAGGCCAGCGGGTTCGAGGCCTCGCCGTGAACGCGCATCTCCCAGTGCAGGTGCGGGCCGGTGGAGAGACCCTCGCTGCCGACCTCGCCTATGAGCTCGCCGCGCTGCACCGCCTGACCGACCTGCACGTTGATGCGCGACAGGTGGAAGTAGTAGCTCATGACGCCAGCACCGTGATCCACGGCGATGAAACCACCCTTGATGGGGTAGTGATCGGCTATCAGTACGCGCCCCGCGTTGGTGGCCAGCACGGGCGTGCCCATGGGCGCCGCCAGGTCGAGCCCGTAATGGAACGACACCGGTCCGCCCTGGGCGTAGCGGCGCGCGTCGCCGAAGCCGCTGGTGCTGACGCCGCCTATCGGCATGAGGAACGGCTCGCTCCAGAGCGGCTGCTCCTCGGCGCCGGCCCAGGCGTCGGCTATCACGGCCGCCTCTAGGTCGCGCGCCTCAGGCGTTATGAGCGAGAGGGTGGCGGCGCTCAGCTGCAGCTGCTCCACCTCCACCGGTAACGGGGTCAGCTCCACGCCGTGGTTCACGGAACGGGCGCGGCCGAACTCGTCGACCACTGTCACGCTCAGTTCGAGCGTGGTCGGCTCGACCGTCATGGTGGTGGCCGCCACGGCCAGCAGCTGGGTCACGCCATCTGGGCTCACGACCTGGCGAACTGGCAGCAGGCCGCCGTTCAGCATGACCGAGACGTCGGTCACTGCGGCGGTGAGTAGCGGATCCTGGGCGCCCGCCTGAGGGCTCACTCGCACGCCGAGCGGATCGCCCGCCGTTACGACGCCTTGCACCTCAACCAGCGGGGTAAGTGGCGGCACGCCTACCACGGTCACGGTTTCCTCCGTGGCGTTACCCGCCGCGTCGGTTGCCACAAGGTGAGCGGTGTGCACACCGGAGGCGGCCGGCAGGTCGAACGTGTGGTCCTGCGCGACCTCCTCAACCACCATCCCGGCGTAGGTGAGCACCATGGTGGCGGGCTCGTCGGAGCTGACGAAGAACCGCAGCGGCTGGCCCTCCGCCAGCCTGTCTACATGCTCGAGGTACAGCCGCGGCGGGTCGGTGTCGCGCAGGAAGGCCATGGCTACCAGCCCCACCAGCGTCACCACGGCCACCGTCAGCAGGATTAGCAGGGTCTTGCGACGCTGCACGTTCAGGCCTTCTGGCTGGTAACGAATGGCAGGTTGCGCAGTTTGTGGCTAACGTCGAGCCCGTAACCGTACACGAACGCGTCTTCGATGGTGAAGCCGACGTAGTCGATGGGCACGTCGACCATGCGCCGCGAGGGCTTGGCGAGGAGCGTGGCCACCTTCACGGAGGCCGGGTTGCGCCCTTGCATGTAGCCCACCAGGTACTGCATGGTGAGGCCGGTGTCGATGATGTCTTCGACGATGATCACGTGGCGGCCCTTGAGGCTCTGCTCGAGGTCTTTCAGCAGCCTCACCTCACCGCTGGACTCTGTGCGCGAGCCGTAACTGGTGACAGAAAGGAAATCGACGGTTAGCGGCAGGTTGATGGCCCGAACGAGGTCGGCCATGAACACGAAGGCGCCGTTGAGGACGCAGATGAGGTGCAGATCCAGGCCCTGGTAGTCGCGGCTTATCTGCTCTCCTAGCTCGGCCACGCGGCGCGCGATGGCGTCAGCGTCGAGCTGCACAGCGCCGTCTCCGGCTACGAATACGTTAGATCCCGACATCAGGCCGAAGTATACCCAAGGCGCGCCAGCTCCTTGGCGCTCACCTGCCGGTAATCGCCTACGGCGAGGTCGCCCAGCTTAAGGCTCCCCACGCGGGTGCGCACGAGGCGCTCGACGGTGCGGTCGACAGCCTTGAACAGCCTGCGCACCTCACGTTTACGGCCCTCGGTGAGCACGACCACGGCTCCGCCCGGCGCGGGCCGGGCGCTGCTCACCTGCGCCGGACCGTCCTCCAGCTCCACGCCGTCAAGCAGGCGCCTAAGCACGCTGCCGTCAACGCGCCCCTCCTTGCACCACACGCGGTACTCCTTCTCCAGGCCGTAGCGGGGGTGCGTGAGCCTGAGCGTCAGATCGCCGTCGGTGGTGAGGAGCAGCAGCCCCTCGGTGTCGCGGTCGAGCCGCCCGACGGGGTGGAGTCCCGGTGTCGGCGGAACCAGGTCGAGCACGGTCTGGCGGCCACGCTCGTCGCTGGCGGTGGTCACGTAGCCCGCGGGCTTATGCAGCATGTAAGTCAGGCGCTCGCCGCTTAGGTGCAGCTGCTTGCCGTCGACCCGCACGTCGTCGCCAGGCTGCGCCCGCTGGCCCAGCTCGGCCTTGCGACCATTCACGGTCACCCTGCCGGCCAGGATGTACTCCTCCGCCTTGCGGCGGCTGGCCACCCCTGCCCGCGAAATGAGCCGCTGCAGCCTCTCGCCGCTCGCTGCGCCGTCCTGCAGGTCGCCGGACCGCGGGTCGCCAACAGGCGAGCTGGTGGCGGCCTGGCGCGGCTTCCTGGCGCCGGAGCGCGCACTGCCCCTGACGGGGCGCTTTCTGGGACCTTTGGCACTGCGTGGGGGAGGCTTTTCACTCATGACGCACCATCATAGTTGGCCCGCGACGCCGAGCCTGTCGCGGCTCGCGGTTCGCGTAGCGGCGCCACGCGAACCGGCCGCTTACGCTTGCGCCCTGGGTACCTGGCGCGGGTTCTGGAACCCATCTGCGCCAGCCGGCCGGGTAGCATTCCTAGCGTGAGCAACCACGTTCCCACCGATGTGCCCGGCGCGGAGCAAGAAGACAGCGCGCTGGCAGAGACGTTCCGTCAGGTCATCGAGGACCTGATCCCCTTCAACCACCACCTGGGTCTCAAGCTCGGCCGGTTGGACCGGGCGGGTCACCAGGTCGAGCTGCTGCTGGACCTGAGACCCGAGCACATCGGTAATGCCGTGAGGCGCATGCCCCACGGCGGGCTGTTGGCCGCGCTGGTGGACGCTGCTTCGGGCGCGGCCGCCGCGCTCACGTTGAGCGACATGGCGCAGGCTCCCAGCGTGGCGACCGTGGACATGCGCGTCGACTTCCTGCGGCCCGCCCGCGGTAAGCGGCTCAGCGCGGTCGGCAGCGTCATGCGCAGCGGCCGCGCCGTGGTGGTCGTG
Source organism: Trueperaceae bacterium (assembly GCA_041676665.1). Taxonomy (GTDB): domain Bacteria; phylum Deinococcota; class Deinococci; order Deinococcales; family Trueperaceae; genus JAAYYF01. The sequence continues at coordinate 10,290 of JBAYRM010000017.1, forward strand.
CGCACCGACGTGTTCGACGAGGACGGCAGCCTGGTGGTGCTCGGAACCAGCACCTTCACCGTGGACCGCAGCGCCGGCGACGACGAAGCCGCCAGCGTGTGAGTGGCTTCCCGTTCTGTTAGCGTCGAGAGCATGATCCATCCCCTACACGAGAAGTACGCAGAGCTGCTGGTGAGCTACTGCCTGGAAGTCGAACCGGCCCAGCAGGTGCTGCTCGACGTGGCCACTGAGGCAGCGCCCCTCGCCCGCGCGCTGTACCGCGCGGTCCTCGCCGCTGGCGGCGAGCCGCACCTGCGGCTCACCTACCCGGAGCAGGCCGCCGACCTGCTGGAACTGGCGGGCGCCTCAGTGCTGGACGCTGAGCCGGCGGTGCAGCTGGCTGAGATGCGGCTCATGGACGCCTACGCGCGCGTGGGCGCGCCCGACAACTCGAGGTCGCTACAGGACGCCGACACCAGCAAGCTAGCGCGACTGTCGCGCCGCATGCAGGAAGTCATGCGCACGCGCATGGCGCGGCGCTGGGTCGTGACGCTCTTCCCTACTCCGGCCTCGGCGCAGGAATCCGGCATGAGCACCGGCGAGTACGAGCGTTTCGTGTACGGCTCCATGTTCCTGTACGACGCCGACCCGGCAGCGCGCTGGCGCGAGCTGGGCGCAAAGCAACAGCGCTGGATTTCAAGGCTGCAGCGAGCCGACAAGGTCACGATCGAGGGGCCCGGCACCGACCTGAGCCTCAGCGTCAAGGGCCGCACCTGGGCCAACTCCGACGGCAAGCGCAACATGCCCTCGGGCGAGGTGTTCACGGGACCGCTTGAGGACAGCGCCAACGGGGTCATCAGCTTCGAGATCCCCTCCAACGTGGACGGCGCCCTGGTCGAGGGCGTGAGGCTGCGCTTCGAGAACGGGAAGGTGGTCGAAGCGCACGCCAGGCGCGGTCAGGAACTGCTGAACGAGAAGCTGGCCACCGACCCCGGCGCACGCTTCTTGGGCGAGCTGGGCATAGGCACCAACCCGCACATCGACCGGCCCACCCTCAAGACGCTTTACGACGAGAAGATCCTGGGCACCATCCACCTGGCGCTTGGCCGCAGCTACCCCGAGACGGGCGGCACGAACGAGAGCGCCATCCACTGGGACCTGGTGTGCGACCTGAGGACCGAGGGGCGCGTGCTGCTGGACGGCGAGGTGTTCCTCGAGAACGGTCGCCTCGTGAGTTAACCGCTCAGCGAGCCGTCCAGCCGAGGTCCATGGTCATCACCGCGCCGGTGGTGGCCCACGCCGCAGGCGAGGCCAGGTACGCCACCATGCCTGCCACGTCGCTAGGTTCGAGCATCTTCTTGATAGCGAGGCCAGCCAGGAACACTTGCTGCTCGACCTCCTCCTCCGGTATGCCGCGCGTGCGCGCCTGAGCCGCCACCTGGTCGGCCACCAGCTTGGTGCGAACGTAGGCGGGAGCCACCACGTTGCAGGTGATTCCGTGCTCACCGCCCTCCAAGGCCGTCACGCGCGCCAACCCGACCAGCCCGTGCTTGGCGCTCACGTAAGCCGACTTGAAGGGGCTGGCGCGCAGGCTGTGCACGCTGCCAACGTGCACGATGCGGCCGGAGCCTGAGCGCGTGAGCGCCTCCCAGGCGTACTTGGTGAGCAGGAACGGCGCGGTGAGCATGAGTCGCATGATGAACTCCCAGCGCTCCTCAGGGAACTCGGAAATCGGGTCGATGTGCTGCACGCCCGCGTTGCACACCAGCACGTCGAGCGCCCCCAACTCGCTCAGGGTGCGGCTCACGGCCAGCTGGCAGCCCGCCCCCGTGCTCAGGTCCGCCGCCACGAAGAGGGCGCCCAGCTCCACCGCCCGCGCGTGGCCCAGCTCCTCGTTCACGTCGACCAGCGCCACCTGGTAGCCGTCCTGCACCAGCCGCTGGGCACAGGCCAGCCCGATGCCGGCAGCGGCGCCCGTGACCAGGGCGGTGCGCTTGGGTGCTTCGGTCATCCTCTCGTTCCCTCCGCCTTCGTTAGTTGTGGCAACCATAACCGCCAACAGGACGGGCGCCCATGCTCTTGCGCCCCTTCCCCTCCATTAGGTAAACTTCTTCTTCGCTGGCCTTCAGCGTGTTCCTGCGGCCCATTGGGGCCTCACGCGGAGCCAGGCCGAGCCGAAGTGGCGGAATCGGTAGACGCGCATGATTCAGGGTCATGTGTCCGCAAGGACATGGGGGTTCAAGTCCCCCCTTCGGCACCAACCAGCAGGCCAGTAGCAGATCGTCGCCTCCAAGCGGGGCGACGATCTGCTTCTGTTAGTTATCGGCTTTTGGGCGCCAACAGCCTGGGGCTTAGGTCCCCTCTAGCTCCTCGAGCTCGCCGAGGCGCCTGAGCACCTCAACGACCTCGCTTAGCAGAGCCAGTCGGTTGCGCCTAAGTTGAGCGTCGTCGGCCATGACCAGCACGTTGTCGAGGAAGTCGTCGAGCGGCGCTTTGAGGCTCACCACCTTGGCGATGGCCCCGTCCACACCGCTAAGCGCGGCCTGGGGGGCGTGCCGCAGGTCCCACGGCGGCAGCTGCCGCTCGGCTGCGGCCAGCAGCTCCTGCACGCCTTCCCGGGCGGTGCCGAGCGCTTCGTGAAGGGGTGCCTCGGGCGGCTCGCGGAACAGTTCCACGTTCACTTCGGCGCTCTCGTCGGCCTTGGCGGCCAGGTTGGCGGCGCGCTTGTACAGCGCCATCAGGTCGCCCGCTTCGGGCGAGGTGAGCAGGGTGTTCAGCAGTTCCACGCGGCGGGCTGCGCCGGTAACGCTGCGTGAACCGTTGACCGCCGCGCGCACGGTGGGCACGGCTGCGCGCTCCTGCAAGAGCACCGACACGCGGTCCCACACGAACTCCTCCACGGCCGCGGCGACGTCGGCACCGACCTCTACGGCTGCGCTCTCGTAAGGGCGCACCGCGGCGTTCACGAACTCAGCCAGCGGCAGCTTCCAACCGCGCGAGCCGAGCACGCGCGCCACGGCCAGGCCGTCGCGCCTTAGGCCGAACGGGTCGGCAGAACCGGTTGGCCGCCGTCCCAGCGCGAAGAAGCCGACCAGCTTGTCGAGCCTATCGGCCACGGCCAGCACGGCGCCCGCTTCGGTGGCGGGCACGGCGTCGTCGTGCGTCTTGGGTTGCACTCCGCCGAGCAGCGCGTCTGCGGCGGCTTCCGGCAGCCCTTCGGCCAGGGCGTAGGCGCGCGCCATCACGCCCTCGAGTTCCGGGAACTCGTACACCATGTCGGTGGCCAGGTCCGCCCGGAAGATCGGCAGGGCGCGGCGCGCTGCCTCTGCCTGGTCGTCATCTACCGCCAGCGCCTCCAGCAGCGTCTCGGCTGCCACCCCGACGCGCTCGATCTTGTCGGCCATGGAGCCCAGTTCCTTCTGGAAGGCGATGCCCGACAGGCCCCAGGCGTGCTGCGAGAGGCTCTTACGCAAGTCGGAGCGCCAGAAGAAGCGCGCGTCGTAAAGGCGGCCCGCCAGCACCTGCTCGTAACCGTTCCTAACCACGCCCTCGTCGGCGACCTGGTTGTTGGATACGCCCACGAAGCGCGCGGCCAGCGCCCCCGCGGCGTCGCGCGTGGGAAAGAAGCGCTGGTGCTTGATCATCACGGTCGCCAGCACCTCTTCGGGCAGCTCGAGGTAGGCGTCCTCGAAAGCTCCGAGGATGGGGAACGGCCACTCGACCAGGTCTGTGACCTCGTCCAGCAACGCCGGATCGTCGTACACCGAAAGCCCGGCCGCTGCCGCCGCGCCCTGCACGCCGTGGGCGGTGGCCTCGCGGCGGCGCTGGCGGTCGGCCAAGACGCGCGCCTCCTCCAGGGAGGCCAGGTACTCGCTGGCAGAACCGACCGGCAGCTCGCCCGGCGCCAGGAAGCGGTGCCCGCGCGTGGTGGCGCCGGAACGTACGCCTGCCACCTCGAAGTCGATCACGTCGCCGTTCAAGAGCGCCAGGAGCCACGCCACGGGCCTTACGAACGGCGTGGGCTCGCTGCCCCAGCGCATCTTGCGCGGCGCTGGCAGGTCTTTGACCAGCTGCGCCAGCAGCGCCGGCAGCAGCTCGGTCGTGGCGACGCCGCCCCGCTGCACCGTGGCGTACAGGTAGCTGCCCTTGTCGGTCTCGCGACGCTCCAGGGCGTCCAGGCCAACACCGTTCTTGTCGGCGAACGCCAGCGCGGCGCGCGTGGGCGCCCCACTATCGTCGAACGCCACGGCGGCGGGCGGCCCCCGCAGCTCCTCGGTGCGCAGCGCGCTGGCGCCCGGCAGGCCGCGCGCCACCACGCTCAGGCGGCGGGGCGAGCCGTAACTCGTTACGGAAGTAGCGCCGACGTCGGCAGCGCTCAGCCTCTCGCTCAGCAGCGCTGCCAGCGCCGCGCTGCCCTCCTTCACGTACCAGCTGGGCAGCTCCTCAGTGCCGATCTCGAACAGGAGCTCACTGCCCGCACCGGACCGCTTGAGTTCGTCCGCCGGCATGTCAGTTGCCTCCTTGTTCGGCGCCGCCGACCGCTTCGCCTGTGCTCTCCAGGTAGCGCCTGGCTGTCGCCTCTGAGAGGCGCCTGACGCGCTGCACGTAACCCTGGCGCTCCGTGTGCGACAGCACCCCGCGGGCGTCCAGCAGGTTGAAGGCGTGCGAGCACTTGAGCACGAACTCGTACCCCGGGTACACCAGGCCCTCGCCTAGCAGCCGGTTGGCCTCAACCTCGAAGCGCTCGAACAGGTCGCGCTGCAGCGCCTCGTCGGAGCTCTCGAAGTTGTACTTAGAGTGCTGCACCTCGAAATCGCGCCGCAAGTCGCCGAGCGTCACGCCGGGCGCGTACTCCACGTCGAAGGCGTGTGACTTGTTCTGCAGGTACATGGCCAGGCGCTCCATGCCGTAAGTGAGCTCGACCGAGACGGGATGGCAGTCCAGGCCCCCGACCTGCTGGAAGTAGGTGAACTGCGTGATCTCCATGCCGTCCATCCACACCTCCCAGCCGAGGCCCCACGCCCCGAGGGTAGGTGACTCCCAGTTGTCCTCCACGAACCTGATGTCGTGCGCCTTGGGGTCAATGCCGAGGGCGTAAAGCGAGTCGAGGTACAGCTGCTGCGTGTCGGCCGGCGACGGCTTGAGCACCACCTGGTACTGGTAGAAGTACTGGAAGCGGTATGGGTTGTCGCCGTAGCGACCGTCGGCCGGGCGGCGGCTGGGTGCGATGCCCGCCACGCGCCACGGCGAACTGCCGAGCGAGCGCAGGAAGGTGGTCGGGAAGAAGGTACCGGCGCCCACTTCTGTGTCGACGGGGGGCGCGATAACACAGCCCTGCTCCGCCCAGTAGCGGTCCAGCCGGAAGAGGAGTTCCTGAAAAAGCATACCTCTCCTAAGCTTGCCCCAAAGTGGCGTTCACGGCGCTGGCCAGGTGGCGGCGCTTACCGGATTCGAGGGGGGCGGCCCCAACCCTGAAGGAAATCGTAACGAAACTCAGGTGAGGTCTCACGCCAGGCGGGTACTATAGCACCATGCCCGAGTGGCCCAACCCGCACTTCTATCCCCTCAGCACTGGGGCACGGCCGCGTACGGCTCGGAGGACGCCTTGAACAGGTACGACGACAGAGCACGCCTCGTCTTCCACTTCGCGCGGAAGGAAGGCACCGACTTCGGCCACGCCATGATTGGCCCGGAGCACCTGCTGCTGGGCCTGATGCGCGAGAACGGCACGGCCAGCAAGGTGCTCACCGAGTTCGGTGCGTCGCTCGAGCTGTTCCGGCGCCAGGTCGAAGAGATGGTCGGCCGGGGCGACGGCGCGCTGCGCAACGAGGCCGCGGCCATCACCCCGCGGGCGCGCCGGGTCATGGAGCTGGCTGGCTCAGAGGCGCGCAGCCTCGGCTCCAACGTCATCGCCACCGAGCACATCTTACTCGGCATCATCCGCGAGGGCGACGGCGTGGCGTACCGCATCCTGCAGAACCTCACCCGCGACGTGGACGCCGTGCGCTGGCGCATCCTCGCGGCGGCCGATCCCAAGAACCAGGCAGAGACCGTTAACACCCCGTTCCTCGACGAGTACGCCCGTGACCTAACCACCGAGGCGCAGGACGGCAAGCTCGACCCGGTCATCGGGCGCACCGAAGAGATACGGCGCGTCATCCAGATCCTCTCGCGCCGCACCAAGAACAACCCCGTTCTGATCGGCGAACCCGGTGTGGGTAAGACCGCCATCGTGGAGGGGCTGGCGCAGGCCATCACCGAGGGCCGCGTGCCGCCCAACCTGCTGAACGTGCGGGTGCTCTCCATCGACCTCAGCAACGTGGTGGCCGGCACCAAGTACCGCGGTGAGTTCGAGGAGCGCCTGCGGCAGATCATCGAGGAGCTGCGCAACGCGCGCGTGGTGGCGTTCATCGACGAGCTCCACACGCTGGTCGGCGCGGGCGGCGCCGAGGGCACGCTCGACGCGGCCAACATCCTCAAGCCGCCCCTCTCCCGCGGTGAGGTGCAGGTCATCGGCGCCACCACCACGGGTGAGTACCACCGCTACATCGAGAAGGACGCTGCGCTCGAGCGGCGCTTCCAGCCGGTAATCGTGCTGGAGCCCTCCCCCGAAGAGTCGCTCGAGATCCTGATCGGCCTGCGCGACAAGTACGAGGCGCACCACGGGGTCGTCATCCCGAGCGAGATGCTCGAGATGGCCGTGCGCTTCGGCGAGCGCTCTCTGCCCGGACGCAACTTCCCCGACAAGGCCATCGACCTCATAGACGAGGCCGCGTCGCGCACGCGCCTCAACAAGTCGCTCGGCTTCCCCGTGCTCGAGGAGGAGGACGGCACCCCCATCGTCAGCCGCGAGGACCTGGAGGCCGTGGTCGACTCGTGGGGCGGTATCTACGTCGACGAGCAGGACCACGAGAAGCTCGCGCAGATCGAGCAGCACCTGCAGAAGGTGGTCATCGGGCAGCGCACCGCCATCAAGGCGCTCGGCGCGGCGCTGCGGCGCTCGCGCGTGGGCCTCGGCGGACGCACGCGGGTGTCGGCCTCGTTCCTCTTCGTCGGTCCATCCGGCACGGGTAAGACGTTCCTGGCCAAGCAACTCGCCGTGCAGCTCTTCGGCAGCGAGCGCGCCCTGGTGCGGCTCGACATGAGCGAGTTCCAGGAGCCTCACTCGATAAGCAAGCTCATCGGCGCCCCGCCGGGCTACGTGGGTCACGAGCAGGGCGGCCGCCTCACCGAGGCCGTTCGGCGTCAACCGTTCAGCGTGGTGCTTCTAGACGAGATCGAGAAGGCGCACCCCGACATCTACAACACGTTCCTTCAGGTGCTCGACGACGGTCGCCTGACCGACGGCCTGGGCCGCACGGTCGACTTCCGGCGCGTCATCCTCATCATGACCAGCAACGCGGGCTTCAACCGGCAGGGCGCCAGCATCGGTTTCCAGGCCAGCCCGGCCGTGTCGGCCGAGATCCCCCTGCGCGGCATCTTCAGCCCAGAGTTCCTCGACCGCCTCGACGAGGTCATCACCTTCGACACGTACGAGCGCAACGACGTGGTGTTCATCACCAACCAGATGCTGGAAGAGATCCGCCGCGAGCTGCAGACGCGCGACATCCGCGTCACTTTCGCGCCTGAGGTGGCGCCCTTCCTGGTCGACCAGCTACCGCAGGGCGAGAGCGTGCGGCCGCTGAGAGGCATCATCCGCGAGCACATCGAGGACCCCCTCTCGACCGAGCTTCTCGAGCACGGTTCAGATGAACCGCTGCTGGTAACCATCGAAGACGGCCGCGCTATCTTCGCCAGACCGGTGCCGCTGGTCTGACCCCATCCCTCACGATGTTCGTTAGGCACCCGCGCTGCGGCGCGGGTGCGCCTATGCTTGAACCTTAGGGGTTAGGAGCGGCGCCGTCAGCATGGCCAAGAGTCAGACTTCCTACGTGTGTTCTGAGTGCGGGAGCATGAGCCCCGCCTACCTCGGGCGCTGCCCGCGCTGCGGCGAGTGGGGCACGCTCGAACCCGAAAGCAGCGCGCCGCCTGCCCGCGGGCGAGGCGGCAGCCGGAGCGGCCGCAGCCTCGAGGCGTTGCGGTTAGAGGACGTCCTCGACGCCACCCTGGCGCGCCGCTCCAGCGGCGACCCCGAGGTGGACCGCGTGCTGGGCGGCGGCTGGGTCGTGGGATCCGCCCTGCTCATAGCCGGCGAGCCCGGCATCGGCAAGTCGACGTTGCTGCTGCAGCTGGCGCAGCACGCGGTCGATCAGGGCCGCAGCGTGCTGTACGTCGCGGGCGAGGAGTCTCCCGCCCAGGTGCGCATGCGAGCCGACCGGCTCGGTATAGGCAGCAGCATGCAACTCACGCGGGAGAACGAAGCCGAGGTAATAGCCGAGCACCTGCGCAGCAACGCGCCCGACCTGGTCATCGTGGACTCCATCCAGACCCTGGTGGCCGAAAGCGGCGGCGTGCCCGGCACGGTCTCGCAACTGCGCGACTCGACCGCCATCCTCGTAGAGGCCGCCAAGGAGTCAGGCTCGACGCTCGTGCTCATAGGTCACGTGACGCGGCAGGGCTCCATAGCCGGCCCTAAGGTCATCGAGCACGTGGTCGACGCCACCTTCGCGCTCGAGTCGGCCGCCGGCCTGCGGGTGCTGCGCTCGCTCAAGAACCGCTTCGGTGCCACGGGCGAGGTAGGCGTGTTCGAGATGACCGCCACGGGCATGGTGGCGGTGCAGAACCCTTCCGAAGCGTTCCTGGCCGAAAGGCCGGAAGGCGTACCGGGTTCGGTGGTGGTGGCCGCGCTCGAGGGCCAGCGTCCGCTGCTGCTCGAGGTGCAGGCGCTGGCGTCCAAGAGCCCGTACGCTGCCCCTCGGCGCGTGGTGCAGGGGCTCGATCAGCGCCGCGTCGACGTGGTGCTGGCGGTCCTCGAACGGCGTCTGGAGTTGCCGCTCGACACTCTCGACATCTTCGTTAACGTGGCCGGCGGCCTGAGGCTCACGGACCCGGGTACCGACCTGGCCGTGGCGGCCGCGGTGTACTCGGCCGTGACCAACCGGGCGGCGCCAGTGCAAACCGCGCTGGTGGGCGAGGTCGGGCTGGCGGGCGAGCTGCGCTCTGTGAGCCAGCTGGGTCGCCGCCTCGACGAGGCCAAGCGGGCGCAGCACCCGCGGCTCATAGGCCCCCGCTCACGGGAACTCAATGAAGGAGTACGCACCCTTAAAGAGGCGCTGGCATTACTGTGGGACGGTAGATGAAGCTCCTTCCCACCAATGACGTCACGGCGGATTCCGAGACCACCACGCTAGGGTCGGCCCTGGCGCGCGGCCTCCTGAGCCTGGCGGGCGGTCTGGTGGGATACTTCCTAGCGCAGCTGCTCATCAGCCGCTCGCTGCTGTCAGGCCCTAACAACCTGCTGTACCTCACCATCGTGGGCGTGCTGGTCGGTTACCTGGTGTCGGGCAGGGTGGCTCGGCGCTTCGGGCGGTTCTGGACCAGCGCGGTGGACCGCCTGACGCACCTGCCGCCCGACGGCGTGCTGGCGGCGTTCGCTGGCGCCACGCTGGGGCTGCTGGTGACCGTGCTGCTCAACAACGTGCTCGCGGCCATGCCCGGCTTCACCTGGTACTGGTCACAGCTCATAGCCGCCATCCTGGTCCTCGGCCTGGGCGGCTTCTTCGTGGCCAACCGCAAGCTCATCCCGTTCCTAAGGCCCGCCGCCGCGGCGGAGCCCACTGCCCGGCGTGCGCCGCCCGTGACCGACAAGGTTGTCGACACGTCAGCCATCATCGACGGCCGCCTGGGCGCGGTGGTCGAGTCGAACTTTCTCGAGGGCAAGCTCATACTGCCGCACTACGTGCTGACGGAACTTCAGCGCATAGCCGACTCCGACGATCAGCTGCGGCGTCAGCGCGGCCGGCGCGGCCTGGAGGTGCTCGACAAGCTGGTCGAGAGCGAACGGGTGGTGACCGAGGTGGTGCACGTAGAGAACGCCAAGGGGCCGGTGGACGACCGCCTGGTGCGGCTCTGCCTCGAGCGCGGCGCGTCGCTGGTAACCACCGATTACAACCTCAGCCGCGTGGCGGCGCTGCAGGGCGTTAAGGTACTCAACCTGCACCAGCTGGCAAGCTCGGTCAAAGCCAGCTACCTGCCCGGCGAGCGTCTCTCGCTCGGCATCGTGCGTCAGGGCCGCGAGGCCGGTCAGGGCCTGGCGTACCTGGAGGACGGCACCATGGTCGTGGTCGAGGGGGCCGGCGACGCTGTGGGCGAGACCCTAGAAGTGGTCGTTACCTCCAGCCTGCAGACCAACATGGGCCGCATGATCTTCGCGAAGCCCGAGGCTTAGCCGACGACCAGATCTAACCTGACAAGCTCAGCGCGACTGGCGCCCGCAACAGTGCGCGCGCTATATTGCTGGTCGGGTTCAGGACCGGACCACGTGTCCGCGCCTTAACCCGAACCCGCGGAAGCTGTTATTTCCGCACCCAGCATGATGGGGCCTTAGCTCAGCTGGGAGAGCACTCGCTTTGCAAGCGAGACGTCGCCGGTTCGAGTCCGGCAGGCTCCACCACCCAAATACGGAACCCCGCAGCCACGGATGGCGGCTGCGGGGTTCTCGCGGGTAAAGGGCACCCGAACCGGTCCGCGGGGTGACGAAAAGTGGGACATTCGTCCTGAAGGGGGCGCAAAATCGTTTGTGATAGATTGGGCCGAGAACAACACTGGGCCTGCTTCCCGACGTTGCGTGCAGCACAGGGCCAAGACCGCGCCCTCGCGCTAGGAGGTCGAACTGAGCGTCATCTGCGTCTATTCTTCATGGCTCGCCCTTGGGGCCTGCCTGCGTTCGTCTGAGAGCTTCCCACCGCCCAGCATGCAACACGAAAGGGAGTGCGCTGAGGTGCCTGCCTGATGCCCAACTATTTTCCGCCCAACTCCAACACCTTCGTCACCTGGCTCGCGTGGGGAGGGGGCATCTTCGCCGTCCTCCTCATCGTCGCCTTACCCCTCTACGCGCGCATGACCAACAACGCGGTAGGGGTGCCGGTGGCGCAGCCCATCGACTTCCCACATAACATCCACGTGGCTGAGATGGGGCTCGACTGCAGGTATTGCCATACCTCCGTAGAGACGTCCAACACCGCCTCGGTGCCGCCCACCGAGACGTGCATGACCTGCCACTCCCAGTTGCGCGTCGACACGCCCGAGTTGCAGGCGGTGGTCGCCAGCTGGAACAGCGGCGCCCCCATCCAGTGGAACCGGGTACACGACCTGCCTGATTACGCCTTCTTCGACCACTCCGCGCACGTCAACAATGGGGTCGGTTGCAGCAGCTGTCACGGCCAGGTCGATCAGATGGCCCAGATGTGGAAGAACGAGCCGCTCACCATGGGCTGGTGCCTCGAGTGCCATCGCGACCCCACATCGGACCTGCGCCCCGTAAGCGAGGTCTTCAATATGTCGTACACGCCGCTTTCGGACCCGATCGCTCAGGCCGCCCTCGGCCAGACGCTGATCGAGGCCTACCACATCGACACTGACAAGCTCATTCAGTGCTCGACCTGCCACCGATGACAGACGTCAGAACCGACTTCACCGACATCCGCGCGCGCCTGGCTAACCAGGAAGGCCCCGCGTACTGGCGCAGCCTCGACGAGATCGCCGACACCGACGAGTTCCAGCTGTTCCTGCAGCGCGAGTTCCCGCGCCAGGCGGCGCCGCTCGAGAACGGCTTGCAGCGCCGCGACTTCCTTAAGCTCTTAGGCGCCAGCATGGCGCTGGCGGGACTCTCCGCCTGCGCGAGGCCGCCTCAGGCTAACGAGAAGATCGTGCCTTACGTGCGGCAACCCGACCAGATCACGCCCGGGCGGCCACTGTTCTTCGCCACGGCGGCCACCTACGGCGGCTACGCCGAAGGCGTCCTGGCCGAGTCGCACCAGGGTCGCCCCACCAAGCTTGAAGGCAACCCCGACCACCCCGCCAGCCTGGGCGCCACCTCGGCCACCACGCAGGCGCTGGTGCTCGGCCTGTACGACCCAGACCGCGCTCAGGAAGTCAGGCGCGGCGCCGATAACAGCAGCTGGGAAGCGTTCAACGAGGCGCTGCAAGGCGCCGTCGGGGCGCTGGACGGCGGCGCTGGCCTGGCCATACTGACCGAGAACGTCACCTCGCCCACCATGGCGTCGCAGTTGCAGGCAGTCCTAGAGGCCAACCCACAGGCGCGCTGGTACCAGTACGATCCGCTGCACTCCAACGGCGCCCTTGAGGGCTCCCGCCTGGCGTTCGGCACGGACGTCACCCCCGTCTATGACTTCACTCAGGCCGACGTGGTCATCTCGCTAGGCGCCGACTTCATGGACAGCGGCCCGGCGCGACTGGCGTATGCGCGCGCGTTCGCCGACCGGCGCAGGCTGCGCACAGTGCGCGACACCGACTCGATGAACCGCCTGTACCAGCTCGAGTCGAGCCCCTCTGTCACCGGAACCTTGGCGGACCACCGCGTGGCCCTCAAGCCCAGCGACCTGGCGGCGGCGGCAGCTGCCCTCGCGGCCGAGCTCGGCGCCGGCGGTAGTGGCACGCGGCCGCAGGCGTTCTCACAAGAAGTCTGGAACGCCATGCTGGCGGACCTGCAAGCCAACCAGGGCAGCAGCATAGTTATCGCGGGCGACGACCAGCCCGCCGCCGTGCACGCCCTGGCGCACGCCCTCAACGACGCCCTCGGCAACGTTGGCAGCACGGTGCGCTACGTCATGCCCGCCGCAGCGCGCCCCGCCAACCACGCCGAGGAGCTCACCGAGCTGGTTGCAGCCATGAACGCTGGCGACGTCAGCGTGCTGCTCATCCTCGACGCC
>JBAYRM010000018.1:0-21096 GCA_041676665.1 Trueperaceae bacterium
GCGGGATCATGGGGAGCCGCCACAGCGCGGCGGCGCGGCCACCAGCAGCATGGCGCTAGGCGCCCTTGGTGATGCGCACCTTGGCGCTGCCGTCGGGCTGCTCCTCCACCTCGTAGTCGGCCCCTGAGTCCGCCAGTTGCGGAAGCAGGTACACCGGCACGCGGTCGTTGTGGATCACCAGGACCTCGCCGACCGCCATCTCGTCGAGCGTCTCCAGCGTTCTGATCATCGGGTTGGGCGGCTCGAGGCCACGGTTATCTAGGAACCTCTCTGACATATCGCCCCCCAGCTTCGTTCCGCCCGGCCATGGCGCGCGATGACCTACGTCATGGTGCGGTGGGCACCTAGCCTGCCACGCTTGGGTACGTGGCAGACTCTACGCAGATAGAAGAGCGTTCGACCGAGCCAAACAGCGTTGCCGCGCCCGACGTGAGCGAGAAGCGCGAGCGGCTGCTTGGCATGCGCGTGTCGCGCATCATCGAAGCGCACGAGGGCGCCCTGGCTGCGCTCATAGAGGGCGGCTTCGGCCCGCTCGCCAATCCAGTGGCGCGCCTGGCTATGGCTCACACCGTGAACCTCGCGCAGGCGTTTCGCATCAGGGGGCAGGCCGAGGAAGAGCAGGAGGCGTTGATCGCCGAGCTGCTCGCCCTCGGCGTCGCCGACGGGGCGGCGTAGCGTGCCTCTGCTTAAGCCCATGGAGCTGGTGCGCTACTCGGAGCGGGGTCCGGTGCCGCGGCCGCTGCACATGGGGGAAGGCATGGTGGTCATGCTGCTGTGCCTGCAGAACGGCCAGGAGCTGATCGCGCCCGACAACGACCTCACGGAGACCATCTTCACGGTCCTGGAAGGCACCGGGTTCATTCAGGAGGACGACGCACGGCACGCGGTAAGCGCGGGCAGCGTCGTTCACATAATGCCCGGCAGCACCAAGGCGCTCATCGCCGGGGAGGGTACGTTCACCGTGCTCGGAACCAGGCGCCTGGCTGGAGGTCCGCGTGCACCCCGGAAGTGAACCCAAACTGAGACCCGACGCCATGTGGGTCGACGCGGACGCCTGCATCGAGTGCGGCATCTGCGAGGAGGTCGCTCCCGGTATCCGCAGCGAGCCCACGCGCGTGGCTGTGACCCCCGAGAGCCTCGAAGCCATGTCAGTTTGCCCCACCGGCGCCATCCGGTGGCTGGAAGGAGAACAGGAAGCATGAAGCAGGTAGACGTGAGGACCATCCACCCCAGGGAGCGGCACCCTCTGCTGTTCAAGACGTTCGACGAGCTCGAAGCCGGCCAGGCGTTCGAGCTGGTGAACGATCACGACCCCAAGCCGCTCTTCTACCAGTTCCAGATGGAGCGTCCGGGCACGGTCGAGTGGGAGTACCTCGAGCAGGGCCCCGACACCTGGCGCGTCCGCATCGGCAAGAGCGCCTGACCCGACTCGGGGCACGGCCTGGCGCGCGTGCCTTGCGGGTAAGCTAACGCCGTGAGCAACTGGCAGGTCGCCTTCTTGCGCGCTGCACTCTTCTGGCTCGTTGCAACCGGAGCCGTGGGCGTGTGGACGAGTATCAACCCTGGGATGGTGGCGCTCGTTAGCGCCACCCACGCCCACATGGGCATCCTCGGCTTCTTCCTGGCCATGGTCATGGGCGTGGCCTTCTGGATGATGCCCCGACCCGGCGGCATAAGGCAGAAGGGCTTCGAGGCGGTAACCTTCTTACTGCTGCAAACGGGCCTAGTGCTGCGAGTGGTGGGCGAGCCGTGGTGGCGGTCGGGCGGCGGCAGCCTGCCGCACACGCTGTTCGTGGCCAGCGGCGTCTTCGTGCTGCTGTCTATGCTGACGTTCGCGTACGCCATGAGTAAGCGCGTGGTGACCATGAAGGTCATCCACGCCAAGGGGCTCGGACGGCGGCGGCCGGTTACTCAGCCGAAAAGCGAACAGGAGTAAGGCGCGCTATTCTGCCGTTTCTACGACCTTCGTGCCAGCCAGCTTGTCGCCCCAGCGCCTGCCATCGGTCGAGGTGAACACCAGGTACGCCTCGTAAAGCACGAGGACGCCCGCGATGGGAGCCAGGAACAGCCAGAACAGCCCGAGCGGCAGCATGGAGAGCGCCATCGGCCAGTTGCGCTTGGCGGAGGTGGCGAGGTCCATCTTCGCGCCGCCATCTAGGTCCACGCCGAGCTTCATCATGCGCTTGCCGAGCGAGCGGCCGCGCATGAACTCGAAGTCGAAGCCGTCGCGCAGAAGCAGGTAGGCCGCGCCCACCAGCGAACCGAGCGGGCCGGAGATAGGCGCCAGTACCGCGTACAGCACCATGGCGACCACCCAGTCGATGGCGTAGGCGATGACGCGCTTGCCGATGTCGGGCTTGGTGGCGTCGGCAACGGGCGCTGGTTCCGCTACCGGGGGAGCCGCGTCGTAACTGGGCTGATCGGTCGCCGGCACGCTGGTAATCGCCTCATCCGGGTCGGTGGGCGGAAGTGGAGCACCGGTATCTCTGTCCGTCATGGACCGCTCCTTCTGGACGCCCGCGAATAGTTGCTCGTGACGTCCTGCACAGTAACAATAGGGCATCAGGCGGGTCTTGACGGTGCGAGGTAGGTCACTTGAGTACCCCGCGACGTAACGCGCTCGCACCACGGGGGCGCCGCGGCTCCGGCACGCCGCCGGGCGGGGCATCGGACCCGGGCAGGGCCGCCACGCGATGGCATAAGGTTGTGGCGGAGGCGCCGCTAAGCGCGGCGTGAACTAAATGTCGCGAACACAGAGTCTTTACGTGGTCCCCACGGGTCCGGGCGTCGGCCTGACCTCCGTCTGCCTCGGGCTGGTGCACGCGCTCGAGCGCACGGGCCTCAACGTCGGCTTCTTCAAGCCCATCCGCCAGCCCGGCGACGACGTCGGGCCGGAACGCTCGACCGAGTTCGTGAGGCGCTCGACCAACATCACGCCCGCCGAACCGCTAACTTTCGGCGCCGCCGAGGCCATGCTGGCAGCCGGCCGCCTGTCGGAGCTTCTGCAGCAACTGGTAGGCAGCCACAGCCGCTCGGCTGCGGGCGCCGACGTGGTCATCGTGGAGGGCCTGGCCGCCACCGGCGACCATCCCAGCCTCGACGACCTGAACGCCGACATAGCCCGGGCGATAGACGCTCACGTGATCCTCGTCGCCACGCCGCAACCTTCACTGGCGGCGCTTGAGGACCGCCTCGACATGACCGCCCAGCTGTTCGGCGGCGCCACCGCCGAGAAGGTGATCGGCGTGGTCGTCAACCAGCTCAACGCGCCCGCCTTCGAAGTGCTTGGCACCACGCGAACTGCCCTGAAGATGCCGGACGAGCTGCTCGGCGCGGAGGACCTGAAGGCGCGCCTGCGGATCTTCAGGAACCCGGACTTCAGCCTGCTGGGCGCCGTGCCGTGGGAGCAGGGGATGGCGTCGCCGCGAACGCTGGACGTGGCCCACTACCTGGGCGCCTCCGTGGTGCACGAGGGCGAACTGGCCACGAGGCGCGTGGTAGACGTGTCGCTGGTGGCGCGCAACGTGGCCCACATGACGCACCGGCTGCGACCAGACGCCCTCATCATCACCCCCAGTGACCGCGACGACATCGTGATAGCGGCGGGCATGGCAGCGCTCAACGGCGTGCCGCTGGCGGGCCTGGTGCTTACCGGCGAACTCGACCCCAACCAGGAGGTCATGCGCCTCTGCGCCAAGGCGTTCGCGACGGGGCTGCCTGTACTGCGGGTCGCCACCGACTCTTACGTAACGGCGGCGCGCGCGGCCGCCATGCCGGTCGAGGTGCCCCTCGACGACGTGCAGCGCATGGAGCGCGGCATGGAAGCTGTGGCCGAGCACCTGGACCTCGAGCCCCTGCTGGAGCTGCTCGGCAGCGAGCGCGAGCTGAGGCTCTCGCCACCTGCGTTCCTCTACAGGCTGGTAGAACTTGCTCGCGAGGCGGGTAAACGCATCGTGCTGCCCGAGGGCGACGAACCGCGCACGGTGAAGGCAGCGGCTATCTGCGCCGAACGCGGCATGGCTACCTGTGTACTGCTGGGCGACCCAGCCGAGATCCGCCGCGTAGCCGAGGCCCAGGGGCTCGAGCTGGGCGAGGGCGTGCACATCGTCGAGCCCACTGACGAGCTGCGCGAGAGGTACGTGGCTGGCATGGTCGCCCTGCGCAGCCATAAGGGCCTAACAGACGACGGCGCCCGCAACCAGCTGCGCGACAACGTGGTCCTGGCGACCATGATGGTGGCGCAGGGGGAGGTCGACGGTCTCGTCTCCGGCGCCGTGCACACCACCGCCAGTACCGTGAGGCCCGCGCTGCAACTCATAAAGACGCATGACGACGCCAAGTTGGTCAGCTCAGTGTTCTTCATGTGCCTGCCGGACCAGGTGCTCGTGTACGGCGACTGCGCCGTGAACCCCGACCCCAACGCCGAGGAACTCGCCGACATAGCCATCCAGTCCGCCGAGTCGGCACGCGCCTTCGGCATCACGCCGCGCGTCGCGCTACTGTCGTACTCCACCGGCAGCTCCGGCGAGGGGGCGGACGTCGACAAGGTGCGCGAGGCTACCTTCATAGCGCGCCAGCGGCGCCCGGACCTGCAGATAGATGGCCCCCTGCAGTACGACGCCGCTACCGTACCCAGCGTGGCGCGCGGTAAGGCGCCCGACAGCGCCGTAGCGGGCCGCGCGACGGTGCTGGTGTTCCCGGACCTCAACAGCGGCAACGCCACCTACAAGGCTGTCCAGCGCTCGGCGGGCGTGGTGTCGGTGGGCCCCATGCTGCAGGGCCTCAAGCGCCCGGTTAACGACCTGTCGCGCGGCGCGCTGGTCGACGACATCGTGTACACCATCGCGCTGACCGCTATCCAGGCAACGCAGACGGCGCCTGCGGCCACCAGCTAAGCGGCACGCGCCCGCGGGTACGCCTTCAGGTAGGCCAGCCACACGCCCTGGAGGTCGCCGTAGTGGCGGGCCAGTTCGCGCGCGGCGCCCTTCACCAGCGTGAGCCCCGGGGTGTAGACCGCGCTGACCGCGCTCAGGGCACCGGTGTCGCGCCACGGCGCCCGCTCCACGCGGCCCAGGCCGCGCCACATGACCTGCTCGGCGGACCAGGGGCCTAAGCCCGGCAGCGACCGCAGCCACTTGGCGGCGTCGTCGTAATCGGCCGCCGCCAGGTCAGGCTCGCTCACTGCCGCGAACTCGGCCGCCAGACCCTCCAGGCGCTCGACCTTGCGCAGGTTGTTGGTCGCCGCCAGTAACGCCTCGCGCGCGCCGTGCGCCACGGCGCCCGGCGTGGGGAACAGGCTGTAGGGCGGGCCAGCGAACGCGGCGACGGGGGTGCCGAGCAGCTCGCTCAGCCTTGCCATGGTGGCCACGGCGAACCTCTGAGGCGTTCGCTGCCGCACGACGGTCCAGCAAGCCGCCTGGAAGGCCGACCTGAAGCGCGGCGGATGGAAGCCGAACAGCGCCGCCGCCACGGGCTGGAACGCCGGATCGTTGCGTGCCTCGTCTATCAGCGGGTCGAGTTCGAGCGACAGTGCCAGGAACTGGTCGAGCTGGTCCCACACGCTCTGCGCCTCGCCGAGAGTGAGGTCGCCGTGCACCGGGTCCGAGCTGCTGTCGTCGATAGGTTGAGAGGGCGGGTTGGCGCTGGGTACAGGGCTCACGAGCAACTCGATGTCGGGAGCGAACGGCCCCTCACCCTCTGTCGGCGTTAAGCGCACCGTAGCGCAGCGACCCTCCGGGCCGCCCAGCCTGAGCGGCAGCTCCCAGGCGGCCACCGCAGTCAGGTCGTGCGGGTCCACGACCTGGCCGTCCACGCCCAGGGGGCGCCCGCGGTCGGGCACTGCGCCGAAGCCGGCCAGGGCCGCCACGGTCTGGCGCCACGAGTAGGGCGGCGCCGGCGTGACCGGCAAGAGGGCGAAAACGTTCGGGTGCGCGGCCACCAACGGAGCCTACCGTACGGGCACACTGCGGCTTTCCGTATAATCTGCGGCCGTGGACGTAACCGCCGCCACCCTAGAGAAGCTCTCGTTCGGGCGCGTGCAAGAGGCGCTGTCTGAGCGCGCCGCCACCTTCATGGGCGTGGAGCGCGCCCGGGCTCTCGTGCCGTACGCCAGCACGCAGGAGGCGGACCGAGCGCTGGAGCGTGTCGACGAGATAGTGCAGGGCGGCGACCTTGCGCTGGGCGGCATCGAGGACGTTCGTCCGTTCCTGCGGCGCGTGCGCGAGGGCAACCTGCTTGAGGGCAGCGAGATCCTCTCGGTCGCCTACACGCTCGACGGAGCGGCCACGCTGCGGCGCGCCATCGTGGCCTCTGAGCGGCCGGCGCTCACCGAAGTGGCGCTGGGCATCGGCTCGTTCGACGGCGTGCTCAGGCTGGTGCGCGAGCAGCTGGACCCTGAAGGCAACGTGCGTGACGACGCCACCCCCAGCCTGGCCGATATCAGGCGGCGCCTCAACCCGTTGCGGGGCCGCATCCGCGACCGGCTCACGCGCCTGCTCGAGAGTTACGCCGAGTACGTCCAGGACCCCATAATCACGCTGCGGCGCGACCGCTACGTCATTCCCATCAAGGCGCACCAGCAGTCGCGCGTGCCCGGCCTGGCGCTCGACCGCTCCGACTCCGGCGCGACCGTGTTCGTTGAGCCCGCCGCCGTGGTGGACCTTAACAACGAGCTGGCGCTGCTGGAGATGGAGGAGCGCGACGAGGTGCGGCGCATACTGCTGGCCCTGGGCCGACGCTTGGCCGACGAGCCGCGGGTCGACGAGACGCTTGACGTGATCGCCGAACTCGACCTCCTCAACTCGTCGGCGCGCCTGGCTAAGGACTGGAAGCTCAGGCGCCCCGTGTTCGACGGCAGTGGTCAGGTGCGCCTGCTGCAGGCGCGCCACCCGCTCATCGAGGGGTGCGTTCCCAACGACATCGAGCTCTCGGAAGAGCGGCGCCTGCTGATAATCACCGGACCCAACGCTGGCGGCAAGACCGTGCTCATCAAGACGCTGGGGCTGGCGGCCGCCATGGCGCAGGCAGGCCTGTTCGTAGCCGCTGGCGGCGACGCGGCGCCGGTGCTGCCGCGAGTCAGCGCGCTGCTGTCGGATATCGGCGACGAGCAGAGCATCGAAGCCAGCCTCAGCACGTACGCCGGCCACCTGCGCAACCTCAAGGCGATCGTGGAGGGCGCGGGCGCGAACACTCTGGTGCTAATAGACGAGCTGGGGTCGGGAACGGATCCCGACGAGGGCGCGGCGCTGTCGCAAGCCATCCTCGAGCAGGTGCTGGCGGGCGGCGCGCGTGGGCTGGTGACCACCCACCTGGCGCCGCTGAAGGTGTTCGCCAGCGAGACGGCGGGTGTAGCTAACGCCGCCATGCGCTTCGACGTAGAGCAGCTTAAGCCGACCTACCAGCTGATCGTGGGGCAGCCCGGGCGCAGCTACGCGCTCTCGATCGCCGAGCGTCTGGGGCTGCCAGCTGATCTACTGCAGCGCGCAGCTGAGCTGCTGGGACCCGAGGGCGAGAGGCTGGAGACGCTTCTCAGCACGCTGGAGAAGCAGCGCGAGCAGCTGGAGAAGCAGCTCGACGACGCTCGCAGCGCGAACGAGCGGGCGGTGACGGAGGCCGAGCTGCTGCGCGAGCAGATCGCCATGCTGCGCGGCCGCGAGCAGGACCTCATCGCCGCCGCGGCCGAGAAAGCCGACGAGCTCCTGCAGGAGACCCTCCAGCAAGCCACGCGGCTGAGGCGGGTGGCGCAGCAGGAGCCGCAGCAGCGCTCCAGGGCGCTGGACGAGATCCAGGAGCTGCGCCGCAAGACGCGCAAGCTCGCTGAGCCCGCCCGGCCAAAGAGCACCGCTGCTGTGGCCCCCTCCCCGGAAACGGCGGCGGCTGACCCTTACGCCGTGGGCTCACGCGTGCGGGTCGAAAGCTACGGGGCCGAGGGGCAGGTGCTGGAACACCGCGGTGGCGGGCAGCTGTTGGTGCAGCTGGGGCTACTCAAGGTGGAGGTGCCGCGCCGCGACGCCAAGCCGCTTGGTCCGCCTAAGCCGAGCACGACCCGGACGCACGGGCCGGCGCCCGGCTCGTTCGACCGCGAGCTCAACCTGCGCGGCGCCCGAGTGGAGGAGGCGCTGGAGCAAGTGCGTGACTTCGTGCTGGAGGCGCACTCGCTGAAGGTCGAGAGCGTGCGCCTGCTGCACGGCAAGGGCACGGGCGCGCTGCGGGACGCGGTGCGCAACTACCTCAAGGGCGAGAAGCTAGTGGAGCGCTACGAGGACGCGGTGCCGTACGAGGGCGGGCACGGGGTCACCGTGGCCTACCTCAGGCAGTGATCCCGGTGGCGCCGCGGCCCACCGTGGTCTTCGACCTCGACGGCACGCTCGTTGACTCGCAGACTGACATCGTGAACAGCTTCCTGCACGCGTTCCACGAGGTAGGCGCCTCCGTGCCCGCCCGCGAGGCGGTGGTGTCGCTCATTGGCAAGCCCCTCGAGGACATGTACGCCGCGCTGGCGCCAGCGCAGCTGGTTGGGCGCCTGGCCGACGCCTACAGGCAGCATTACCCCCAGCACTTCACGGACACCACCGCGCCCTACGCAGGCGTGCCCGAACTGCTCGAGGAGCTGGGCCAGCGCGGCTACGCGCGGGCGGTCGCCACCACCAAGCGCAGCAGCATGGCGCACGCGCTGGTGAAAGCGGTGGGGTTGGCGCCGCTGCTCGATCACGTTCAGGGCACCGACGACTTACCGCCCAAGCCGGCGCCAGACGTGCTGTACGCGGCCGTCAGGGCGGTCGGCGGTGTTGGCCTGGTCATGGTGGGCGACTCGGTGGTAGACGTGCGGGCTGGGCTGGCGGCGGGGTTCCTCACCTACGCCGTGACCTGGGGCACGGGCACCGCGGCAGACCTGGCCGCTGCTGGAGCGCATCACGTTCAGGCCGACCTGAACGCGCTTCTGCCCCTCCTCGACAGCCTCGGAACGTGACCAGCGGTTCACACTCCGGTAGGCGCCGGCCGGTTAAGCTTGCCGGATGAACGGAATAGAGAAGCAGTACGTAATTGACGCCCTGGCGGAGGATTCATGGCGCATGTTCCGCATCCTCGGCGAGTTCGTGCAGGGCTTCGAGGAACTCGCGGACGTGGGCAAGGCGGTCACCATCTTCGGTTCGGCGCGGCTGAAGGAGGAAAGCGAGACCTACAAGAAGGCGCGCGAACTGGCGGCCCAGCTGGCCAAGCACGGCTACACCATCGTCACGGGCGGCGGCCCGGGCATCATGGAGGCCGCTAACCGCGGAGCCATGGACGTGGAGGCGCGCAGCGTTGGGCTCAACATCGATCTGCCGCACGAGCAGGCGCCCAATCCGTACCTGACGGACTCCGTGGACTTCAAGTACTTCTTCATCCGCAAGGTCATGCTGGTCAAGTACTCCACCGCGTTCGTGATCTTCCCGGGCGGCTTCGGCACCCTCGACGAGCTGTTCGAGGCGCTTACCCTCATCCAGACGCACAAGATCAAGCCGTTCCCCGTTTACCTGGTCGGAGTGGAGTACTGGCGCGGGCTGCTGCAGTGGCTGCAGGGCACCCTGCTGCGTAACGGCACGATCTCAGAGCAGGACATGCACCTCTTCAAGGTGGTAGACGACATCAGTACGATCCCGGACGAGATCGAGAAGTACTACCGCAGCGAGAACCACGGCGGCTTCAACCTGCCCTGGTAGGCCGCTTCTCTGCCTGGCAGGCTGGCGAGTGGGGCGCCTGCGGGTCAGTCGTGGAACGGCGGCAGCGCGGCCTGCCCGAACACCTGGCCAGCCAGCTCCCAGATCTGCTCGGGCTCCAGGCCGGCCCCCAGGAAGGTGCTATCGCCGCGCCATACCTCGACGTGCGGGTGCGGGTCGTCCTGCGTGCCCTGAGCCGCTTCTAGCGTGCCGGAGTTGCCGGTGGTGCCAATTATGTCGCCCTGCGCTACGGTGGCGCCCACGATCACGTTCTCGGCCACGGCGGCCAGGTGGGCGTAGCGCGTTACGAAGCCGCCCGCGTGCCGTATCCACACCTGCCTGCCGCGCAGCGCGTCGAGGATGTCGGGAGGCGTGTCGAGCGAGCGGCCAGCCTGATCGATGAGCGCCTGATACTCGGCCAGGCTGAGTTCCACGTACTCTGTATCGGCGCGAATGACGACGCCGTCGGCCACCGCGTTGATGGGCGTGCCGTAGTTGATGGGCACGCTGACCGTGCCTGCATAAAAGTCGAACCCCTCGTGCACGCCGTTGCGGTAGGTGCGCGGGGCGCCCGGCAGGTGGCTGCGCCGCGAGCTGATGGTGGCGCCCTCCACCGGCACCACGTAGCCGGTGGGCCAGCCCTGCACGAACGGCCGGTCGGCCAGGTCGATGAGGCGCGGGTAAACGCCTGACGTGCGCACCCGCGAGTTGGTCATTGCCAGTTCGGCGGCGTTGCGGCCCTGGGTGTCTTTTGGTGTGGGGTCCGCGCCGGCGTTCAACAGGTAGATGACCTGAGCCGGCGTGCCCATGCCCGCAGCGAGCATGAGCGCGGTGGTGCCGCTGGCAGCCTGCTCGTTGATGTTAGCGCCTGCTTCGAGCAAGGTGCCGATGACGGCGGTGCTGGCGCCAGAGCTTATGGCGGTCATCAGGGGGGTGAGGCCCGCCTCGTTGCGGCCGTGCAGGTCCGCGCCTTCGGCCAGCGCCTGCAGCACGGCGGCGGGATCGTTCTGTTCGAGGATAACGAACAGGTCCGGCCGCTCAGGCTCCTTCTCGCCGGGCGGTAGAACGCCGAAGGCGAACAGGCCCCCGGCTACGAGCAGTACGACAAGGATGGCCACAACCAACAGACGCATGAGGCATGCTACCAAGGCGGCCCAGCGTATGTTGAGCGGCGTGCCGCGCCTCGGTTCGGAGCTTCGCAAGCTGGTCACGCTGGCACTGCCGTTGTCGCTGGCGCAGCTGGCTCAGAGCGGCATGAGTTTCGTCGACACGCTGTTCGTGGGCCGGCTCGGGCCGACCTCGCTGGCCGGACTGGCGCTCGGCTCCACAGTGTTCTTCACCGTGTACAACGTGCTGATGGCCGTGCTGCTGGCGGTCGCCCCGCTCGTGGCGCACGCCACCGGTGCCGGGCGCGGGCGCGAACCGGGGCTAGTGGCCGGACAGGCGCTAGTACTGGCCGTCTTGCTGGCGGTGCCCGGCGCCGCGTTGTTCCTTAACGCCCAGCCGTTACTGCTGCTGTTGGGTCTCCCGCTGAGCTCCGTCGAGCCCGCCGCCGCCTACCTGCGCGCGTTGAGCCCCGGGCTGCCGTTCGCGCTCGGCTTCGTGGCGCTGCGCGGGCTGCTGGAGGGCCACGGCGACGCCAGGCCCATTCTGTTCATCGCGCTGGCCGGGGTTGGCGTGAACGTGTTCCTCAACGACACCCTCATCTTCGGGCGTTACGGACTGCCAGCCTTCGGCATAGTCGGGGCGGGCTTCACGACGGCGGCGGTGTTCACACTGATGTTCGCGGCGGCCACCTGGCTGGTGCGCACGCGGTACAGGCGGCAGGCGGTGTTCGCCAACTTGCGGCGCCTGGACCCTGCTCGCATGCGCGAGATCTTGCGCGTGGGCTGGCCCATCGCGGCCATGCTGGGCCTGGAGGTCAGCGCCTTCAGCGTCACCACCTTCGTGCTGGGCGGCTTCGGTGACGCGGTGCTGGCGGGTCACCAGATCGCCATGCAGTCGGCTTCTATGACGTTCATGATCCCGCTAGGCATCGCCACTGCCACCGCCGTGCTGGTGGGACAGGCCGCGGGCCGCCGCGATCCGGCGGGAGTGCGTCGGGCGGGCGCCATGGGCATCGGGCTCGCCACCGCGTTCATGTGCGCCTCGGCCCTGCTGTTCTGGCTGGCGCCACAGGTGGTGATCGGGCTGTTCGTGGACCTCTACGCCCCGCAGAACGCGGAACTGGTGGCTTACGCGGCCACGTTCCTGGGTATCGCCGCCATGTTCCAGTTGGTGGACGGCATGCAGGTCACTGCCCAGGGCGCGCTCAGGGGCCTCAAGGACACGCGCGTACCCATGCTCCTCACCCTGGTGGCGTACTGGTTCGTGGGCATCGCCACCGGTCTGGTGCTGACCTTCGGACTGAACGTGGGCCCGCGGGGCATGTGGTTCGGGCTCGTGGCCGGACTGGCCGTGGCGGCGCTGCTGCTGGTTCTGCGCTTCAGCCGGTTGTCGGGCCGCAGCGCGCGGCTGACGTGAGGCTCACGCGCCGCCGAGTAGGGTAGACTCGCGCATCGGAGGCACCCGTGGACACCTTCCTAGTCATCGGCCGTAACGCCATCATCGTTCTGCTGAGCATCATCGTCTTCTCCGGCTTCTTCGTAGCGTTCACCACCTTCCTGGTGAAGAACACGCACGAGGAGTACCCCGAGCACTGAGCAGCAGCACCCCGAAGCCGGAAACAGTGAACGAACCGCCCCGGGCGCCTAAAGCGCCCTGGCGCGCGCTGGTGCGCCGCTACCTTACGAGCCACACGCTTTCTGCTGCCGTCGCCGCGGCGTTCCTGCGGGCGGCTTTCGTGGTGGCGTTCATGGCGCAGTGCGTGGCGGCCGCTCTGGTGGGCGTTACGGTGACGCTCCTGGCGGGCGGCGCACCCCGCAACCCCAGCGCCCTGCTGGCGTGGATACTGGTGGCCATAGCGCTGGCGCAGACGCCGGTGGTCGTCTTCGTGGTGGCGCGCCTGGGAGCCCTCAGGTCGGGTCCGGGCGCTCGCAGGGCCGCCCTGTCGGCGGCGCTCATGACCGGCGTCATGCTGGCTTCGAGCGCCTGGTTCCTGGCGCTGGCGCTGGCCACCGGGCAGGCGGGCACGCCGCTCTTCGTTCTGCTGTTCCTGACGCTCAGCGGTTACGCGCTTGGCTTCATGCTGGTTGGCCGCCTGGCGCGCGCCGCAGCCAGCGAGGTGGTGGGTGAGCCACACGAGGAAGAGGCCGGTAGCGCTACGTGAGGAGCCCAAGCTGGCGCCCCCCGCTGCTTGCGCTGGCCGCGCGTTACAGCCTGGCTTCGTCGAAGTAGGCGTCCTTCAGCACGTGCACCATGTCGAGGGCCTGGGCGGTGCCTAGCACCACGCAGTCGGCTGCGTCGGGCGCCACCCCAACCGGGATCGAAGTGATGCCCGAGAGGTAGGCGTCGAGGTTACGCAGCAGCGCGCCGCCGCCCGTCATGACAATGCCGCGCTCTATGACGTCGGACACGAGTTCGGGGGGTGACTGCTCGAGAACCTTGACCATGGCGTCCGCGATCTTCTTGAGCGATGACTCGAGCGCCGTGACCACGTCGGAGGTGCTAACCGTAACGCTCTTGGGCATGCCGTCTATGAGGTCGCGGCCCCGCACCTCAATGGACCGGTCGTCGTCGTCGGTCACGACCTTGGCGGCGCCGACCTCGCGTTTGATCTGCTCCGCGGTGCGGTCCCCGATGAGCAGGTTGTAGCGGCTCTTCACGTAAGCCATGATGTCGCGGTCGAAGGTATTGCCAGCGATGCGGAGGCTCTCGGACACGACGATGCCGCCCAGGCTGATGATGGCCAGGTCGGTGGTGCCGCCACCCACGTCGATGATCATGGAGCCGACCGGTTCGGCGATGGCGATGCCAGCACCGATGGCGGCAGCAACCGTTTCCTCGATCAGGTAGCACTTGCGGGCGCCGACCTCGCGGGCGGCCTGCACCACCGCGCGTCGCTCGACGTCGGTGATGCCCGAGGGGATGCACACCATGATGTTGGGCCGGATGAAGCGGCTGGGGCCCGTGAGCACCTTGCTGATGAACGCCTTGAGCATGCGCTCTGTGAGCGTGTAGTCGGCGATGACGCCGTCGGCCATGGGCCGCAGCGCGGTGATGTTGCCGGGCGTGCGGCCCAGCATGCGGTACGCCTCCTGCCCGACGGCCTTGACCTCGGTCGTGCCCTTCACGACCGCGATCACGGCAGGTTCTCTCAGAAGTACGCCCTTGCCCTTGAGGTGGATGCGTACGTTGGTGGTGCCCAGGTCTACGCCGATCATGGCTATCACGCTACCAGTTGGAGGGCGGCGCGGCTGCGGATTTGGCGGCGCCGGCTGGTTCGGTGCACCCTGGCAGCGAACTAGCGGCTTAGCGGGCTGCGCGTAGCATGGGGCATGAGCGCCAACAGCATGATCGCGTTGCTGCCGGACGGCGCGTCCGGCATGTCGTTCGGCCGAGTGAGGGGGCCGCAGCTTAGGCCTGGAGAGGTGTTGCTGGAGGTGGCGGCGGCTGGCGTCAACCGGGCAGACCTGTCGCAGTTGGCGGGCCACTACCCGCCGCCGGCCGGTGAGTCCGAGATCGTGGGGCTCGAGGTGGCCGGGCGCGTTACGCGCCTCGGTCCCGGCGTGGCGGACGAGTGGCTGGGGCGCAGCGCCTGTGCGCTTCTGGCGGGTGGCGGTTACGCGCAGCGCGTGGCGGTCCCAGCCGACATGCTCATTGCGGTCCCAGCAGGCTGGAGCATGGCGGAAGCCGCTGGCTTCCCCGAAACGGCGTTGACGGCCTTCCTGAACCTCTTCGTTGAGGCTCAACTGGCGGAGGGCGAGCGGGTGCTCATTCACGGCGGTGCCAGTGGCGTTGGCACCGCCGCCATCCGTCAGGCCAAGCTGGCGGGCGCCACGGTGGTGACCACCTGCGGGGGACCGGAGAAGGTGAGCGCGTGCCAGCGGCTGGGCGCCGATCTGGCGTTGGACCGGCACGCCGGTAGCTGGCTGGACGCCCTGAGGGAGCAAGTGGGGTCGGTGGACGTGATCCTCGACATGGTGGGTCAGGACTACCTGGGGCCGAACTTGGAGGCGCTGGCGCTCGGCGGGCGGCTGGTGATCATCTCTACACTGAGCGGCCGCAGGGCCGAGCTGGACCTGAGGGCGCTGATGGTGAAGCGAGCGCGGCTCATAGGCTCGACCCTCAGGGGCAGACCGCTAGCTGAGAAGGTGCGGTTGCGGGAGGCGTTCGAGCGGCGTTTCGGCGCCGAGGTGGCCGCTGGCGCCCTGAGGCCACTGGTAGACACCGTGTTCGATTGGTCGCGCGTGAACGAGGCGCATGACCGGCTGCGCGCCAACGACAGCGTGGGCAAGTTCGTGCTGGAGGTGGGAAGCGCGGACGCCGAACCCCGCGGGGGAGGGTAAGGGCAGGCGTCCTGCGGTCCCGCACCAACCGTAGCGTCCTTACTAGGATGGGGTTAGCGCGAGGTTGGCTGGGACCGCCTAGGGCTAGGCGCGGACCGGCTCCGGGCGGTCGAGGAGCGGCGGTATCATGAGGGGCATGCAGCCTAGAACCCCTGCCGGCGTTGAGGGCGCCGCCCCGTTCACCGCGCTGGCGCGCGTTTACGACCGGATAATGGCCGACATCGAGTACGGCGAATGGGCCGAGTTCGTGCTCGCCAAAGCCGAGGAGCTCGGCTTCGCTGGCGGGCCCGTGCTCGACCTCGGCTGCGGCACGGGTAACGCCACGCGCCCGCTGGTCGAGAGGGGGCTCCTGGTAGAGGGCCTCGACGCCTCTCCTGCCATGCTGAAGGTGGCGCGCGCCAAGCTGCCCGGGGTCACGTTCCATCAGGGGGAGTTCGAGACCTTCAGCCTGGGCCAGCGCTACGCGCTGGTGTACTCGGTCTTCGACTCACTCAACAACCTGCTCACCGATGAGGCGTTCGGCGCCATGGCCAGCAACGTGCTCGGGCATCTGCTGCCAGGCGGCGTGTTCGTGTTCGACGTCAACACCACCGCCGGGCTGCGGCAGCTGTGGGAGGGCGGCGTGGCTTCGGGGTGGGCCGACGACGTGTACTACCGCTGGGAGCACAGCTTCGACGAAGCGCGCCAGCTGGCGAAGGTCGAGGCGTACTGCGACACGGCGGAGGGAGCGTTCACGGAGGTGCACTACGAGCGCGGTTACGACGCGGACCTCGTGCAGCGCTTGCTGGCGCGCGCCGGTTTCCGCGGCGTCCAGGTGCTGGCCCATCCGGACGGGGGGCGTGTCGACAGCGACACCGACAGGCTGTGGGTCGCGGCCAAGCGGTGAGCTTGTACACGACCGCGGTCATACCGCTCGCTAGCCTCTCAGTCTATGCCTGCCTGTTCGCGCACCACGCGCGCCAGGTTCGAAACGTCCTCGTCGCCGAAGCCGCGCTTGACCAGACTAGTCTCTAGCTGCTCGACGTAGGCCGCCACTGGCATGGCCACCCCGAGCTCCTTGGCGGCGCTCAGGGCTATGCCCAGGTCCTTGCGGTGCAGGCGCGTGCGGAAGCCCAGCGGGTAGTTGCCCCTCACCATGTTCTGCGCCCGGTTGGCCAGCACCCAAGAGCCAGCGGCGCCGCCGCCCAGCGCCTGCAGCGCCGCCTCCACGTCGATGTCGGCAGCCATGGCGAGCGCCATGCCCTCCGCCACAGCCGCGTAGGTACCGGCGATGATCGTCTGGTTCACGGCCTTCGCCACCTGGCCCGCGCCGGAGGACCCGACGTGGGTGATGGTGCTGCCAAGGTGCCGCAGCACCGGCAGTACCTTGGCCAACGCCGCGGCCTCGCCGCCGACCATGATCGACAGAGTGCCCTTCTCGGCGCCTTCGCTGCCGCCAGACACGGGGGCGTCCAGCATGTCCACACCGTGCTCCAGCACCGCCGTGGCGATGCGCCTGGTGGTGGCCGGACTGATGGTGCTCATGTCGACCAGCACGCTGCCCTTCTGCATGCCCAGCGCCACTCCCTGCTCGCCCAACACGACCGCCTGCACGTCGGGCGTGTCGCTGACCATGGTGAACACCACGTCGGCGCCCTCGGCGGCGGCCTTCGGTGTGGCGGCGCGCCCGGCGCCCGCAGCCGCCAACGGCTCCTCGCGGGACCGCGTGCGGTTATGCACCGTCAGTTCGTACCCGGCCGCCAGCAACCGGCGCGCCATAGGCTCTCCCATGGTGCCCAGGCCCACGAAACCAATTCGCATCATGCTCCTCCGTTCGGTTCCTGTTTACGCCACAGCTCCTGCAGCGTCTCGATCGTTCGGTTCGCCACCACCCGGTTGCGGCGCGAGATGGCGGCGCGGCGCGGCAGCGGCGGGAACTCCTCCGGCAGTTCCCCGGCCTCGGTAGGCAGGTTGTTCGCCAGGCTACCCAGCCGGGCCCGCCACGTCTCCAGCCACGCCTCCGGCAGCGGGCCCGGCAGTTCGGCGCCGATGAGGGCCGCCCAGGCGTGTGACCACGCGCGCGGCACGGTGCGGTACGGGTCGTAGCCGCCGCCACCCGTTATCACCAAGCGGCCGCCGCTGACCTCGTCGGCCAGGGCCACCATGCGTCGGTAGCTCTCCGCCATCGAGGTGAGGGTGAGGCTCATGTCGGCCAGCGGATCGCGCACGTGCATGTCGGCGCCGGCCTGCAGGACTATCAGGTCCGGCCGGAAGTGACGCAGCGCGGCGGGCACGACCAGGTCGAAGACCTCTAGGAACGAGTCGTCCTCCGTGTACGGTTCGAGCGGCACGTTCACTGCCGTTCCGCGGCCGGCGCCCTTACCGGTCTCGTAGGTGTGACCGGTG
The DNA here is from genome assembly GCA_041676665.1 of Trueperaceae bacterium. Classification (GTDB taxonomy): domain Bacteria; phylum Deinococcota; class Deinococci; order Deinococcales; family Trueperaceae; genus JAAYYF01. Next base: position 17,531 of record JBAYRM010000018.1, read on the forward strand.
CCGGGGAAGAGGTAGCGGCCGGACTCGTGCAGGCTCACCGTCAGCACGTTCGGGTCCTCGTAAAAGATCCACTGCACGCCGTCGCCGTGGTGGGCGTCCAGGTCGACGTATGCCACGCGCACGCCGTAGCGCTCCACTGCGCGCCGGATGGCGACGGCCAGGTCGTTGTAGAGGCAGAAGCCCGACGCGCGCGCGGCGAGCGCGTGGTGGAGCCCGCCCGAGAAGTTGGCGGCACGCGACCTTTGGTCAGAGGCCACGAGGTCGACCGCTGTCACCGTGGCGGCCGTCACCCCGAGAACCGCCTCGTGCATGCCGGAGAAGATCGGGTTATCGCTCGTGCCGAGCCCGTACGCCTGGGCGCCTGGCACTTCTTCGCCGCGCGACGCGGCCTTGACCGCTTCGACGAAGCGAGCGTCGTGCACGCTCAGGAGGTCCTTGTCGCTTAGCGGCTCGGGCGCCACGACCTGGTCGGGGGTCAGAAGCCCGGCGCTCTCTAACAGCGTGCGGGTGAGTTCGAGCCGGATGGGCTTGAAGGGGTGGTCGTGGGCCAGGTCGAAGGCGGCCAGGTCGGGCGCGTAAACGAAAGCGTGATCGGTGCTTGTCACGCTCGCTCGGGCGGCCAGTAGACGGTGTAACCCAGCCCCCGCAGGTGCGCCGCCAGTTCATGCCCGGCCACTGTGCCGACTCGCAGCACGAAAGAGACGGTGTCGGCGTCGGAGCGCGACGTCATGACGCTGGAGACGTTGACGTGCCGGCTCGCCACCCGGTCGAGGAGTCCGGCCAGCGCGCCCGGTCGGTTGACGACCTCGACCTCCAGCCGCGACGAAGCCTCCGTAACGCCCGACATGCGCACCAGCGCGTCTAGCATGTCGATGGCGGTAACGATGCCCACGAGGCGGCCGTCGTCCATGACGGGCATGGCGCCGATCTTGTGCTGCCGCAGGACCTTGGCGGTCTCCTCGATCGGGTCGTCCGGGTCGGCCGTGAGTACGGGGAAGACCATCAGCGCCGAGATGGGTTCGCTGGACTTGACGCCCTCAGGCGCTTTCGGGTGGTCGGCGCCCACCAGCCTGACGTCGCGGTCGGAAACGATGCCGACCAGGCGGTCGTGGCCGGCCGGTGCGGCGGCCTGGTCGAGGATCGGGAAGTGGCGGATGTTGCGCTGTTCCATCAGCAGTTGCACGTCGCGGATGGGCGTGTCGGGCCCGATCGCGACCACCTGCCGGGTCATGATCTCTTTTACGAGCATCTTCTCTCCATGATCCTTTCGATGCTACCAGGGCGCGACGGGCGCCCCCGGGAGTCGTCCGCGCAGGCGGTGAAACTCTGCCACCACGTGCTCTGGGGCGTCCTGCCCGATGCGGGCCATGAGTGCGTTGGCCGGGCTGGAGCGCACCTCCTCGTCGGTGGTGGCGAAGAGTTCCAGGCCCGCCGAGCGGTAAAGGCGCTCGAGCATGCGCCTGTAGGCCAGGTCGCCCAGACCCGAGCGCGCCAGGTCGTAATGCCATGAGTAGAGGGTGGCGAACACCACGGTGTGGTCGAAGCGGCCATCTGCGAACGATGCCTGCAGAAGCCTTTCCGCCCAGCGCTGGCCACGCTCGGCTGGCGCTACCTCGATGGCGCCGAGCTCGAGGATGCGGCCGGTGCGGTCGTGGCCCCACGCCTCTATCTCGGTTGGTGGATGGAACACCGCGTAACCGAGCAGCTCACTGCCGCGCACCAGCGCCGTGACGGTGCCCTGCTCGTCTTGGGCTATGGACTGCAGCGCTTGGAGCTGCTGCCGCGGTTCACGGAAGCGGTCGAGCTGGGCGTTGGGAGTCAGCGATCCCAGCAGTTCGGGTGCGGCAGCGACCACTATGCGGGCTTCTGCCGTGGGGCTGGTCGGCACGGTCAGCCCGCGGAGGCGGGTCTGGCTCGCGAGCGCCAGGCCGCTACCAGGGCGTCCGGCAGGCGCGCCGGGGTGCTGGGGCCGGTGCCGTCTACCCCCAGCAGGGTGCGCAGGCGGCGGTGGCTCTTCCAGCCGCCCTCTACCCCTGCCAGGTCGGCGGCCTCGCCGAAGGCGCGGAGCAGGCCCTCGTGGTAGGGCGCCAGCGCGTCGTCATCGAGGGCGGCGACCAGCGTCTCGGCGGCTTCCTGCTCGTTGCCGGCCGCCAGGTGGGCCGCGCCAGTGAGCGCTGTGAGCTGTGACCGCAGGCCGGTGTCGCCGCCTTCGCCGGGCAGGTCCATGGTCACGCGGGCGAGCGCCTTGCTGGCTTTCTGCAGGTCTGCGAGGGCGCCCTTGAGCTCGTTGCGCCTGAGCTGCGCGGCTGCCCGCGCGGCCAGCGCTTGTGCCTTCTGGTAATCGAACGGAGAGACCTTGAGCGCGGCGTCGGCCAGCGCCTGCCCCTCGTCGCCCGTGGCAGCGAACTGGCTGGCTAGCAGGAGCGCCTGGCGCCGCAGGTCCGATTGAAAGCGGGGGGCGTCGGTCAGCGCGGCTATGACCTCGTGTATGCGTTGGCGTGCGTGCCTGAGGTCGGGCCCGTCGACAGCGTCGCGCAACACTGGGAACGGCAGGCGCAGCGGCTGCGCCAGGCCGCGGCAGGCGTAGGAGGCGGCCAGATGCAGGGTGCCGCGCAGCACTCGGAAAGTGGCGCTGGTGCCAGCGGCCGCGGCGTAGGCCCTGAAGGTAGCCAGGGCGTGAGTCACGAGGAACGTGGCCTCCTCGAAGTCGCCGAGCGCGAGCGCGGTGTAGGTGGACTCGTCGTCGATCTTGGCGCGCCAGAAGGCGAGCTCCTCCGGCGCTAGCTCGGCGTTGCCCAGCAGCTCGCGCGCCGCGTTGAAGTCGGCGGTGGAGGCGCTCAGGTCGCCCCTGGTGCGGTGCAGCGTGCCGCGCCGCGCCAGGTAACGCGCCTGTTCCTGCGCCAGCGCTTCGGAGCGGCGCGACAGGTCGACAGCGTCGTCGAGCGCCGCCAGCGCGGCGTCTAGTTGACCGAGCCTAAGGTTAACGTCGCCGCGCTGGAACTCGATGCGCGCCCGGAACAGGTCGTCGACGGCTTCGGCGGAGTCGAACGCTGCGAGGGCGTCGGTGAGATCGCCGCGGTCCTTGGCGATGAGCCCCTCCCAGACGGCGGTCTTCGTGAGTGCCAGGTGCGCCTGGGCGCTGCCGGGGGTGCCCTCCAGGCGCGCGAGTTCGGGCCGCACCTGCTTGGCCACGGTGGCGGCGGCTTCGGCCAGCTGGCTGCGCCAGCGCATGATGCTGGCGCGCGTGAGGGCGGCTTCGGCGCGGATGAGCGGGTCGTCGATGGCGGGGCTGGTGTCGAGCAGCACTTCAGCCCGGTCGTAGCGGCCCGCCAGGACCTCGCCCTCGGCGCGTTTCACGAGGGTCCAGGCTTGCAGGTTCGGGTCGGCGGAGGCGGCGCCGGTCTCGAAAGCCCGCAGCGCGTCGGGGTGTTCGTAAGCCCCGAGCTTCACGTAGTGCGTGGCGACCTCACGGGCCACCAGGTCGAGCTCTGGCTTGCCTCGCAGTTCGTCCTGCGCTGCCTGCCAGATGTTGCGCACCTGTGCGTGCGGTACGGAGTGGGTGCTCA
>JBAYRM010000019.1:0-20296 GCA_041676665.1 Trueperaceae bacterium
ACGGTGAGCGCCGGCAGGCTGTTCATCCACGAGCCCCACGGGATTATCTGGCCGCGGATGAGCAGCAGGTTGGGGATGAAGGTCACGGTGCCGGGGATCATGAGGGTGGCCAGCAGCACCATGAAGATGGCGCTGCGCCCGGGGAACCTGATGCGCGCGAAGGCGTAGGCCGCCAGCGTGCAGGTGACCAGCATGCCGAGGATGACCACGGCGGTGATGATGACGGAGTTGCGGAAGTACAGCACGAAGCGCGCTTCGTTCCACGCCTCAGCGTAGTTGCCCCACTGCGGCGTGGCGGGCAGCAGCGCCCGGTTGATGGTCTCGCCCAGGGTCATGAACGAGGTCGAGATCATGTACAGGAACGGCGTGAGGCTTATCAGGGCGCCCACGATCAGCACGAAGTACACGGGCAGGTGCGAGAGCTTGAACTCGCTGGGAGCGCGCGAGGCACGGCCGCTGGTCACCTTGGGTGCAGCGGGTGCAGCGGCTCTGGTGTTGGCAGCAGCGTCAGCCACCGAGCGCCCTCTTTCCGAAGAAGCGGTTCTGAGCCAGCGTGAGGATGAGGATGATGACGAACAGGATCACGGACTGCGCGGCCGCGGTGCTGAAGTCGTTGCGCCTGTAGAAAGTGTCGAAGATCACGATACTGGCCGTGTCTACCGCGTCTCTCGTCTGCGGGTCTCGCATGACGAATATGTGCGTGAACGCCTGGAACGTGCCGATGAAGCCGAGCACCGTGAGGTAAAACGTGACGGGCGAGAGCAGCGGCACGGTTATGAAGCGGAACTGCTGACGCTTGTTGGCGCCGTCGATGGACGCGGCCTCGTACAGCTCGGGTGAGATGCCCCCAAGCCCCGCCAGGAAGATGACGGCGTTGTAGCCCGTGTAGGTCCATATGCCGTAGATGATGATGGTCACCAGCGCCAGCGACGGGCCCGCCCAGAAGCTGCTGAAGTCGGCGTTCGGGAACACGCCGCCGAAGATCAGCTGCGACACGGGCCTGGTCTCGGTTATCCAGCGCTGCGGCTCGAGGCCGAAGAACATGAGCACCTGGTTGGCCAGGCGCTCCTCGCGGGCGTTGAAGATGCTGCGGAAGATGGCGGCGCCCGCCACGGCGGGCGTTACGTACGGCAGGAAGTACAGCATGCGGAACAGCTCCTGCCCGCGGATCTTCTGGAACAGCAGGCTGGCGATTACCAGCGCCAGCGCGATCTGGATGGGTACGGAACCGAAGCCGTAGTACACGGTGCGCACCAGGCCGTTGAGGAACACGCGGTTACCGGCGTCCATCATCAGGCCCCAGCCCAGCGAGATGGCCACGCCAGCGCCTATTAGCACCATCGCGCCAGCAGCCTTGGCCAGCGCTGGCGCCCCCTGGCGGTCGCCCTTGAAGGCGTCGGTCCATAACCAGTGCGCGGCGATTATGAGCATGAGGCCGCCGAAGAACGCCAGCGCGCCCCACCAGTCGCCGAGGGTGTTGAGGTAGTTGGTCAGCCCGATGAAGGCGCCCTTGCGGATACGCCAGTTGTGCACGCTCATGTACACGGCGTAGATGATCGGGAAGAGGCCGAAGATGGCTATGAGAAGCGTGGCCGGCAGGATGAACAGGTAGCCGGTTATCCACTCGCGCCGCTCGCGTCCGCTGACACGAACTCTACGCGGGGGGTTGGAAGGCGAGGCTATGGCCATGGTGGCTTGCCGGCTCCCCTCAAACGGAATCGGGGCGCAAGGCCACGGGGCCGGCCCCAGCAACGTAACGACAGGCGGTCAGGGTTTCGTCAGCCAACCTCACTGGGCCCGTCCGCTCGGAAACACTCCCCAACTATAGCTAACGCGGCACCGCGGGGGTCCAGGCTCGGGAGGCCAATCGGTAATCGTTCATTAACGTCTGCCTGGGTAGCATGTGTGCGTGTCCAACCGCAGCAGGAAGCCGAAAACGCGCAAGGGAGCCAGGGCCGCAACGGGTACACGGCCGGGCGCCCCCAGTGCGCGAGCCCGTGACCGCAAAGCTGACCCACGGCCGCGCGGACCTGCGGCGCCGGCCGCCTCCGGGGTCGAGGGCGTCTTCTTCGCGGAACTGATAAAGGGGCTCGAGGCTGTGGGCGTGGCAGAACTGCGGCGCCTGGGGGCACGCGGCGTGACGCTCACCGCGGGCGGGGCGCGCTTCACCGCCCCGGACCTGAAGCTGTTCTTCCGGGCGCGCACGGTGGCCGCCTTCTTCCTCCTGGTCGACTTCAACGTTCCGCGACCCAAGGCGCTGCTCGGCGACGCCGCCAAGCGCCGCCTGGTGGCGGCCGTGCTGCGCGTGGCCGGCGCGCACGGCGGCGGCACCGAGCTCTCCGGCGGCACCTTCGGGGGCCTGCGCTTAGCGGCTGCCGGTGCTGACAGCCCCGTGATGCAGCGGCTGGGCCGCGAGCTTGCTGCCGCCGCCGACCTCGGTTTCGACCAGGAGGCGGGCGAGTTACTGGTGCGCCTGCTGCCAGCGCCGAACGGCTCGGGCTGGTGGGCGCTGGTGCGCTTAACGCCCAGGCCGGCCAGCACGCGCGCGTGGCGCGTGTGCAACCGCGCAGGCGGGGTCAACGCCGCCGTCGCCGCCGCCATGAACGACCTGACAGGCATGCGGCGCTTCGATCGCTACCTGAACCTCATGTGTGGCTCGGGCACCCTGCTGATCGAACGTGCCCTGGCCGGACCCGCGGCCCGCCTGGTGGGAGTCGATGTGGACGCCGCCGCTATCATCTGCGCCGAGCGCAACGCGCACGCCGCCGGGGTGGCCAGCGCAGTAGAGCTGATCACAGCCGACGTGGCCGACCTGGGCTCCGAGCTGCTCGCTGGCGCTGGGCCGTTCGACGTCATTACCGCCGACGCGCCGTGGGGCGACGCCGTGGGACATCACGCCGGCAACAGGCGCCTGCACCAGGTGCTGTTCGACAAGGCGGCGGAGCTCGCCGCGCCGCACGCGCGGCTGGTGCTGCTGACGCACGAGGTCAGGCTCATGCGCGCGCTGGCGCCCGAGCTGGTGGCGTGGGAGCTGCGCCAGGAGCTGCAGGTGGCGCACGGCGGCCACCACCCCCTGCTGCTCCTCTTCCAGCGGCGCTGAAACGCGGGGCGTGTGGGCTTTCAAGCGCGGTCTGCCCGCCGCTAGCCCTGTGCTAGACTTCGCCGCGTGATTCCGCCTGGTCTCACTAGACTCAAGCCCGGCTGGTACGTGCTGCTGGCGCTGGTGCTCTACGCCGCCGTGGTCACCACGCTGCTTGTGCGCGCGTACGGGCAGGCGGAGCCAGCGCCCGCGGAGGTCGTCACGCCCACCGAACCAACCGCCAGCCCGGCCGCGGTAGCAGAGTCGCCCGCCGGCCTGTGGTTCCCCGTTCCGGGAGCGCGACTGCCCGCCTCAGACGACAACCTGCCCGGCGCACCGCGCCATTACCGTCACGGCGTGAGCCAGGGTTTCGACTTCTACGAAGGCGACGCGGGGGTGCCGCTCAGCTACGGCACGCCCGTCGTGGCCGCCGCTGCGGGCCAGGTGGTGCGGGCCGACGTGGCTTACACGGAGATAGACCCCAGGGCCTGGGAGGTCCTCATGGCCGACGTGGCCGAGGCGGGCGCCGACGAGGCGCAACTCGACCGCCTGCGCGGCCGCCAGGTGTGGATCCGCACGCCGGACGGTAGCGTGCTGCGCTACGGCCACCTGTCGGGCACGCGCACGGGCCTGCGCGTAGGCAGCAACGTTTACCAGGGTCAGGTCATCGGTTTCGTCGGCAACTCCGGCACAGACAGGGCCGTGGCGGGCGGGCAGGACGGCGCCCGGCTGCGTTTCGAGATCTGGACTGGTGAGGAAGAGTTCTTCGGAGCGGGCCTTTCCGCTACCGAAGTCCGGCTCGCGGCGGCTACGCTGTTCGTAGGGCCATGAGCGAAGAACAGCGCAACACTAACAAGGGCACGCGGTTACCCACGGTGGTAGACGGTTCAGAACCGACCGCCGTGCAGATCGTGTGGCAGAACGTCTGGGTCAGGGCGGTCACCTACCTCCTGCTCACACTGCTGCTCCTCGCGCTGCTCTGGCGCTTCAAGAACGGCTACGCCTTCGCGCTGCAGGTGGGCATCATCGGCTTCCTGATCGCCTACATCCTCCACCCGGTGGTGGCGTGGCTTGGGCGACTGCGCGTGGGCCGCGGGCTCGCGGTCGGCATCACCTACGGGCTGCTCATGCTGCTCCTGGCGCTCGGCTCACTGGTGGTGAGCCAGGTGGTGGTCGAAACCGGCCGCTTCGTGCAGCTGATACCGAGCGCGCTCGACAGCGTGGGCGCCTGGTTCACTACCCTCCAGAACTGGCTCGTCAGGGTCGGCGAAGGGCTACCCGACTTCCTCTCCAACCGGCTCGGCGTGGCTGAGGAGAGCGGCGAGATCGCCACTCAGGTCCGGGAGCAGTTCCAGAGCTTCCTGCAACAGCTAGTGCAGAGCGTGCAGACGCTCCTGCAGCGCCTCGTGGCTGGCGGACCGGGCCTGCTCGTGTCGGGCGCCACCGCGGTCATCTCCACCACCTTCCAGATCTTCCTCATCTTCCTGGCCGGCGCGTACTTCCTGTACGACTTCCCCCGCTTCGTTCAGTCGTTCAAGCGGCTGGTGCCCGTGCGGCACCGCAAGCTGTCCGACGACCTCATGACCAAGGCCGACCTGGCCGTGGGCGGCTACCTGCGCGGGCAGGTGCTGATAACCGTGCTGCTCGGGATCATGATCTGGATCGGGCTCACACTTATAGGCATCCCGCTCGCCACGGCCATCAGCTTCCTGGCGGCGGTGTTCAACCTGGTGCCGTACCTGGGCCCCATCCTGGGCGTGCTGCCCGCCATGCTGCTCGGCTTCACCGTGAGCCCACTGGCAGCGGTGCTGGCGGTGGTGGTGTTCACTGCCGCCAACCAGATCGAGGCGCACCTGCTCTCGCCCCTCATCCTCTCGCGCAACACCAACCTGCACCCCATCACCGTCATGCTCGCCATCATGGCCGGTGTCGGGCTCATGGGGCTCCTCGGCGCGCTGATAGCCGTGCCGCTGGTGGCCCTGGCCAAAGTCATCATGGAGGACTACGTGCTGACCAGGCCGGCGTTCACGGGCGTGGCGCGTACGCGCGCACCGGTCATGGCCGGGGGCGCAGCATCGGATACGGCGCTCGACGCCATAACGGCGCAGGCAGAAGACGTCGCGGGGCCCGAGGAGCCGGAGCCCGTCGAACCTGGGTCAGATAGCGCCTAGCCGCGCTTGCCCTGTGCGTTCTAGTTACGCGGGTTCTTGAGGAGCCGAGGGTGGCGGCGCACTTCGCTGCGGCCAGAGTCGCTGCCAGCAGCGGCCTTGCGTTCGTACATGCGGCCGTCGGCCCTATGCAGCAGGCTCTCAGCGTCGAGTCCGTCCGTGGGGTAGCTGGCCATGCCCACGCTGGCGCCCAGCTTGAGCCCCTGAACGTCTATCTCCGACACCGTCTCCAGCAGGCGCTGCATGGCTAGCCGCGCCGCTTCCGGCCGCACCTCGGGTAGCAGCACCACGAACTCGTCGCCGCCCCAGCGGAACACAGAGTCGGTGTCGCGCTTCGACGCCTTCAGCGCGTCGGCAACGTTGCGCAAAGCAGCGTCGCCAGCGGCGTGGCCGAAGCGGTCGTTGACCTGCTTGAAGTTGTTGAGGTCCAGCATCACCAGGTTCAGATGGTGCTCGTAGCGGCGGGCGCGGGCCAGCTCCTGACGCACCACGCGTTCGAAACCCTCGCGGTTCCCGAGGCCCGTGAGCTGATCGGTGACGGCGGAGCGCTCCAGCTCCATCACGTGCTCGGCCTTGCGAACCAGCACAGCGATGTGCTGAGCGAACGACTCGGCCAGCCGCAAGCTGCTCTGGGTGAAGGCGTCCTCGGTGGAGAAGTTGTCGATGTTGAGGATGGCCACTATCTGACCATCGGCATCGGCGATAGGCACCATGGCCTGGCTCTTCATGCGGGCCAGGCGGCCGTCCGCCAGGTGCTCCGGCGAGCGCTCGGCGGCGCCGCTGTGTAACGCGATGGCGGAGCCCTTCAGCACGCGCGGCGTGCCCGCCTCGAACGCGGCGGGGTTGGCCGCGTACCACTCGAGCTGCTCCGCGTACGTGAACGGCCCGGCGTGGGTCTGGAGCTCCTCCAGGTCCCAGCCCACGGCCGCCTCGTAGTAGTAGAGGTCGCCCTGGCGCACCAGGATGGAGGCTGCCTCTGCGCCCGGCACCAGGTCCACGGTGGCCTCCGCCGCGCGGCGGTAAAGCACGTTGGGCGCGTCCGAGCTGCTGAGCTGCTTGACGACCGCCAGCATGGCTATCAGCTGCCGGTTGAGAGTCGCGCGGTCCAGGGCGGCCGAGAGCGAGTTGGTCACCGCCTGCAGCGTGTGGCGCTGCGCCTCGGTCCAGGGGCGCGCCTCACCAACGCGGGTCAGCGCCACCAGCGCCTGCACCTGCTTGCTGGCGTCGGCGATAGGCACCACGGCCACCGAGCGGGCGTCGATGGCGCCGCTCCACACTGGCTGCGTGACCTCGTCCAGGAACAGTGGCTCGCGCGTTTGCCACGCCTTGGCTAGCTCGCCCTCGTTCGGGAGCCCTTGCTCCAGCTGCCGTTCGCGCGCCTCTGTGAGCACGCCGCGCACGCCCAGGGAGCGGAACTGGTCGTAGTTGAGGGTCAGGAAGGCTCCGCAGTCCACGTCTAGCGCCGGCAGCAGGATCTCGAGCGCGGCTCCCGCCGCGTCCGCCACACTGTCGGCCACAAGCATGCGCTGGCTCAGGTCGGCCAGGACCTTCTGCTCGGCCTTGTTGGACGCCAGCTCCTCAGCCGTCTCGAGGCGGTGCAGGACCTCCTCGACCATGCGCACGAACGCCCCGAGCGACTCCTGCACGTCGGCGCCGAAGGCGTTCTGCTGGTCGTGCTCGAGGTTGAGGACCGCCCGCACGCTGCCGCGACTGCTGATGGGCAGCGCCAGCTCGCTAAGGGTGGGCTTGGCGCCGGGCGCCACCATGTAATCAGGGTCGTGGCGGGTGTCCGGCGCGTACTGCCGCTCGCCGGTGGTGAACGCCCGCCCGATCACGGTCCTGAGAGGGATGGTGAAGTCGGGATCGATGCGCCAGCGGTAGCTCGTGTGAACGCGGAGCTCGTCGCCGGTGGGCACGAAGATCTCGGCGTGAGTGAAGGGCAGCAGGTCCGACAGCAGGCGCGGGGCGCTGCGGTAGAGGGAATCGACCGAGGTGCTCTGGTTGAGTTCGATGGCGGCTTCCTGCAGCAGTTGCGCGCGCCGCTCCGAGTGTCTGGCCCTGCGCTCCGCCAGCCGCCACAGCGCGAAGATCTGGTGGCCAGCGAGCGCGCCGAGGAGCATGGCCAGCAGCATGCCCACGTAATCGAACGGCGCGGCCGGCACGGGCGAGATGCTGGAGCGCACGTACACCAGTACCAGCGCGAACGGCGCCAGCAGCAGGCCAGCCTGCCAGCCCAGACCGGTGGTGGCCACCATGAACGGAATCGCCAGCAGGAAACCCTGCCAGAAGGCAATGTCGCCGAACGTGAAGCTCGTGAGGAAGAGGAACGCCGCCAGTAGCGCCAGCAGTACCGGCGCGGAGCGGAGCCGCATGCGGCTCAACCGCTTGGGTAGACGGACCTTGGGAACCTCTCTTGCCACGCTCGGATTGTCTCAGATGGTGTCTGACGGGGTCCTTAAGGGGTTCTTACGAGTTTGTCACGCCTGTCACGCGACGGTGGGGCCGGTCGCTATGGATGTTGGGGCCCCGCCAGCGGCGCGATAGACTGTTGCCCGTGAAGAAGAGCCGCAAGCCGCGAACGTCCGGCAGCGCCTCGCGCCTCGACCTCGAGGCCGTGGGGCTGGTGCTGTTAGCGCTGGGCATCTTCGCCTCCGGCATCCTGCTACCCGCCCTGCCCACCGGTGACCTGGGCGCCACCGTGAGGAACGCGCAACTGGACCGCTTCGGCTGGGCGGCTTACGCGCTGCCGCTGCCGCTGCTGGTTCTCGGCGCCCTCTTCCTCATGCGCCGCAACCCGCGCTGGTGGCCGCGCGCCCTGCTGGGCTACCTGCTGCTGGTCGCGGGCCTGTGGGGCCTCACCGTGGCGCTGGCTCCGGCTGCGACCGGAGCCTGGGGGCAGAGCGTCCGCCAATCACTCGGGGCCACGTGGGGCACGCTGGCAGCCGTTCCTGCCGTGGTGCTCGCCACGGTGGGGGTCGACCTGCTGCTCGGCTGGGCGCCCACGCGGCTGCTGCGCGGCGTGCTGCGCAGCGTCTTCGGAGCCGTGCGCCGCACCTGGAAGTGGCTCTCTGAAACGCGCCGCAAGGTGCGCAAGCGGGCGGCCTTCCAGGCCGACGTGGCGCAGGCGCGCAAGGGCCTCACAGACGTAGACCGCGACCTGCAGGCGCTAAGCAGCCTCTACCCGGGCAGCGCAGAGCTGGAGAGGTGGCGCGGCGACGTGCAGCAGAGTAAGCGCCTGCTGGCCGACCCCACCGACGTGAGCCTCAAGGACGCGCGCGCCGACGTGCGCGCCTGGCAGAGCGCGGTGGCTGGCTTCACCAAGGACCGCGCGGTCGAGCTGGGTTACCAGCTGGGAGCGGAGGGAGTCAGCCCCCCCGACCCGGAGGCCTCCACCTTCGAGGTGTGGGCCACGGGCCTCAAGCGCGGGCTCGACGACCCGCTAACCGAGAAGGGGCAGGCGGCGGACGCGCTGGAGAGGGTGCGCAAGGCGCTGGCGCTCGACCTGGTGGCGCTCATCGAGCGGCAGCGGCGACTGGCGCGCGAACGCGATCAGGACCAGCGTGAGCTCAAGCGCATGACCCCGCGGCAGCTGGCGGGGGCGTACCAGGCGCATCAGAACCGCGTCACGGAGCTGCATGAGATGGAAGGCGACGCCGACGCGCTGGCTGGCCACGCCCTGGAGTTCGAGCGGTGGCGGCCACTGTTGAGCCGCCTTACGGCTGGCGTGGCCGCCTACCCGCAGTACGAGGAGCTGGCCGATTACCACCAAACGCTGGCCGCTGAGCTCGGTAGCAAAGGACGCGACATGCTGCTGCAGGACCAGGGCTGGGATGAGGCGCTGACCGCCGTGCTGCAGCGCGCGGAGGTGCACCGGCAGGAGCTGGAGCGCGCCGCGGCGGAGCAGGAGCGGCTGGAGCGCCAGGCTGCCGCCGAGGCTGCGGCAGCGGCGCAGGCCGCCGCGGAAGCTGAGTTGACCGAGGAGCACGGCGCTGAGACCGCGCCCGCAAGACCTGACTGGGTAGACGGCTTCACGGGCGGCGAGCGCGATTACGGCGCCGAGTTCGGCGCGGTAGAGACCGAGCTGGACCGGGCCGGGCTGGTAGGCAAGGAGCAGCGCGTTGAGCCGCCCGCCCGCCCGCACGGCCATGGCGGCGCCGGCGACGGGCACAGCGAGCGCGTCGAGCGCGCGCTGCTGGACGACCAGCAAGCTGACCAGAGCGGCCGCGCAGGTGCGGGTGGCGGCGCGGCGGCCCCCGCCGGAGCGGGCGCGCGCGACCAGGGTGTAACGCCCGGCGTGCGGCCCGACATCCCGGCCGTAGGCGGTCTAGAGATCCAGTTGCCGCCGCTCGACATACTCGACGCCCCCAAGCAGCAGGCGTACGACCGGCGCGAGGCCGAGGCGGAACGCCAGAACCGCATCCGGCAGATAGACGAGACCCTCTCCAATTTCAGGCTCAACGGCCGCGTGGTGGCCGCCGTTCGCGGCCCCACGGTCACGCGCTTCGAGGTGGAGCCGGCGCCAGGCGAGAAGATCAGCCGCTTCGCGAACCTGGCCGACGACCTGGCGCTGGCCATGGCCGTTGGGTCGGTGCGCATCGAGGCGCCCATACCGGGCAAGAGCGTTATCGGCCTCGAGGTGCCCAACGCCTACCCCGAGGTGGTGCGCTTCCGCGAAGCCATCGAGTCCAGCGAGTTCCGCCGCTCACAGGCGCGCATGCCGGTGGTGCTGGGGCGCTCCATCGAAGGCGAGATGTGGATAGGCGACCTGACCCGCATGCCGCACCTGCTGATCGCCGGGTCCACCGGCTCCGGCAAGTCGGTGGCCGTGAACACGCTCATCAGCTCGCTGCTGTACCACTTCCTACCCACCCAGCTCAGGTTCCTGATGATCGATCCCAAGATGGTCGAGCTGACGCCCTACGACGGTATCCAGCACCTGCTGCGGCCAGTGGTCACCAACCCGGCCGACGCGGCGGGCGTGCTGCTAGGCGCCGTGTCGCACATGGAGCGGCGCTACAAGATGATGTCTAAGATCGGCGCCAAGAACCTCGATCAGTACAACGAGAAGGCCGCCGAGCTGGACCTGCCGCCGCTGCCGTTCATCACCATCATCATCGACGAGCTGGCCGACCTCATGATCACCTCGCCCAAGGAGGTGGAGTCGGCCATCATGCGCCTGGCGCAGATGGCCCGCGCCACCGGCATGCACCTCATACTCGCCACGCAGCGCCCGTCGGTCGATATCCTCACCAGCCTGATCAAGGTGAACGTGCCGGCGCGCATGGCGTTCGCGGTGTCCAGCAGCCACGACTCGCGCACCATCCTCGACTCCATGGGCGCCGAGCGCCTCACGGGGCGCGGCGACATGCTCTTCTACCAGCCGGGCCTGCCCAAGGCCGTGCGCTTGCAGGGTCCGTTCGTGAGCGAGCGCGAGACCACGCGCCTGGCGGACTTCCTGCGCAGGCAGTTCTTCGATGACGACTTCGTGGAGGCTTACGGCGCCGACTTCGACCCGCCCTCGCCGGACGAGTCCGAGGCCTCCGGTCTGGTCGACTGGAACGACGACAAGCTGCGCATAGCCGCCGAGCTCGTCATTAACGAGGGTCAGGCCAGCGTCTCGCGGCTGCAGAGGCGCCTGTCGGTGGGGCACGCCCGCGCCGGCAAGCTCATGGACTCACTCGAAGGCCTCGGCGTGGTCGGGCCGCACCAGGGCAGCAAGCCGCGCGAGGTGCTGGTGCCGTTCGAGGAGCTACCGAACATCTTCGGCAAGTGAAGCCCTACTCGAGCATGACCGCTGGCTGGCGGCCCACCTCCGAGCGGCTAGTGGAGTCAGTAGCCACCCCGTAAGCCATAGCCGGGCTGTTGTACGCCACCGCCAGGCGCCCGTCGGCGGTGACAACGATGAAGCCCCCGTCGCCGTCCATGCGCGCCACGTCGTCCAGCGCCCGCCGCGTTGCCTCCGGCAGCGGCACGCCCGCCTCAAGCGCCGCCGCCAGCCGGGCGGCGCTGACCGCCTCCATGAACGCCTCGCCCTTACCCGTGCATGAGATAGCGACGCCCTCATCGGCGTAGGTGCCCAGGCCCGGGATGGGCGCGTCGCCCACGCGGCCGCTCCACTGACCGGTGCGGCCGCCGGTGCTGGTCGCTGCAGCCAGGTTGCCCTCGTCGTCCAGCGCCACGGCGCCCACCGTGTTCGAGCCGCCAGGGTAGCGCTGGCTGGGCTGCTCCAGCTCGTTACCGTTGCCAGCCAGCCAGCGCTCCAGCGAGGCGCGGCTCTTGGCGGTCTTAAGCTGCTCGTTGCTCACGGGCTGCTCCACCAGCGCCTCGGCGCCGGCGCCTATCAGCAGCACGTGCGGCGTCGAAAGGCGCACCCGGTCGGCCAGCAGGATCGGGTTGGGAGTGTTGGTCACGCCCGCCACGGCGCCCGCCCTGGTGCCCGGCCGCGCGCTGGACACCATCACGCACGCGTCGAGCTCGACCACGGCGTCGCGCGTAAGCGCACCGCCTACCCCAGCGTTGAACGCCTCGGCGTTGGACTCCATGCTGGTCACCGCCGCCAGGACCGCGGCCAGCGCCCGCGACTCGTGAGCCTGCTGCGGACCTCTTAGCGCAGCGTGACCCGCCGCCAGCGCCGAACGAAGACCGGCCTCGTAGGCCGCCTGATAGCGCTCGGCTATGGTGCCCGCGCCGCCGTGGATAACTAGGATCGCCATACGGGAGCTTACCGCTCGGCGGCGCCGCTCCGTTCGGTACACTTGAGCCGATGCGCCTGGTGTTCTTCTACCTGATACTGCTGGTGGCGCAAGGGTTCATCTCCGCCCTGTTGGCACCCGTTCCCGCACCCGACCTGTTCCTCCTGGCGGTGCTCACCCTGCTGTGGCGCGTGAAGCCGTGGCAGCTGGTGCTGCTTGGTTACGGCGCCGGGCTGATTCAGGACCTGGTTGGCAACGGTGTACTTGGTAGCCACGCTTTCGCTCTGGCCGCGGCGGCCCTGGTAGCTTCTCTCGTGCGTGCGCAGCTCTCTAACACCGGTGTGCTCGAGCGGGCGCTGGTGGTGTTCGTGGCCAGCCTGGGCAAGTGGGTCGTCATGACCGGCATGCTGCTGTGGCTAGCCGGTGGCGACCTCGGCTTCGGCCGCCTTGGAGCGGTGGCCCTGGTGGAGTCCGCTCTGACCGTAGCCGCCGGGCTGCTGGTCCTGCCTTGGGGCGCTGCCCTGCTGCAGCGCAGCCGCATCCTGCAGAAGGAGCTGCTCTAGATGGTCGGCCGCATGAAGGTGCTGCTGGCGGTCATCCTCACCGTGCTGGCGCTGTTCACGGTCAGGCTCATGCACCTGCAGCTGGTGCTGGGCGACGAGTACGTGGCCAAGTCCGAGCAGAACGCCTTGCAGCAGCGGCGCATCATCCCGCTGCGGGGCCGCATCCTGGCGCGCGACGGCACGGTGCTGGCCGACGACCGCGTGGCCTACGACCTGCTGTACCGCGGCGGCGCCATCGCCGACTGGACCGCGCTGGCCGCCCTGCTGGGCATCCAGGGCGAGCCGCGGCAGCCGGACATCAGCAAGTCGGAGGAGCTCATCAACGGCGCCGTGCTGGCGTGGAACATCCCCGACGAGTTGGTGCCCGCCGTTGAGGAGCGCGTGGCGCAGAGCAGCAACCTCTACCTGCGCGAGCGCATAGAGCGCACCTACCCCACCAACCTGGCGGCGCAGACCGTGGGTTACACGGCGCAGGCCGACCCGGTGCGCAACCCCGGTTACTCCAACAACGACCTGGTCGGCGTCATGGGCCTGGAGGCGGGCCTGGAGGAGCTCCTCTTCGGCGCCGCCGGCAGCCGCGAGGTGGAGGTCGACAACCGCGGCACGGTGGTGGCTTCCAAGGTGGTGCTCAACGCCCTGCCGGGCGACGACGTGGTTCTGACCCTCGATCCCAACATCCAGCGCGTGGCAGAGGACGTGCTGGCTAACGCGGTCAAGTACGTGAACGAGGACCGCGCCCGCGTGGGCCTGCCGCTGGAGGAGGTGGCGCGCGGCTCGCTGGTGGCGCTGGACCCACACACGGGCGAGATCCTGGCCATGGCTAGTTACCCGACGTTCGACCAGAACGTGTTCACGCACAGGCCCTCAGATCCTGAGGCGGTAACGGCCATCCTCACGGACTCCCGCAACATGCCGCTCTCCAACCGGGCGGTCGAGGCGTACGCGCCGGCGTCGACCTTCAAGGTCGTCACCACCTCCGCCATGCTCGAGTTCGGTTACGCCGGGCCGAACACGCTGTACCCCTGCTCGGCCACCTTCACGTTCGCCGGCAGCACGTGGGCCAACTGGGCCAACTTCCATAAGGGCAACTACGACGCGCGCCACGCCCTGGCCGACAGCTGCAACACCTACTACTACTACGCCGCTGCCGGCACGCCCGGCTTCGGCCAGGGCTGGGCGCCGTTCATCGAGGACGTGGTGGACCGCGCGCGCGAGTTCGGCTTCGGCGTGCGGGTCGATGTGGGCCTGCCAGAAGAGAAGAGCGGCCGCGTGCCCGATAGGGAGTGGGTGCGCGCCCAGCCGCAGTACGAGTACGGCTGGCTGCCCGGCTTCACCCTCAACACGGTCATCGGCCAGGGCGACGTGCTGGCCACGCCGCTGCAGGTGGCGCAGTTCGTGAGCGCTCTCGCGCTCGACGGCCTGATGGTCGAGCCGTACCTCGTGAAGCAGGTGGGCGGCGAGGCGCACGTGCCTTCCGTAACGCAGTTGGAGGGGCGCTACTGGTCCGTGCTCAAGGAGGGCATGCGCATGATGCTCACCGACTACCCGTCGCGCAGCATCCTGGGGCCCGGCGTCTTCCCGGTCAGCGTGGCGGGCAAGACGGGCACCGCCGAAACGCCGCGCGGAGCCGATTACACGCACTCGTGGTTCATGGGCTTCAGCCCTTACGAGAACCCTGAGGTGGCCTTCGTGGTATTCATCGAGTACGGAGGTTCCAGTTCGCGCGTGGCTATCCCGGTCGCCCGGGATTTCATGGCCGGGTACTGGAGCCTGAAAGGTGTGGAGGTAGCCAACAACCCATGAAGGCCAGAGGAACCCGTGGTGGCATCCTGTTGTCGCTGGAGCTCGACGACGACGCCGAGAAGGTCGCCGAAGTGCTCGAGGCGCACAGCGAGTTGCTGACAGGGCGCGTAGCCCTGGAGCTCGCCGAGCGCACCCCGTACCAGATCGTTCAGGTGGTGGCCGCCCACGTCGCCGCCGCCGGGGGTGAACTAACCGACGTGAGACCGCCGACGGCGGTCATGCAGGCGCGCGGCGAGACCGTCATCGTTGCCCGCACCGTGCGCTCAGGCGGAAAGATCGAGTCAACCGGCTCGGTGGTGGTTCTGGGCGACGTCAACTCGGGCGCCGAGATCCTCGCCAACGACGACATCATCGTGGTCGGCATGCTGCGGGGGCTGGCGCACGCTGGCGCCTCCGGCAACGAGAAGGCCGTCATCTGGGCCGAGCGGATCCTGAGCCCCCAGCTCCGTATCGGCGGCGCACTGGCTCAGTCCGGCGGCGATGAAAGCGAGCAGAAGGGCCCGGAAGTGGCGCACCTCAAGGAGGGCGCCATCCTCATCCGGCCCTGGAACACGCTCTGAGCCGTCGAGCGCTGCCGAGAGCATAGTGGAGGGTTACGTTTCGTGAACGACGTCGTTATTACCACCGCGGTTCGCACACCCGTGGGGCGCGCCCACAAGGGCCTCCTCAAGGACACCAGGCCAGACGACCTGGCCGCCTTCATCGCGCGCGAGGCGCTGGCCCGCACCCCGGGTCTGCAACCCGCTGACATCGACGACCTGTTGCTCGGCAACGCCCATCCTGAGGGCGAGGCCGGCTACAACATGGCGCGCATAGCCGTGCAGATAGCCGGGCTGCCCGACAGCGTGGCCGCGGCCACCATCAACCGGTTCTGCGCCTCCGGGCTGCAGACCATAGTGCAGGGCGTGCACTCTGTGGCGCACGGCATGAGCGACGTCGTACTGGCGGGCGGCTCAGACAACACCAGCCGCGTGCCCATGGGCGGCCACCAGCTGGCGCCTAACCGGGCGCTGCTGAAGAGCAAGCCGGGCGCGTACCACACCATGGGGCAGACGGCGGAGGCCGTGGCGCGGCGCTTCGGCGTCAGCCGCGCCGAGCAGGACGCCTTCGCGCTTAACAGCCACGAGAAGGCGCTGGCGGCCCGCGAACGCGGCTTCTTCAACGGTCACGTGGTGCCGGTCCCCACCCGCGTGCAGGACGAGGAGGGCGCCTGGCACGACGTGGTGCTGGCGCAGGACGAGGGCCCGCGGGCGGGCACCAGCCTCGAGAAGCTGGCTCAGCTGCGCACCGTGTTCGCTGAAGACGAGGCGGCCACCGTGACCGCTGGCAACTCCAGCCCCCTGAACGACGGTGCGGCCATGAGCGTCATCATGACGGCCGACCGCGCCGCCGCCCTGGGGCTCAAGCCGCTGGCGCGCCTGGTGCAGGCCGCGGTGGTAGGCGTGGACCCTGAGATCATGGGTGTGGGCCCCGTGCCCGCCATCCGCAAGTTGCTGGCCAAGACCGGCATGAGCGTGGCCGACATAGACCTGTTCGAGATCAACGAGGCGTTCGCCAGCCAGGCGTTCTACAGCCAGCGCGAGCTGGGCATCCCGGACGAGAAGCTGAACGTGAACGGCGGCGCCATCGCCATCGGTCACCCGCTCGGCGCCACCGGCGCCCGCATCGCCGCTGACCTGTTCGCCGAGATGCACGCGCGCGGCGCCGAGCACGGCGTGATCAGCATGTGCGTCGGCGGCGGCCAGGGCATGGCGGCGCTGTTCAGGCGGGTGTCATAAGCCGCGGCCGTTGCTGCGGCTGCGCGCCTCGTAGCCGGCCGCCTGCAAGGCGGCCGAGCCGCGCTCCTGCTCGTCTAGGCTTTCGAACGCCAGCCTGATCGCGCCGCCCGCCTCGCGCACCCCCAGCACCTCGATGTCCTTGACGTTCACGTCGGCCTCGCCGAGGGCTCTGGTGATGCGCGCCAGTTCGCCCGGGCGGTCGGGCACGGCGATGACCACCTCGTGACGTGCGGGCAGCAGGCTGCGCCTGACGATCGGTATCGAGTCGCGCGTGAGGCGCGCGTGCTCGCCGGCTCCCAGCAGCTCCTCCGGCTGGTCGAGCAGCTGCTCCAGCCGCTCTAACTGGCGCCGGTACGCGCCCAGCGCCTGCTTGACGGCGGCCGCGTTGCCGGCCACCATGTCGCGGCTCATGACCGGGTCGCCGCTCGCCACGCGCGTCAGGTCGCGGAAACCGCCGGCCGCCAGCAGCATCAGGAGCCCGCTCTCCTCACCCTCGGCCACCAGCGCGGTCAGCGCGATGGCGGCCAGGTAGGGCAGGTGGCTCACTGTGGCTACCAGCTGGTCGTGCAGCGCGGGCGTGACCTCGATGGGCTTGGCGCCCAGGGCCTCCACGAAGCCGCGCACGCGCTCCAGGTCCTGCGGGTCCGTGACGCCGGGTTCTGGCGTCAACGCCCACACGGCGTTCTCGAGCAGCGCGGCGTCGGCGTTCAGCACGCCGCCCTTCTCGCTGCCGGCCATGGGGTGGCCGCCCACGAAGCGGGCGCCCGTCAGGCCCGCCACCACGGGCGCCTTCACGCCACCAACGTCCGTGACGATGGCGCCGGGCTGCAGGTAGGGGAGAAGCGCCCGGCCCGCCGGTACCAGGGCCCGCGCCGGCGCAGCCAGGATCACCAGGTCGGCTTCAGCCAGCCACGCCCCGGGCGTCAGCTGCGCCTCGTCGATGGCGCCCAGACCGCGCGCCGCCTCGAGGGTCGCCGGCGAGAGGTCGAGACCCACCACGCGCCGCGCCAGGAAGCGCTGCCGGGCGCCCAGGCCGATGGAGCCGCCGATGAGGCCCACGCCCACGATGACGACCGTGTCGAACAGGGGTGCCGGACGCACGGCTACCTCAGAGGCTCTTCCCGAGCGCCTGAACTACCTTGCCCAGGCGGTCCATGAGGGCGCCGAACTCCGCGTCGTCGAGCTGCTGCGCCGCGTCCGACTTGGCCTCCTCGGGCCTGGGGTGCACCTCCACGATCAGACCGTCGGCTCCCGCCGCCGCGCTGGCCAGCGCCAGCGACGCCACCAGCGGCCTGCGACCCGCCGCGTGGCTCGGGTCCACCCACACCGGCAGGTGCGTGAGCTCCTTCAGCACCGGCACCGCGCTAACGTCCAGCGTGAAGCGCGTGGAGGTTTCGAACGTGCGGATGCCGCGCTCGCACAGGATTACGTTGGGGTTGCCCTGGCTTAGCACGTACTCGGCGGCCTGGAGGAACTCGGCGATGGAGGTGCTCATGCCGCGCTTGAACAGCACCGGCTTGCCGGTCTTGCCGACCTCGGCCAGCAGCGCGAAGTTCTGACTGTTGCGGGCGCCTATCTGCAGCATGTCGGCGCTGGCCGCCACCTTCTCCACCAGCTCGGGGGCCGTGACCTCAGTGACCACCGGCATGCCCGTGTTCGCGCGCGCCTCCTCGAGGATGGCGAGGCCCTGCTCCTGCAGGCCCTGGAACGCGTACGGGCTGGTGCGCGGCTTGTAGGCACCGCCGCGCAGGATGGCTGCGCCGTGCCGCTGAACGATGGCGGCCGCGTCCAGCAGCTGCCCCCTGCTCTCGACCCCGCACGGCCCGGCGGCGACCACGAAGCGGCCATTACCCGTCTTGACCGCGTTCGCGCCGCCACTGCCGCCGATGATCACGAACGAGTCGTCGTGCCGGAACTCGCGCGAGGCGAGCTTGTACGGCTTGGTTATGCGCACCACGGTGTCTACCGCCACCAGACCGGCTAGCTGCTCGCGCAGCTCTTCGGTGGGGGCGGGGCCGATGGCGCCTATCAGCGTGCGCTCCTCGCCTTCGCTTATGTGCGGTGTGAAGCCGAGCGCCTTGATGTCGTTGATCACACGCTCCACGGCTTCCGCCGGGGCGTTCTTCGCCATGACTATGACCATGTTGTTCTCCTGGTTGGTGGGTGTCCTGCCGGCAAGAAGAGCTGGCAGGCGAGAGGTGGATGCACGCTCCGGACGTACTTCCCGCAGCTTGCTCCGACCCTGGAATGGAACGAAAAAGGAGTCTTACCTGGCTTCAGGCCAGGCGAGCAACCGCGGGCCGTATATACGTCAGGGAGAGGACCAGGACGGCGCGGTACACGTCGTAGCCGGCGCGCTTGTCCGTGGTTTCGCCTGAGGGGCGCGGTTGCTTCATGCGGGAGAGTGTATCAGACGTTCGTCCTCGGCGTGTTGCCTGGCGGCCTGCACCAGCAGGTCGAACGGCGCCCGCTGGTCCGGGTGCTGCTGGAACGCCATCTCGGGGTGCCACTGCACGCCCAGCACGAAGCTTCCGCTGCGCTCCTCCACGGCCTCCACGATACCGTCGGCAGTGTGAGCGGTCGCAACGAGCTGCTCGCCCAGCCGGTCTATGGCCTGGTGGTGGTAGCTGTTGACCTTGAGCTCCTGGGCGCCGAACGCCGCCGCCAGGCGGCTGCCGGCGGTGAGCTTAACGGTGTGGAGCGGTGCGCCCCGCTTGTCCTGCTGTTCGTGCTGCCAGGCGCCCTGCAGGGCGGGCACGTGCTGATGCAGCGTGCCGCCTTCGGCTACGTTGATGAGCTGATGGCCGCGGCAGACGCCCAGCACGGGTTTGCCGGCCCGGCGGAAGGCGCGGTACAGAGCCAGTTCGAACGCGTCGCGCCGCTCGTCGACCGCCCCCAGGCGCGCCGCTGGCGCTGCGCCGTAGCGGCCGGGGTCCACGTCGACGCCGCCAGTTATGACCAGCGCGTCGGCCGCGTGCACGTAGGCGTCGGCCAGTGCGGGGTCCAGCACGGCCACCATGGTGGGCAGGCCGCCGGCCGCTGCCACGGCCTGCGAGTAGTTGCGCCCGGTCAGCGCGTCCTCGCGCAGCAGGCCTATGGTGCGGTTCTCTATGCCCGTGCTTAGCAGCACGCGGGGACGGGAGGTAGCGGTCATCCGTACAGGGTACCGCCCGGCGGCGCCAGTTGCACGCGTTGGCGGTGCGGTGACGCCCTGGGCGACCGACCGGCGACGCGCCTCCTCCGTACACCATTGGGGCTCCCGGGGCGGCGCCCGGCCGCTCCTGGTACGCTTCCCGAGGGCGAGCACCTGCTAGTTGAGTGCGCGGCGCCCGTGGAGGACGCATGCCGGGTATAGCGATGATCGGCGCCCAGTGGGGCGACGAGGGCAAGGGTAAGGTCGTCGACGCGCTGGCGGCGGAGGCCGATCTGGTGGTGCGCTACTCCGGCGGCGCCAACGCCGGTCACACCGTGGTGGTGGGTGACGAGGTGTTCAAGCTGCACCACCTCACCTGCGGCACCCTGCACGACCGGCCCGCCTCCGTGCTGGGCGGCGGCATGGTGATAGACCCGTGGACGTTCCTCGAGGAACTGGACGCGCTCTCTGCCAGACGCGACCCGGGCGCCGTGCACCTCTCGCACGAAGCGCACCTGGTGCTGCCGCACCACCGTAAGAACGACGAGGGCGGCGGGTTCGTGGGCACCACGGGCCGCGGCATCGGGCCGGCTTACTCCGACAAGGCGCGCCGCATAGGCGTACGACTGGGAGACCTGCTGGACGAAGAAGTTCTCAGGCAGCGGCTCGAGCGCCTCCTTGAGGCCAAACCGAACTCCACCGCGCGGGTGGGCTGGACGAGCGTTGACGCCGCCATGAGTGAGCTGGAGCCCGTGCGCCACAGGCTGGCAGGCATGGTGACCGACACCGGCGACCTGGTGCGTAAAGCTCTGGCGGCCGGCCAGCGCGTGCTGTTCGAAGGCGGGCAGGGCACCATGCTCGACCTGGCATACGGCACCTACCCTTACGTGACGTCGAGCCACCCGACTGTGGGCGGCATCCTGGTGGGCGCGGGCGTCAGCCACAAGGCGCTCACCGGCGTCTACGGCGTGGTGAAGGCGTTCACCAGCCGTGTCGGGCACGGCCCGTTCGACACCGAGATACATGACGAGGCCACAGCGCGCCGGCTGCGCGGCTCCGGCGCTAACCAGTGGGACGAGT
>JBAYRM010000020.1:0-20264 GCA_041676665.1 Trueperaceae bacterium
ATCGCCGTACTCCGCCATCCACGACGCGCCCGCCAGCAGGTGCGAGTAGCGCTTCATGTCGAGCAGCGGAACCTGGCAGACCGCCGCGGAGAACAGGTCCGGGTAGCTCATGAGCATGTTGCCGATGAGCAGGCCGCCGTTCGAGCCGCCGCGTACACCGAGCTGCGCTCTGGTGGTTACGCCGTGCTCGACCAGGTCGCGCGCCACAGCCGCGAAGTCCTCGTACGCCCGGCGACGGTGCTGCTTGAGGGCCGCCTGATGCCAGCGCGGGCCGTACTCGCCGCCGCCGCGGATGTTCGCCAGCACGTACACGCCGCCACGTTCCAGCCAGGCCCTGCCGATGGCGCCCGAGTAAACGGGCACCTCGGACACCTCGAAGCCGCCGTAACCGTAGAGAAGCGTGGGTGCGGGCCCACTGCGGTCGCGTGCGCCTATCTGGAAGTACGGCACGCGCGTGCCGTCATCTGACGTCACGAAGCGCTGCTCAACTTCCAGGCCGGCGGCGTCGAAGTAGCTGGGCAAGGTCCTCAGGACTCGCGCGCTGGTGACGCCAGCTGCGTCAACCTCAACCAGGGCCAGGGTGGTGGGTGTCAGGAAGCCTTCCACCGTGACCCACAGGGCGTCGTCATGCTCGGGGTCGACCGGCCGGACGCTCACCGTCAGGGGCTCGTTGGTGCCAGCGCCGTCCCCGCTCAGGTCGCTCAGGTCGAGCGCGCTGCTCTGCCAGCCGCTGGCGCCATGCGTGAGGACGGTCAGCTTGTTCTTCACGTCGTCAAGCACGTTGAGGATCAGGTGGTTCCGGGTAGCCACGGTCTGGGTGAGGCTCGTGGTTTCTGACGGGGTGAAGAGCGTTTCGAAGTCGCGGGCGCCGCTTATGAACCTCTGCAGCTCGATCGCCAGCAGCGAGCCGGCGGCGTGCTTCTGGCCCCCTACCTCCCAAGCCTTGCGCGGTTCTACGAAGAGCCATCGCCTGTGGAGCTTCGGGTCGCTGTGGCGCGGGATATCCAAGTGTTGCGGTTGGTTGTCGGCGTCCAGCAGGTAGAAATCGGCATCGTAGAAGGCCACCATGCGCATGAGGAAGGTATGTTCGTGCCCTTCCGTGAAGTCGTGGTGCGCCCAGACGCCCATGTCGGTCTGCTCAGCCGTGAAGAGTTCCGTGGCCTCGCTGAGCGGCGTGCCGCGCTGCCAGAGCCGCACCGAGCGCGGGTAGCCGGAGGTGGTCATGCTGCCTTCGCCGAAGTCGCGCGCCACGAGGAGCCGATCGCCCGACAGGTCGGCCCACTGGGCGCTGCCCTTGGACTCGGGCAGCTCGAAGCCGTGTTCTAGGAACGTTCTGTTCTCAATATCGAACTCGCGCATGGTGTTCGCGTCCGAACCGCCGCGCGACAACCAGACGAGGGCCCGGCGATAGTCGTGAGGTAGCAGGCTGGCACCGTGCCACACCCAGTTCACCCCTTCGGCCTCGCTCAGGGCGTCCAGATCGATAAGCACCTGCCAAGCGGGCGCACCGCTTGCGAACGACTCGAGTGTGGTCCTGCGCCACAGGCCGCGGACGTGATCCGCGTCCGTCCAGTGGTTGTACAGGTACTCGCCGCGCTTCTGCAGCTCGGGGATCTTCTCCTGAGAGTCCAGGACCTCCAGGATGCCTGCTTGTAGCTCCTGGAACCTGGCAGTCTCGAGCGCCACCGCGGTTTCGGCGTTACGCGCCCTGACCCAGTCAAGCTGCTCGCGCCCCTCCACCTCTTCAAGCCAGGCGTGCGGGTCGGCGGAAGTTACGTTCGCTTCGGTCACGCCTCGTTCGTCGTTCGCGGGATCCATGGGTCGAAGGCTAACCCACCCGCAGTTGTGGCAGGTGCAGCACCCCGCCGCTCGGGGCCTACGCCGTTTTGATAGGGCGCGGGCTCAGCTCAGGGCAGCAGGTAGAGCCACTCGTCAGACATGAACTTCTCACGCGCGAGCTTCTCGGCGGCCTCCACCTCTTCAGCTGTGAGGCTGCCGGGGGAAAGCTCGTACAGTTCGTCGAAGGTGCTCACCAGGCGGTCCAGCACGGCCTCGCGGCTCATCTGCGTCTGCTCACGCAAGGGGGTAACGCGCTTGTTGGCGCTCACACTGCCCTTGTCGGACAGCTTCTCGCGGCCTATGCGCAGCACCTCCAGCATGGTGGCAGGGTTCATGTCGTAGGCGGCCATGACGTGGTGCAGCACGGCGCCGCCGCGGCGCGTTTGAGCCGCGCCGCCGATCTTGCCCTGGCTCGAAGAAATGTCGTTTATAGGCTTGTACACGGCTTCGACGCCCATGCCCCTCAGCGCCTGCAGCACCCAGTCGTCCATGAACGCGTAGCTGTCGATGAACGACATGCCCTTAACCAGCGACTCTGGGGCGTAGAGGGAGTAGGTGATGGCGTTCTGCGGCTCGGTGAACATGGCGCCGCCCCCGGTTATGCGCCGCACCACGTTCACGTTGTGCCTGGCGGCGCCTTCCGGGTCGACCTCGTTGCGCACCGACTGGAAGCGGCCCAAGATTACGGCGTTGGTGTCCCACTCCCAAATACGCAGTGTGGGTTTGCGTTCGCCGCGACCGACCGCGTAAGTGAGCACCTCGTCGAGGGCCATGTGCATCTCCGCGGGCAGCGGGCCGCCGCGTACCAGTTGCCAGTCGTGATCGAGCCAGCGTGCTCGGAACTCATCGGCACGCGGACCGAGTTCCCAGGCGCTCTTGTTCGCGTCGCCGCTCATGCGCGCTCCCGCGGGCTGCCATCTGTGACAGCGCGGCGCACGGCCACCGCCACCGAGGCGGCGTCGAAGCCGATGAGCTCGGCACCCTCGGGCAGGCTCGCCTCGATGAGCCG
Organism: Trueperaceae bacterium; assembly: GCA_041676665.1. GTDB lineage: Bacteria > Deinococcota > Deinococci > Deinococcales > Trueperaceae > JAAYYF01. Next base: position 2,849 of record JBAYRM010000020.1, read on the forward strand.
GGCCAACTCGGTTTCGTTTGCCTGAGACGATGCGCCTTCCAGTGCCGCCACGATGTTGTCGAGCGCCTCCGGCGGTTCGAGGAAGAAGTCGCCGCTGACCGCGACGTTGCTCAGGTGGCCGTTCTGGACCGTTAAGTCAACGACCACGAGCTTCCCCCCGGGGGTCTTGTATTCGCCATGAAGTGCCATGCATGGATGATAGCCCCGCACACGGTTTTACCTAGGTCAAGGCGGACACGGGGCGGCGAAAGTAGCCTTGAGCCAGCATGGCTGACACCACAGTTACTTCCGGCGCCTCCGCCTCTACCACCGTGCAGGTCAAGAGCGAGACGCCGCTCCTTCCGCGCGCGGCCTTCGTGCTTATTACGCTAGCTTCGCTACTAGGCGTGTACTTCACGGGTCGCATGCATGGACTTACAGGCTTCGCGCTCTTCTGGCGCTGGACCGCCATCTGGAGCCCGGCGCTGGTGGTGGGCTTCCTGGCGTGGCGCCTCTTCTACCTCAGGGGCGCTGAGGAGGGGCTCTCGCCCGAGCGGGTAGGCGCCCTCCACGAGGCGCTGCTTGGCCGGGTGAGGCTAATAGGCCGGTTCCTGGCGGCCTTCAGCGTGGTGGCCGCGACCGCCCCGTTCCTTATGGGTTACCTGTCCTCGTGGCAGGCGGCGGCTCTGGTGGCCACTAACCTGGCGGCCGCCTGCGCGTTGCCTTTCGCCTGGCGTGGCCGCTGGCCAGCCTGGCTGGGCTTGGTGTTCGGGGCGAGCACGCTGATCCTCTGGAGCGTGGCCGACTCGAGCGGCCTGGTGTACCTGATGCTGGTGAGGGGCGCGCACCTGCTGGCGTTCGGTCTGTGGCTCGGTGGGGCGCTCTTCAACCTGGGCGCGGCCGTGCCGGCCGGCAGGCGGCACGCCAATATCCACGCGGTGGTGGCGGGCGCCCGCCAACTGGAGCGGTTCCGGTGGGTTGTGCGCACTTCGCTGCCGACCATCATCTTCACGGGCGTGTGGATGGCGCTGAGGTACGGCGGGTTCGCCAGCCCGTTCTGGCGCGACGGCATTGGGCTGCTCATCCCCCTCAAGCTGGGTCTCATCGGCGCGGTGGTGGTCATCTTCATCACCTGCCCGCTTTACCGCGCCTGCTCACCGGTTCGGGGCGTGTGCAACCTGGATGACTTGCAGGGGGGAGGAGCGTGACGGTTCACCTGCTGGACAACCGTAACGTGACCTGCTCGCTGGGCCTCGTGCGCGTAAGGCAGAAGCTGTCTGAAGTGGCCCTGGGCGACATGTTGGAGGTAAGGACCCGCGACCGCTACGCGCCTTACGAAGTGCCGGCCTGGGTGGAGCGCGTTGGCCTTGAGATGGCGTTCCAGCGCCGCATCGGTTTCTGGCTCTTCGCTACGTACGTGTTCGGCATCCGTAAGGTCACGGCCGTCGAGCCGCCCCGCGTGCGCCTGGAGTGAGCCACCGATTGCGGCGCCGCGGCTGTTTGCCAGCCATGAGCTGTGCCAGGGCGAGCACCTGATCCCAGCTTCGAGCTAGAGCCAGGTCGGTGCCGGGCGGTGCGCGCTTCTCTGCTTTGGCGCTCCGCACGCGCGCTGCCAGGGCGCCAGCGGTGCGCTCGACCAGCACCAGTTCGTGCTTCGCCCGCGTGAGCGCCACGAACAGCACGTTAGCCTCGGCTGCGGCGTCGTCGCTGGGTTCTGTAGCTGCGGCTTCGGAGCCTTGCACTGTACTGCCCGGTTCGGATGGTGCCGCGGCTGGCGCGAGCTCCTCTGGGAAGAGGAGGAACACGCGCTTCGCTTCGCGCCCCTTGGCCTTGTGGATGGTGCTCAGGATCACCGGCCCGGGCGGGCGGGGAGCGCGCTTGGCTGTGCCGTGATTGCCGCTTGAGCGGTTGGCCACCTCTGCTGCGACTGCGGACGGGGCGCCACCGAGCAGGGCGTGAGCGAGGTTCTCGAGGTCGTGGAACGTGCTGGTCTTCAGGTTGCCGAGCCGCCTAAGGAGGATCGCTAGGGCCTGGTGGCGGTCGTGACTGATCCGGAGCACCTCGGCGAGTGCCGGGCTGGTAAGCAGTTCGCGTTCGAGCAAGTGACTCTCGTCCTTGGCGTGCTGCCCTACCAGTTGGGCGGCAGTGGGTGGTAGGCCGCCGCCGAAGAGCTGCCGTGCCAGCGCCAGTGTGGGCTGCACCATGTCGGTGCCCAGCACGCGGGCCGGCGTGCCTGCCTCGGCCAGACGGAGCTGTAAACCGATGAGCGGGGCGTTGACGCGGCTCATGATCAGGTCGCCGGCGGCCGCGAGGTGCGGGAGCTGGTCGAGGTTCATGAGGCGCACGACGCCGGCGGTGGCGCCGGGTGCAGCCTGGATGCTGGGCGAGTAGCGCCGCGCCAGGGCTACGTGTCGGCTGGGGCAGCGAAAGCTGACGGAGAGGGGCAGTACGGTGGCCGCGGTCGCCTTGCTGATGCGCTGCAGTGAGTGGGAGTCTGCTCCAGCGAAGGCGTAGATGGCCTGGCGCGGGTCGCCCACGAACAGGGCGCGCGCTCCGGCGTTCACCAGAAGCATAACGAGGGCCAGGGTGAGGGGGCTGAGGTCCTGCGCCTCGTCTACGCACACGAACGCGTACCGCGGTGGCGGTAACCGCAGTGTAAGGGGCGCGTAGAGCATGTCGGTGAAGTCGAGCTGGCCACCGGGCACCTGTTCCAGTCCCTGCGCCAGCAGCGCTGGCAGCAGCGCCTGCAGCTGCGCCGTTCGTGCGGAGGTTACGGGGCTCTCGAGGCCGTGGCGCCTGGCTACCTGGTCGGGTTGTGGCGCCACGCCGTCGGGCCCTGTGGCTAAGCGCGTGAAGCTAGCCAGACGCGCCAGGTACTGGGCTAGCTGCTCGGCCTCTGCTGCCTGGTCGGTCTGGCCGCGTACCAGCGTGAGCGCCAGCGCGCGGTACTTGCCCGCGTTGGGCGTGACCGCGGCTAGGTGCGGGAACCGCTTGACCAGCACGCTGCGGCCAAGCGCGTGGATGGTGGTGGCTTCCACGTGACCGGGTAGCCGCGCCCTGAGCTCGGCCGCGGTCGCGCGGTTGAACGCCAGGAAGCAGGCGGGCTGGCCCTGCGGAAGGAGCCGCGCCACCTGAACCAGTGTGGTGGTCTTGCCGCTGCCCGCCGTGGCCTCGACCACGCCGTGGCCCTCGCCGTGCGCCACGAAGTGCAGCACGCGCTGCTGCAGCGGGCTGGGGGTGGCGGCGGCCGTTGACGCGGAGCGCCCGATCTTCGATGTGATGCCAGACATGAACGTGCCCTCGCCCCAAGGATGGAGCGAGGGCACGTCTGGCGCTACGGGTTACTGCCTAACGTGGCTAGGCCCTTGTTCAGTAGTCGCGCTTGTTAGCGCTACCGTGGCGGCCCGCCGGGGAGCCCTGGCGTGGCCTGCGGCGGCGGTTGCGGTTGCTGGAGCCAGCCGGGCGGCTTCCCTGTTGGGCGCCGTCCTGCGAAGCGGCTGCGCCGCGCTGGTCGCCCTGCCGCTGAGCACCGCGCTGGTTCCGACCGCCGCTGGAACCCTGCTGGCCGCGACCTGACCCGGAGGAGCGCCCGCCGCGGCGCTGGCCGCCCTGGCGCTGCCCCCCGTGGCGGGCGGTGGCGGTGCCTGGGCGCAGCGCCTCGAGGGCGTCGGCCGGGCCAGCGAAGCCGTCGAAGCGTTCGCGCTCGATGCGCATGGCGAGCTTGCGCTCGAGCTGCTGCACGTTGGCGAAGTCGTACTCGGTGACGAACGTGATGGCCTTGCCGCTGCGCCGCGCGCGGCCGGTGCGGCCGATGCGGTGGGTGTACGCCTCAGGGGTGTCGGGGAAGTCGAAGTTGATGACGTGCGATACGCGCGCCACGTCGATGCCGCGGGCGGCGATGTCGGTAGCTACCAGCACGTGGTAGGTGCCGTCCTTGAAGCCGTCGAGGGCTTCCTGGCGGCGCCGCTGCGACAGGTTGCCCTGGATTTCGGCCACGAAGATGTTGGCCTCGTCAAGCAGGCGCGCCAGCTTCTTGGCGCGGTGCTTGGTGCGGGTGAACACGAGGGTCGAGCGGTGATCCTGCGTCTTCAGCATGTGCAGCAGCAGGTCGGTCTTGGCCTTCTCGTCGACCGCTACCAGGGCGTGGTCGATGGTCTCGGCCGGAGCCTGGTGGGCCACCGCGACCTTGTGGGGGTCGGTGAGCACCTCGTCGGCAAGGTGGCTGACTTCGCTGGGCATGGTGGCGGAGAACAGCATGCGCTGGGCGCCGTCGGGTACGGCCTTGAGGATGCGGCGGATGGGGGGGAGGAAGCCCATGTCGAACATGTGGTCTGCCTCGTCCAGCACCAGTACCTCGACGTTAGTGAGATCGGCGATGCCGCGCTCCATGTGGTCGATGAGCCTGCCGGGGCAAGCGACGATGATGTCGGCGCGGCCACGCAGCGCCTCGATCTGAGGCTGGAAGCCGACGCCGCCGTAAACGGTGGCGCTGCGAAGGCCGCTGGCCTGACCCAGGGTGCGGAACTCGTCGTTGATCTGCTCGGCCAGCTCACGCGTGGGCGCTACGACCAGGGCGCGGGTCTTGCGCCTGGTGCCGCGGCCGCCGTGGCGCTGGCCTTCGGGGCCCTGGCCCTCGAGCAGCCTGTTGAGGATGGGGAGCACGAAAGCGGCCGTCTTGCCGGTGCCGGTCTGGGCGAGGCCCAGTACGTGGCGGCCCGACATGGCCTCCGCGATCGTCTCGCGTTGGATCGGTGTGGGCTCCTCGTAGCCGGCAGCACGCACGCCGATGTTGACGCGCGGGTCGAGCCCGAACGCGTCGAAACCTAGTTGTTCTTGCATCAGTTTGGTAATCCTTCCTGGCCAACCACGAGCCAGGAAGCTAATCAGGGCAAGCGGAAAGCGAACCGCAGTATAGGCTAACGGGCCCCCAGCACGTGAGGGCTGTGTTACACGGCCTTAACGCGCCGCTGGTTGGTGTGAGGTTCGCCGGGCGAGGAGCCGCCCGCCAGATGGTGTGCCTGGACCTCGTTTATGAGCCCCACCATGACCCCGGTCGTGCGCTCTAGGTTGCTCTCCCCGTGCTTGACCACCGAGTCGTCGAGGTAGCTGCCGGGGCCGTTATGGCGCATGGGACCCATGTTCACGAAGCGCAGGCGGTCGCTGCGCAGCATGCGGTTCCAGTGCGACGCGCGCATTATGGGCCAGCGGCCCGGGAAGAAGACCTGACCCCAGAACGGGATCCTGTCGCTGGGGCTCTGCAGGTGGTACATGAGGTCGAGCCAGTCGAGGCCCGCCTCGCTGGCCATGACGCCGGCCAGCGAGATCATCGAGACCGGGGCGCCCAGCGCCCGCTTGATGAACGGCGTGGCAGCCAGACCGACCTGTACACCACCGCTGTAGCCGATGATGGTGATGGGGGCGCCGCTGCCCGGCACGTAACCCGCCTTCAGGAGCGCCGCAAGGATGACCTGCGCCTGACCCTGACCGTAGATGCGGCCGTAGCGCGGGTCGGCCGCCACCAGCACCTGGAACAGGTTCCGCAGGTTGATGGTGAAGCTGAGCGGCGAACCCTCGCGCTCCGTCTTCTGAACGAACATGCGGCGCCACCAGCGTGCCAACGGCCGTTGGCTCGACAGCAGCGCCACGTCACGAACCGAGTACGGCATGATGTCGCCGATAACGCGGCTGGCTGGCAGGCGCTCGGCCAGACCGTCAAGCAGGCCCTGAACGTCGCGGTAGTGATAGCGCCCCACGTGGGCGATGCCGTCTAGGTACACGACGTAGTGATCGGCTGGCGCCTGTGGCTCCTCGGCCGCCTCCGCACTCGCTGATGGTGCCTCGCGCGGGTCATGCAGGCCGTGGCCGTACCAGCCCGCCCACCACCCGAGCGTCTCGATGGGCGAGAGCAGCAGCGAGATGACGACCGCCACGAGCGCTATTCCGATAAGGGTGCCGATCATAGGCGCTGCCTTCGGCGGCGCTCCGGAACGTGCGGCCTGAGCCCCTCGTCGGGTCCGGAGTCGACCAGCGCCTTCAGCTGCTGCCGGTCCGTTACCAGCTCAACACCCGCCGCCCGCCTGCGCATTATGCGGGCCAGCGCCAGCAGGGGCCGCCCCACGGTGCGCTGCAGCGTGAGCAGCAGGACGCTTCCCAGCGCTACCACCAAGACGGACTCCCACGCCACCAGGTCGAGGAGCTCGGCCACACCCACCGTGGTGGCCAGCAGGCCCCAGATCCACAGCAGGATCGAGGTGGGTAGTCCGAAGTACGGCAGGAACACCAGGAAGCCGAACAGGCGCGGCGCCTGCGCTAGCGCCACCACGGTTGCGATCTGCCGGAACTGGGCGGTGGGCTCCAGGAAGAAGCGGGCGACGACCCAGATGGAGGCTGCCAGGAAGAAGTACGTGAAAGCGAAGATGAACGCGGAGATGACCAGGCTGCGCACGAAGTGCGAGGCCTTCACGCGGTTCACGAACAGCACCATGGACTCGCCGGCGGCCTCGGAGAGGCCCGCCAGAACCACCACTATCAGCGCGAGCCTGCCCGCGCCCGGGGTGCTCACTACTTGCTCGGCGAAGCCGCTCGCCATGAACAGCACGTCTTTCACCAAAGCCAACGCGGCGCTCACGTCAAGCATTGGCAGCAATCTAGCAGGTCTGCGGCGTCGCCACCGCTTGAGAAGGGGGCCAAGCCTGTGCTAACATCTGCAAGTTACCGGCCCGCGAGGGTCGGCGCCACCGCAGGCTAACGGGGCCATGCCCCAGCGGCGGCCGAACCTACGAGAGCATGCCGCCGCTGCAAGCCGGGCGGCGCATTCCTGGAGCAATAAGGAGAACCGTGTCACAGAACCCATCTGCGCAGAAGCGTCACCGGCAGTCCGAGAAGCGCCGCGCCGCCGGCCGCGCCAAGAAGAGCACCATCCGCACCTTCAGCAAGAAGGCGGTCGCCGCCGCCGAGAAGGGCGATTTCGAGGCCGCCGCCAAGTACGAGAAGGTCGTGCAGGGCCTGGTCGACCGCGCCATCAAGACCTCGGTCTTCCACCCCAACACGGCCGCGCGCCGCAAGTCGCGCCTCGCCAAGCGCATCAACAGCTTCAAGCAGGCTGAGGCCTAAAGCCTCTCACCCTTCCCGCTCGGGCGCCCGCAGGCCACAACGGTCTGCGGGCGCCTTCGCTTGTTCGTTAGCGCGCTGTTATGCTCGCCCGCGTGAGCGCACCACGCATCGTGCTAGTGAGCACGAAGGAGTCGGCCAACGTGGGGGCAGCCGCCCGGGCCATGCTCAACTTCGGCCTGCGCGACCTGTGGCTGGTGGCGCCCCGCTGCCGCCTAGACCACCGCGCTTACGCGCTCGCGTCGCACGCGGCTGAAGTGCTGGACAACGCGACCGTTGTACAGAGCCTGGACGAGGCCATCGCCGACCGCACCACCGTGCTTGGCACCAGCGCTCGCGGCCGGGCGGCCGACAACTTCCTGGTGCTCTCGCCCCGCTCCGCGGCCCGCGAACTCGACGCGCACGCCGCGGTGCTGTTCGGCCCCGAGGACCACGGCCTCTCTAACGAGCACCTCACACGCTGCCAAGGGCAGATCGTCATCCCAACGCTTGACTTCTCGAGCCTCAACCTCGCCCAGGCGGTACTGGTGGTGGCGTACGAGCTGGGCTCGGCGCAGGCCGATATGGCCGACGAGCCAGCGAAGAACCTGAACGCGGTTATGACGCCAACCAGCGAGGCGGGCCCGCCGGGCCTCGCCGGCCTGCCCGAGGGGCATGAGCCAGCCAAACGCGATCAGCTCGAAGGCTTCTACACCCAGCTGGCGCACACGCTTGTCCACATCGGTTACACCGACGAGCGGCGCCTGCCGGGCATCCTGCGCCTCTACCGGGGCCTCATCGACCGCGCCAGACCCAGCGCCCACGACCTGGCAGCGCTGCGCGGCATGCTGAGGCAGACGCTGTGGGCCGCCGACCAGCCGCCGGAGAACGTTCCCGGCAACCGGAGAGCCAGCAACGAACCGCCGCTCAGCTGAGGCCCGCCCACCCCTTGGCGGCCTTGAGCACCTGATCGAACATGACGGGCGTGAGCTTGCCGGTGTTCGTGTTCTGAAAGCTCACGTGAAAGGTGTCGACCAGCGGCAACGCGCGCGCCGCCTGGGCGCCGGGCAGCAAATCCAGCCTGTGCACGGCGCCGTGCGCGAACGGGTGCGCCGCCAGCGTCGTCTGCAGCCCGAGTTCGCGCCACGCTTTGATGACCGAGTCGTGGCCCACCTTGCCGATAGCCAGCACAGCCCGGGCGCGCCTCAGCAGGGCCAGGTCGTGAAGCAGCCAACTGCGGCACTCGTTCAGCTCCGCGTTCGATGGCTTGTTGCCCGGCGGTACGCAGCGAGCCGCCGCTGTTATCCAGACGCCACTCAGTTCCAACCCGTCGTGCCGGTCCACGGCGGTGGGCTGGTTCGCGAGCCCGGCGCGGTGCAGGGCGGGGTAGAGGAAGTCGCCGGACGCGTCGCCGGTGAACATGCGACCGGTTCGGTTGCTGCCGTGCGCTCCCGGAGCCAGCCCCACCAGAACGAGCTGAGCGTTCACGTCGCCGAAGCCAGGCACGGGGGCGCCCCAGTACTCCTCGTGCCGGTACGCACGCCGCTTCGCCTGCGCGACCTCCTCCCGGAACGCGGCTAGGCGCGGGCAGCGGCGGCAAGTGGCCAGCTCGGGCGGGTAGGCGTCAGGGGTCACGCTCGGCTCAGGTGGCGTAATCGCCGCGGATGCCGACCGCCTCGTCGTAGATGATGGCCTGGGCGATCATGAAGAACGGCCCTAGCCAGATCAGCCCCACACCCAACGTTAGAACGCCCAGGATCGACAGACCGACGGAAAGCAGGGTGAAGAGGATGAACTGCCCGATGTTGGCGAGCACAAGCGCGTAAGCCCCCTCCAGGGCGACCAGTGGCGACATGTCCCTGTCGATCATGAAGTAGGGCACGTAAGTGACGGGGAAGATGACCAGGCCCACGCCTACGCGAACGAACCAGCTACCGCTGTCGTCGGCCAGAACGGTGAGCAAGGTGGTCGGTACTGCGATGACTAGATAGGGCCAAAGCTTCTCGATGAAGACGAACAGGGTGGAGTACGACAAGCGCGAGCCGCGAGCGCGGTGCAGGCCGAACGACGTCGTTAGCATGGCCAGGAAGCTGGCGCCGAACGCGCCAGTGGCGACGTCCCACCAGAGCGGGCCGGCACGCAAGGTGTCTGGGTCAACGGCGAAGAGGATGTTGCTAACGAGGCTGATAGCCAGGAACACGCCAACCATGGTGAGCAGGAGGTACACGCCGTGGCGCTTGCTGCCGGAGATGAGGGCGCGCGACCGCTCGATCACGTCGCTGACGTCGAACGGACCTGGTTTTGCCTGGTGGCTTTCGGGCATTCTCCTCACGCGCCTTCCTACGGGGATGCCCGATTCAACCATAGAAGCCCGTGCGGCACCAGGCGCCGCGGGTGCGGCAACCCGCGTTGACACGCTCCTCGCGCCGCGTGTATTCTCATACGCTGTATGTGGCGCAGCCAGCCTTACCGGTGGCGCTGCACCACGTAGCGACTGGCATGGAGAGGTGGCCGAGCGGCTGAAGGCGCTCCCCTGCTAAGGGAGTATGGGGGCCTAAACCTCCATCGAGGGTTCAAATCCCTCCCTCTCCGCCAACCGTCAGGCGGCACGAAACCGAGCGCCCGTAGCTCAGCTGGATAGAGCGTCTGACTACGGATCAGAAGGTCAGGAGTTCGAATCTTCTCGGGCGCACCATAGAGTACCGTCCTGGCAACAGGAGCGAGCCTGAAGCCCCGCGATTAGCGGGGCTTCAGGCGTTTGAAGGCGTTCCTCTAAGTCTGATTTAACCCCCTCGGCTGCACCCTGAGAGGCAGTTCTAACCGAGGGGAAGTGAGCATGAAGGTAGAACCAGTTTCCGACTGGACGGCGTTCCGCAGCGGACGCCGAAGCTCGGCGGGCGGCCTAAGGCCGCGGCGCCGGTTCGCCCATACGGGCCTGGCCGTGGCCGTGGTGGCGCTGCTCCTGGCGGCGTGCGGTAGTCCGCCCGCCACAGGAACCCCGCCGGTGCTCTCGGCCATCGCCGATCAGAGCACGCCCATGAACCAGCCGCTGGAGGTTCGTTTCACGGTGGCCGACGACGACCTGGCAGGGTTGAGCCTCAGCGCTCGCAGTAGCGACCAGGCGGTAGTGCCCGACTCAGGCTTGAGCCTCTCCGGCAGCGGCGCCGCCCGCCAGCTGCAGATCACGCCGGTCGCGGGAGCACTGGGCAGCACAACCATCACCATCAGCGCCACGAACTCGGCGGGGCGCAGCGCCACCGGCAGTTTCGAGCTTGTGGTGAGCGGCGACACTCCCAAGAAGACGGCGTCCGACCGCGCGCATAACGACGCTTTCGGCAGGTCAGTGGCTATCAGCGGCGACTACGCCATAGTCGGCAGTCCCAACAAGAACGCCGACGAGGGACTGGACATCCAGACGGGCGCCGCGTACATCTTCCACCGGGTGGGTGACATCTGGACCCAGCAGGCGAAGCTTAGGGCCTCGGACGGCAGTTCTCACGACATCTTCGGCACCGTCGTGGCGATTAGCGGCGACTACGCAGTAGTCGGGGCCCCCGAATACGAGGTCGGGCCAGATATCAACGGCGCGGCGTACGTGTTCAAACGCGACGGCGCCACCTGGACTGAGCAGGCCATACTCACAGTGACGCCGGGCGACGGCAGCTCAGGTTACGGCTCCTCCGTTGCCATCAGCGGGGAGACCATCGTGGTCGGTGCCTGGCAGATTGACAGTGCCGGCCCTTCAGCTGGCGCGGCTTACGTGTTCCAACTAACCGGGGACACGTGGACTGAAGCGGCTGTGCTCACGGCTTCTGACGGCGCCGAGAACGACGCCTTCGGCTACGCAGTCGCCGTTCACGAGGACAGCATCCTGGTCGGCGCGCCGTTCGACCCGTACGACCTGACAGAAGGCACGAAACCGGGCGCCGCCTACGTGTTCCACCGCGCCGAAGGCGCGTGGAGCGAGCAGGCTAAGCTCACCGCCTCCGACGGCGCCGCCCTCGACCGGTTCGGCTCGGCGGTAGCCATCAGCAGCGGGCACGCGCTCGTAGGCTCCCCGTTCGATGACGATGGCGCCGACCGTACCGGCAGCGCCTACGTGTTTAGCCGTAACGGCTCCGACTGGGTCGAGCAAGCCAAGCTGCTCGCTTCAGACGCGGAGCGGTGGGACATTTTCGGAATGGCTGTCGCCCTGAGCGGTGACACCGCCATCGTGGGTTCGCGGCTCGATGACGACCTGGGTGACGACTCCGGATCCGCCTACGTTTACCGCCTCCTCGGCGACGCCTGGACGGAACACGAGAAGCTGGTGGCCACGGACGGGGCCGCGGGTGACTGGTTCGGTTACTCGGTCGCCGTTAGCGACGAGTTCTACCTGGTGGGCGCACCTGGTGACGACGGCGTCGGCTTCGACTCGGGCGCGAGCTACTTCCTTAGGAGGATCAGGTGAACCAACTCCGCGTTTACGCCCTCGCCATCTGCGTCGGCTTAGTGATGCTGGTCGCTGCCTGCAGCGGCGCGCCAGCCGAGGCCGGTCCCAGCATCACCCAGCTCAGCGCTCGCAGCACCAACGCCAACCAGACCGTTAGCGTGGCGTTCACCGTGTCGGACGCCGACGTAGGCTCCCTCGTTCTCAGCGTCAGCAGCAGCAACCAGGCCGTGGTGGCCGACGCGGGCCTGAGCATCACCGGCAGCGGCACAGACCGCGTGCTGGTGATAGCGCCAGTTCCCGACGCCGTTGGCACCACGACCATCTCGGTGAGCGCTACCAACGCTTTAGGGCGCAGTGCTGCCACCTCTTTCGTGCTAACGGTCAGCCAGCCAGGCATCACCGCTGGCCCTATGGTCACCGCGCCCGACGCGGCCCTGGCCGCCGCGTTCGGTGGCGCCGTAGCAGTAGGTGGCGACTACCTCGTAGTGGGCGCAGCTCGCGACGGGCAAACCGAAACGGCGCTCGGTCACGGCGCGGCGTACGTCTACCATCAGGCCGAGGGCGCTTGGGTCTATCAGGCCAAGCTCCTCCCTTCCGACTCGTGGGACAACCAGTGGTTCGGGAACGCCGTGGCCATTCATGGCGATTACGTCATCGTGGGTGCGGAGCACGACAACGAACTCGGCGCAGGGGCCGGCGCCGCTTACGTGTTCCGGCGCGATGGTGCCACTTGGACCGAACAGGCCAAGCTGCTGCCTTGGGACACGACCGCAGGTTCTAACTTCGGGCTGGACGTTGCGATCCACGGCGATTACGCAGCCGTTAGCTCCTACGCGGGATCTTCCACCGGCTCCGTGTACATCTTCCAGCGTAACGGCGAAGCCTGGACGCAGCACGCGAAGCTCCGGGCGCCCACCCCGACAGAATGGGGCAACTTCGGAACGTCTATGGCTATGACTCAGGACACCATCTACGTGGGCAGCTTCGCGGAGGCCGTGTACGTTTTCGGCCGTAACGGCGACGAGTGGACCGAACTGGCGCAGCTGACGGCGGCGGACGGGGAGGACGGCGACTACTTCGGCATGGGCGTCGCGGCCACAGACGACCTGGTAGTGGTGGGGGCCACCGCCCACGATGTGGACGGTCAGCGTTCGGGAGCCGCGTACGTGTTCACGAGAGAGGGCAACGAGTGGACCGCGGGCGCCAAGCTCACGCCCTCGCAGCCGACCACGCTCACGGGTTACGGCGAGGCGATCGCTATCAGCCAGGGTCGCATGGTAATCGGGTCGCGGGGCGACCCGGGCGCCGCCCCTAACGCTGGCGCGGCGTACGTGTACCAGCTGTCGGGCGGAGAGTGGAGCGAGGTGGCGGTGCTCAGGGCCGCCGACGCCGCCGAGAACGATTGGTTCGGGGTAGCGGTCGCCCTCGGAGCCGACGAGGTGTTCGTTGGGGCCTCGGGCAAGGACGGCGTTGAACTCAACTCTGGCGCCGTCTACAGCTTCAACTGGTGAGAGTCCGTTATACTCGGGCCTGCTAACTGCGGGCCCGAGCGGCCTTTCGGGCGCCTTGGAGGGTTGGCCGAGCGGTTGAAGGCGGCAGTCTTGAAAACTGCAGACGGGGCAACCTGTCCGGGGGTTCGAATCCCTCACCCTCCGCCACATTTCCCGCCCGCCAAGCAAGCGGTGGTCCAACAGGTCGTCATGGCGTACCGTGCTAGAGTAGCTAGCCCCCGGTCATTAGTGGCCAGGGCCAACACGCGCCCGTAGCTCAGCTGGATAGAGCGTCTGACTACGGATCAGAAGGTCAGGAGTTCGAATCTTCTCGGGCGCACCAACGAGGGCGCAGCCACGCGGCTGCGCCCTTCCTGTTGCCGTTCCGGTTGCTGCGCGCTGGTCGACTGGGGCCTATGGAGCGGCGCCTCCGCCCGGTTCGCCCTCAGCCAGTCCGGCGCCTGTGCCCTGCGGCGTGACCAGGTACCAGACGCCGCCCTGACCCTGCCCCGCGGTCATGCCGGGCGCGGTGTCGGCCACGAAGTAGTACAGCGGCCAGCCGTTGAACACCACCTGAAGCGTGCCGTCAGGGTGCTGGAACGTGCCCAGCAGCGAGGCGTCGCTACCCTCCGGCAGCATCGGCAGTTGGTCGCCGGCAGCCGCCGTGAGCGGCGGCCAGTTCACCAGGCAGCCGCCCTCGCAGTTGCTAACGCCGCTGGTGTCGTTCAGGAAGATGTAGAGCGCCCTGCCGGCAGCGTCGGTGAGGAAGGGCCCGTGCTCGGGGCTCTCGGCCACCAGCAGCGCTGAGTTGGCCGCTACCTCGGTGGCCGTTTGGGCGCCCGACAGGCCGCTGAGTAGCAGGGCTAGCCCCAGCGTGGCGGCGACCACGCCAGCTACCAGGGTCAGCCGTACGTTGGTGCGCGCAACTTGATCGTTGTGGTTGACGGTCATGGTGTCCCTCCTAGTGCGCCCGCGCTGCGGTGAAGCGGGTCTGCTGCGAGGTCGCTGCAGGTAGGAGGGGAGCGGAGCACGGCGGTCGGTGCACGGCGGCGAGCCGTTCGCAGTCGAGGGTGCACCTCCAACGATACTGTGAGTTAGTTATCATCAGGGGGCAACTGCATCACGTGCAGAAAGGAACCTTAACTTATGTGGCCATTCGGAAAATCTGCCAAGGACCGCCTGATCGAAGCTCTTAAGGACCAGGACCTGACCGCCGCGCTGAACCTCGACGTCAGCGTTGCCAAGAAGGTCGCCAAGGTGTCGGGCGAGGTGCCCAACGAGCGCTACAAGAACCTGATCACCGCCATCGCCGACGGCATTAACGGCATCGAGGGCGTGGACCTGAGCGGCATCACTGTAGCCGCGAGCGCCGACGCCAGCGCCGGTGGCGCCACGGGCGGCACCATGAGCGCCGTCAGCTCTGACCTGGACGCGCCCTCGGGTCGCGCCAAGGCCGCCCACGCCCTCATCAGGGCCGAACCCAGCCTGGCCGACAACCCGGTGGACGTGCTGCAGAAGGGCACCACCATCGTTCTTCGCGGCGCGGTCGACTCGGAGGCCGAGCACGCGCGCGCCAAGGAGCTGGCCGCTTCGGTTTCAGGCGTCACGGGTGTCGACGTCAGCGGCCTGCAGGTCATCGCTCACGCGGCTCAGCTGAACGTGACCGACGACGAGGGCAACGTCGTGTACACCGTCAAGTCTGGTGACACCCTCTCGGCCATCGCTCTGCACTACTACGGTAGCGCCGGGCGCTCCTCTTACATGAAGATCGCCGAAGCCAACGGCATCGATAACCCCAACCTGATCCGGGTGGGGCAGAAGCTGGTGATCCCGGGCACCACCGAGGGGCCCGACGCTCGCCTGATCTGAGGGTAGAGCACCCTCCTTTAGGGCCAGCGGCCCCGGCGGCCGGCGCGGTTCAGCTCGCTACGCGAGTGGCCGCCCCGGCCGCTGTTCTCACAGCCTGCGCGACCTGTTCGGCTACGCGGTTGACCTGGTCGCTGTCCTCACCCTCGACCATGACCCGCACCAGCGGTTCGGTGCCGCTCGGCCGCAGGAGGATCCGGCCGGTGTCGCCCATGGCCGCCTCGGCCGTGCGCAGCGCCGCCTGCACCGCAGGTTCGCTGGCCAGCGAGTCGCGCTGACCGATGGGCACGGGCACGTTGAGAAGCACCTGCGGGTACTCCGGGATCTGGTCGACCCACTGATCCAGCGTCTTGCCCGACTTGCGCACGGCCGCCAGGGCCATCAGCGCCGTTAGCATGCCGTCGCCGGTGGGCGCCTTGTCGAGGAACAGCACGTGGCCCGACTGCTCGCCACCCAGCGTGAGCTGCCGCTTGCGCAACTCCTCGAACACGTAGCGGTCGCCAACGTTGGCGCGGTGCATGGTCACACCGTGGCCCTGCAGGAAGCGCTCGGCGCCCAGGTTGCTCATCTGGGTGGCCACCACTTCGCTCTCGCCGCGCGAAAGGGCAGTGATGGCGATGATGTGGTCGCCCGACACCAGGCGGCCGCGCGAGTCGATGAGCAGGGCGCGGTCGGCGTCGCCGTCGAACGTGACCCCGACGTCGAAGCCGCCCTCCACCACCTTCCGCGCTAACGCGTCTGGGTGCGTGGAGCCGCACTCAACGTTGATGTTGAGGCCGTTGGGCTCCATGTTCATGATGTCGACCCGGCTGCCGATCCGGGTGAACAGCCTAGGGGCTATGGCGTAGGCGGCGCCGTGGGCGCCGTCGAGGGCGACGCGCAGGCCGTCTAGGTACGGGGCGTTGTCGAGCAGGTGCTGCAGGTACGGGTCCAGCACCGAGCCGCTGCCGAGCGCCGCATGGTTGTCGTTGGCGATAGTGCCCAGGTCGGTGCCCGTTACCGGCTCCAGCCGAGCGGCGTCTACGTCCGAAAGCTCTTCAAGCAGCGCTTCGATGCGGCTCTCGGCCTCGTCAGAGAGCTTGGAGCCGGAGCCGTCGAACAGCTTGAGGCCGTTGTCGTGATACGGGTTGTGGCTGGCCGAGACCATGAGTCCAGCGTCGGCGCCCAGGGCCTTGGTGAGGAACGATACGCCCGGCGTGGGCACCACGCCGAGCCAAGTGACGTTCGCGCCGCGTGACGTCAGGCCCGCGGCGGCCGCGTGCGCCAGCATAGGGCCCGAACGCCGCGTATCCATGCCAATGAGTACGTGTGGGCGGCTGACGCCGCTGCGCTTGAGGCTCTCCGCAGCTGCGACTCCGAGCCTAAGCGCGAACGCGGCCGTCATCGGGTACTCGCCCGCAACGCCGCGGATGCCATCGGTTCCGAAGTAGCGCCTGGAAGACATGCGGCAATGTTACCGGAGGGCGCTCTTACCGTGGCCTTACAAGGCTGCCCGCGGCCGGCGCTAATGTGCTTCGAGCCAGTTGGCGCCCAGGCCGACGTTGGCGACCAGCGGCACCTTCAGGGGGTAAACGCCTTCCATGATGCCCTTCACCTCGGCGGCTGCCTCTTGGGCTGAACCGGCGGGCACCTCAGCCACGATCTCGTCGTGCACCTGCAGCAGCAGTCGGCCCCGCAGCGTCTTGAGGGCCGGCGCCACCTGCAGCATGGCCAGTTTCATGATGTCGGCTGCGCTGCCCTGCACGGGCATGTTGAAGGTCATGCGCTCCGCCGCTTCGCGCACCGCCCGGTCGGCGCTGCGCAACTCCAGCACACCGCGGCGCCTACCCAGTAGCGTCTCTACGTAACCCTGCTCCGTGCCGCGCGCCAGCGTCTCGTCCACGAACTCGCGCACCCGCGGGTAGCTCGCGAAGTACGTGTTTATGAACGCCTCGGCTCGGGCGTAGGGGAGGCCGAGCTCGCGCGCCAGGCGCTGGGGGCCCATGCCGTACAGCAGACCGAAGTTGATGGTCTTGGCCACGCGCCGCATGTCGGCGTCGACCTCGGTCAGCGGCACGTTGTAGATGGTGGCCGCGGTGCTGGCGTGGATGTCGGCGCCGGCCTGGAACGCCTCCACGAGCACCGGTTCGTTGGCCATGTGTGCCAGAACGCGCAGCTCTATCTGCGAGTAGTCCGCCACCAGCAGCGTGTAGCCTTGTGCCGCAACGAAGGAGCGCCGGATCTCGCGCCCCAGCGGCGCGCGCACGGGGATGCTCTGCAGGTTGGGGTTCACGCTCGAGAGGCGGCCCGTTGCCACCACCGTCTGCAGGAAGGTGGTGTGCACGCGGCCGTTCTCGTCGGCCAGCGCCGCCAACGGTGCGAGGTAGGTGCCGCTTAGTTTGGCGAGCTCGCGGTGCTCAAGTACGAGGTCAACGGCCTCGTGCTGGCCGGTCAGCGGTTCCAGCGCACTGACCGCCGTGCTGAGCTTGCCGGTCGAGGTGCGCCTGCCCGCCGACAGCTTGAGCTTGCCGAACAGCAGGTCGGCCACCTGGTCGCGCGACGCCACGTTGAAGAGCTGGTC